>JAICXH010000083.1 GCA_025981645.1 Burkholderiales bacterium
AGAAGATGGTCGTACTTGAGGCGACGCTCAAACGCTGACGCCAGGTCGGACACTCGGTGAACTGCCGTCTGAAGTAGGCAAGCGCGTCGCGAATCGATTCAGGCCGCGGTTCCTGCAACGCACGGTGGTGATGTGCTTCGCTGCCGACCCAGTGGTCCAGCACACGAGCCGCGCAGTACGCGTACATGGGATTCATGCGCCGCCTAACGTGGTGTCGAGATCCGTGGTGTCGAGATCCGAACGACAACGGCCTTCCCACCAATACGACGGGAACGAAGCCGTTCCCCAATTTTCTCGCACGATAGTCCAACCAGAAATCCGCCCGCAAGCCCGCACGGGCATTGCCGGCCCGCGCCAACGCCAACCCAGATTCGATGCACGTGGATCTATTGGGCTGAACGGCCGTCAGAGGTGTCGTCGAGCCGGGGAAATGGACGGTGGCGGGCATCGGTCCCGGCGACAGCCTTGACAGCCCTTTCGTTCGAACGTAGGATTGAAACGGGCGTTTGAATCCGATCGGGAACGAGGGACAGCTTGAAACCGGTGTCACCGAGGGCCGCGCAGCGGGCGGGAACGTCTCGTGCGGCCAGCGCATCAGATCGACTGACCGCACTCGCCGCGCGGCGCAAGGCGCCGGCGCGCTCCCAGAACTCCGTGGTCATCCGCTCGCGTGATCCGGGAGCGACGCGCACGCGCATCCTCGACGTCGCCGAGGCGCTCTTCATGGAGCACGGCTTCGAGGCAACGAGCCTGCGTTCGATCACCGCCGCGGCCGACGTGAATCTCGCCGCGGCCAACTATCACTTCGGCAGCAAGGAGGAGCTTTTCCAGTCGGTGCTGACGCGGCGCCTCGATCCAATGAACCTGGCGCGTTTGGAGCTTCTCTCCGCGCTGGAAGCGCGCGCCGGGCGCAGGCCGCTGTCGTGCGAACGGATCATGATGGCGCTCTTCATCCCTGCGCTGCGGCTCGCGCGCGATCACGAGCGCGGCGGCAAGGACTTCCTGCGCCTTCTCGGACGCGCGTATGCGGACCCCGCGCCGTTCATCCGCCGATTCCTTTCCGAACAGTACGTGGCGATGATCGCGCGTTTCAAGGCCGCGTTCGCGCGCGCGCTCCCCGAGCTTCCGAAGAAGGAGCTCTCGTGGCGGCTGCACTTCATCATGGGCGCGCTCTCCTACACGCTCGCCGGTACCGACGCGCTGAAGCTCATCGCCGAACTCAGCCCGCGTGAGACCGTCGACCCGCACGAGACGACGAACGACGAAATCCTCCTCAGGCGTCTCGCACCTTTCCTGCTCGCGGGGCTGAAAGCTCCGCTTCCCGATCTCTCGCAGGTCGAGCGCGAGCTCGAGCGCGAATCGTGGGTGCCCGGATGAGGCGCGCCCACCGATCGGGAATGTCCGCGTCGTTCGATGCGGCTCAACCGGAGGCATCGGCATGATCGTCCTCTTTGTCCTGATCGCGCTCGTCGCCATCGTCGCACTCGCGTACGTCAACGTACCGGGCATCGTCTGGCCGCTCGCCGGCCTCGTCTGGATCGCTGCGGGCTGGGGTGTGGGTGCGCTCTCGCCCGCGTGGGCGATCGCGCTCGCCGTGATCGTCATCGTCGTGTCGATCCCGCTCGCCGTTGCGCCGCTGCGACGCCGGTTCGTCAGCGCGCCGCTCCTCGCCGGGTTCAGGCGCGTGCTGCCGGCGATGTCGCAGACCGAGCGCGACGCGCTCGAAGCGGGCACCGTCGGCTGGGACGCCGAGCTCTTCGCCGGCAAGCCCGCATGGGACAAGCTCCTGGCGCTTCCGCGCACGGAGCTCACCGCCGACGAGCAGCACTTCCTCGACAACGAGGTCGAGACGCTCTGCGGCATGGTGTCCGACTGGGAGACGACCAATGTCTACAAGGACCTTCCCGCACCGGTGTGGCAGTACGTCAAGGACCATGGTTTTCTCGGCATGATCATCCCGAAGGCGTGGGGCGGGCTCGGCTTCTCCGCGTACGCGCATTCGCAGGTGATCAACAAGGTCTCGACACGGAGCGGCACGCTCGCGGTGTCGGTGCTGGTGCCGAACTCGCTCGGCCCCGGCGAACTCCTGCTCCACTACGGCACCGACGAACAGAAGCGCTGGTACCTGCCGCGCCTCGCGCGCGGCCTGGAACTGCCGTGCTTCGGGCTCACGAATCCGTACGCCGGTTCCGACGCTGCGGCGATTCCCGATTTCGGCATCGTCTGTCGCGGCCATCACGAAGGAAAGGAAGTGCTGGGGCTGCGCGTCACCTGGGACAAGCGCTACATCACGCTCGGTCCGGTCGCCACACTTCTCGGTCTCGCGTTTCGCGCCTACGACCCCGAGCACCTGATCGGCGAGCGCGACGACCTCGGCATCACCTGCGCGCTGATCCCGACGACGCATCCTGGCGTGAACATCGGCCGCCGCCACATGCCGTTGAACGCGGTGTTCCAGAACGGACCGAACTGGGGTCGCGACGTGTTCATCCCAATGGACTGGGTGATCGGCGGGCAGCCGATGCTCGGTCACGGCTGGCGGATGCTGATGGAGTGCCTCGCCGCCGGGCGCGGCATCTCGCTGCCGTCGTCGAACACCGGCATGGCCAAGCTCGCCGTACGCGCGACCGGCGCCTACGCGCGGGTACGCACGCAGTTCAAGACGGCGATCGGCCACTTCGAGGGGATCGAGGAGCCGCTGACGAGGATGGGCGGCAACCTCTACCTGATGGACGCCGCGCGGATGCTGACGGCGAGCATCGTCGACCGCGGCGAAAAGCCCGCGGTGATCTCGGGCATCGCGAAATACCACATCACAGAGCGCGGCCGCCAGGTGATCAATGACGCGATGGACATCGTCGGCGGCAAGGGCATCTGCATGGGGCCGTCGAACTTCCTCGGTGCCGCGTACATGCAGATGCCGGTGTCGATCACCGTCGAGGGCGCGAACATCCTGACGCGCAGCCTCATCGTGTTCGGGCAGGGCGCGATCCGCTGCCACCCGTATGTGCTGCACGAAATGGCGGCGACGCGCGCGACCGAGCGCAAGCGTGCCGTGCGGCTCTTCGACGGCGCGATCTTCGGTCACATCCGCTTCGTGCTGCGCAACGTCGCGCGCACGCTGGTCACGGGCCTCACCGGGTCACATTTCGTCCGCGTTCCGAAGGACATCGACCCGGCGATGCGCCGCTACTACCAGCAACTGACGCGCTTCTCCTCGGCGCTCGCCTTCCTCGCCGACGTGTCGATGGGCACGCTGGGTGGCGCGCTGAAGAGGAAGGAGAAGCTCTCGGCGCGTCTTGGCGACGTGCTTTCGTTCCTCTACCTCGCGTCGGCGACGCTTTGGCGCTTCGAGCAGGACGGGCGCAAGGCGGCCGACGCCCCGCTCGTCCACTGGGCGATCTGGGACGCGATGTTCAAGGCGCAGAACGCGATCGAGGGCGCGATCTCGAACTTCCCGAACCACATTCTCTCCGCGCTCATGTGGCGCGTCGTGTTCCCGCTCGGCCGCCCGTACGAGGTGCCGTCCGACCAGCTCGGCCACGAGGTCGCGAAGCTCCTGATCGAGCCATCGGAGACGCGCGATCGGTTGACCAACGGAGTGTTCATCGGCGCGCCTGAAGAGCCGGTCGGTCTCCTCGAGCGCGCGCTCGAGGAGACGCTCGCGGTCGAGCCCCTGGAACGCAGGTTGAAGGACGCCCAGCACGCCGGTGCGTTCGACACCCGTACGTCGCCGGGCGAGGACGCAACCGCAGTGTTCGCGCGTGCGGTGCGCGCCGGTCTCCTGAGCGAAGCCGAGGCGAAGGCGATCATCGAGCAGCGCGCGCTCGTCGCCGAGGTCGTGCGCGTCGACGACTTCGCGCAGGATCTCGGCTCCTCGCTCCTCAGGCAGGAGGAGGCCGCTGCGGCACGAGCGGACAGCGTCGGTCGCGCACGGGCGCGGGTCGGATGAAACCGGTCTATATCATCGACGGCGCGCGCACGCCGTTCCTGAAATCGCGTAATCGCCCGGGGCCGTTCGCGGCGTCCGACCTCGCGACCGAAGCGGGGCGCGCGCTGCTCCTGCGGATGCCGTTCGCGCCGACCGATCTCGACGAAGTGATCCTCGGCTGCGCGGCGCCCGCGGTAGACGAGGTGAACATCGGGCGCGTCGCGGCGCTGCGGATGGGTTGCGGCCTGCGCGTCCCCGGTTGGACGGTGATGCGCAACTGCGCGTCGGGGATGCAGTCGATCGATTCGGCAATCGACGCGATGGCGATCGGGCGTTCGAGCCTTGTGCTGGCCGGAGGGGTCGATGCGCTCTCGCGCGTGCCGCTCCTCTTCTCCGACGCGATGGTCGGCTGGCTCTCGGCGTGGTACGCGGCGAAGACCTTCGGCGCGCGCGCGGCGCTCGTCACCCGCTTTCGCCCGCACTTCCTCGCGCCGGTACTCGGCATCATGAAGGGTCTCACCGACCCGGTCGTCGGGCTCCTGATGGGCCAGACGGCGGAGAACCTCGCGTGGCGATTCGACATCTCGCGCGAGGCGATGGACGCCTACAGCGCGCGCAGTCACGCGCACGTGCTCTCCGCGCAGCGCGAAGGTCGCTTCGCGCGCGAGATCGTTCCGCTCTACGACGGCAGCGGCCATCTCTACGCCGCCGACGACGGCGTGCGCGAGGATTCGACGCCGCAGAACCTCGCGAAGCTGAAGCCGTTCTTCGATCGCAAATACGGCAACATCACCGCCGGCAACAGCTCGCAGATCACCGACGGTGGCGCGTGGGTAGTGCTCGCGACCGACGAGGCGGTCGCACGCCACGGCCTCACGCCGCGCGGGCGCATCGTCGATTGCCAGTGGGCAGCACTCGACCCGGCGGAGATGGGCCTCGGACCGGTGTACGCGGCGACGCCGATCCTGAAGCGTCACGGCCTCGGCATCACCGATATCGACGCGTGGGAGATCAACGAGGCGTTTGCCGCACAGGTGCTCGCTTGCCTCGCCGCGTGGAAGAGCGAAGCGTTCTGCCGCGACGAGCTCGGCCTACCCGGCGCGCTCGGCGAGATTCCCGACGATCGCTTGAACGTCGACGGTGGCGCGATCGCGATCGGCCATCCGGTCGGCGCGTCCGGCACGCGCATCGTGCTGCACGTGCTGAACGTCCTCGAACGAACCGGCGGCCGGCGCGGCCTCGCGGCGATCTGCATCGGCGGCGGGCAGGGCGGAGCGATGCTCGTCGAGCGGGTCGATTGACATGGAACACGCATCGATGACAGTCGATCGGTCGAGCTGGGCGCTCTCGCGCGACGGCGACGGGCTCGCGTGGCTCACTTTCGATCGCCCCGATGCCGCGGCCAATACGCTGTCGGCAGCAACGGTCGACGAATTCGTCGCGATGCTCGACCTTCTCGAGCGCGATGCGCCGCGCGGCCTCGTGATCCGCTCGGGGAAGTCGAACGGCTTCATCGCCGGTGCCGACGTCGGCGAATTCGGTGCGATTCACGATGCCGCTGCGGCGCGCGCGCTCGTCGAGCGCGGCTGGCGCGCGTTCGAGCGCCTTGCCGGCGTGCGCTATCCGGCTGTCGCGCTCGTCCGCGGCTTCTGCCTCGGCGGCGGGCTCGAGCTGGCGCTCGCCTGCCGCTATCGCGTCGTCGTCGACGAGCCTGCGACGCGGCTCGGCCTTCCCGAAGTGATGCTCGGTATCGTTCCCGGCTGGGGTGGCATCAAGCGGCTCCCGGCGCTCGTCGGCGCGCCCGCGGCGCTCGATCTTCTGCTGACCGGGCGCACGATCGATGCGCGTCGTGCGAGGAAGCTGGGCCTCGCCGACGAGTGCGTCCCGCCGCGCATCATGGCGAACACGGCGCGCGGCGTGCTGCTCGCGGCTTCTGCACCGAGGAGGCTCGGCTTCCCGCTTTCGCTCACGCTGACAACCCCCGGCAGGAGGTTTGTCGCCGACCGCGCGGCGAAGGCGGTCGAAAAGCGCGCGTCGCGCGCGCACTATCCGGCGCCCTACGCGATCCTCGAGCTGTTCCGGCGCTACGACGGCAACGCGCTCGCGCCTCCGGTGGGCAACCCGGCAGCGATCGATGCGCTCCTCGCGACGCCGACCGCCAGGAACCTGATTCGCGTATTCGGCCTGCAGGAGCGGCTCAAGAGCTTCGGCAAGGCCGACGCGGCTGCGGTCACGCGCGTACACGTGATCGGCGCCGGAGCAATGGGCGGCGACATCGCGGCGTGGTGTGCGCTGCGCGGCATGACCGTGACGCTGCAGGACCAGGACGCCGTGCGCCTCACGCCGGCGTTCGCGCGCGCTGCGACGCTGTTCAAGTCGCGCCTCAGGGACAATCGCCGAATTCGCGACGCGAGCGACCGGCTGATCCCCGACGTCGCCGGTGATGGCATCGCGCACGCCGACCTCGTGATCGAGGCGATATTCGAGAACGTCGACGCGAAGCGCGCGGTGTTCGCCGAAGTCGAGAAGCGTGCGCGCGCCGACGCGGTGCTCGCCACCAACACGTCGTCGATCCCGCTCGAAGACATTGCATCGGTGCTGGCGGCCCCGCAACGGCTCGTCGGCGTGCACTTCTTCAACCCCGTCGCGCGGATGATGCTGGTCGAGATCGTCGCGGGCCGAGAGAGCGACCCCGCGGCGCTCGCGCGCGCCGCAGGCTTCGTGCGCGCAATCGACCGGTTGCCGCTCCCGGTGAAGAGCGCGCCGGGCTTTCTCGTCAACCGCGTGCTCGCGCCGTATCTGATGACGGCGATGCGCTGCGTCGACGAGGGGATCGCCGCCGAAACGGTCGACCGTGCTGCCGTGGCATTTGGTATGCCAGTGGGTCCGATCGAGCTCGCCGACGCGGTCGGCCTCGACATCTGCCTCGCCGTCGGCCGCATGCTGGCGAAGGATGCCGCCGTGCCGCGAACGCTTGCCGAGCGCGTCGACGCGGGCCGCCTCGGCAAGAAGAGCGGGCAGGGTTACTACCTGTGGAAGGACGGCAAGGCGCAGAAAGGGGTCGCGGGAGTCCCCGATGCGGGGCTGACCTCGAGACTGATCGATCCGATGGTCGCCGAAGCGCGGGCGGCGCTCGCCGAGGGCATCGTCGCCGATGCGGACCTCGTCGACGCCGGCGCGATCTTCGGCACCGGCTTCGCGCCGTTTCGTGGTGGGCCGCTGCACTACGCGGCGAATGAGGACGAGCGGGCGGATTGAGGCCGATTGGGTGTAGGATCGGCGGCGCGCAACGGAGGGTGTGTGGACCGGATCTGGCTGAAGAGCTACCCCCCGGGAATACCTGCCGATATCGACGTCAACGAATACGCGTCGGTGCGCGAGCTCTTTGAGGAATGCTGCCGCACCTATGCGAGCCGTCCGGCGTTCTCGTGCATGGGGCGCACGCTGTCGTTCTCCGACCTCGACGCCCTCTCGGCGACCTTCGGCGCGTGGCTGCAGAGTACCGCGGGCTGCAAGCACGGTGCGCGCGTCGCGCTGATGATGCCGAACATCCTGCAGTATCCGGTGTGCCTCTTCGGGGCGCTGCGTGCGGGCTGCGTCGTCGTCAACACCAACCCGCTATACACGGCGCGCGAACTCGAGCACCAGCTGATCGATTCTGGCGCCGAGGTGATCGTCGTCGTCGAGAATTTCGCGCACACGCTGCAGGAGATCGTCGCGCACACGCCGATCCGCCACATCGTGGTTACCTCGATCGGCGAGTTCCTCGCCATCAAGGGCAAGCTCGTCGACCTCGTGCTGCGCCGCGTAAAGAAGATGGTGCCGGAGTGGTCGCTGCCGGGGTCGATCCGCCTGAACGATGCGATGCGCCAGGGTCGCAAGCTGGCGCTCGGCCGTGTGCCGCTCGCACATGCGGATCTCGCCTTCCTGCAGTACACCGGCGGCACCACCGGCGTCGCCAAGGGCGCGATGCTGACACACGGGAACATGGTCGCGAACATGCTGCAGGCACGCTCCTGGGTTCGCCCGTTCCTCAACGCCGGTGGCCAGCGTGAAGTGATCATGACTCCGCTGCCGCTGTACCACGTGTTCTCGCTCACCGCGAATTGCCTCGTGTTCATGTCGCTCGGCGGCGAGAACGTGCTGATCACCAATCCGCGCGACATCCCGCATTTCGTGCGCGACATGCGGCGCTTTCGGTTCACCGCGATCACCGGTGTCAATACGCTGTTCAACGCGCTGCTCAACCATCCGCGCTTCGCCACGCTCGACTTCTCGTCGCTGCGGCTCACCCTCGGAGGCGGCATGGCGGTACAAGAGGCGGTCGCGCGGCGCTGGAAGGAGGTGACCGGCACCGCGCTGATCGAGGCCTATGGACTCACCGAGACGTCCCCTGCGGCGACGATCAATCCGCTCGACCTGAAGGAGTTCAACGGCAGCATCGGGCTGCCGATTTCGTCGACGTGGGTGACGCTGCGCGACGACGACGGCCACGACGTCCCGCTCGGTCAGTCGGGCGAGATCTGCATCAAGGGCCCGCAGGTGATGGCCGGGTACTGGAACCGGTCCGACGAGACGGCCAACGTAATGACCGCCGACGGCTACCTCAAGACCGGTGACGTCGGCGTGATGAACGAGCAGGGCTACGTGCGCATCGTCGACCGCAAGAAGGACATGATTCTCGTCTCGGGCTTCAATGTGTACCCCAACGAAATCGAGGGCGTCGTGGCCGAGCATCCCGGCGTGCTCGAGTGCGCGGCGGTCGCGATGCCCGACCCCAAATCGGGAGAGGCGGTCAAGCTCTACGTCGTGCCGAAGGATCCGACACTCACCGTCGACGACATGATGGCGTTCTGCCACGAGCGGCTGACCGGGTACAAGCGCCCGCACGCGATCGAGTTCAGGCGCGAACTGCCGAAATCGAACGTCGGCAAGATCCTGCGCCGCACGCTGCGCGACGAGGCGCGCGCCGAAGCGGATGCGCGCAGTGTCCGGGCGGAGGTCGTGCAGGCCGGGAGCGCACCGTGACGGCGTCGAGCCACAGCGTCGCGCTGCCTCCCGGCATCCCTGCGCTTCGCGTGGCGCCGATGCCGGCTGACGCGAACTTTCACGGCGACATCTTCGGCGGCTGGATCATGTCACAAGTCGACATCGCCGGCTCGGTGCCGGCATCGCGGCGTGCTCGCGGGCGCATCGCGACCGTCGCCGTCAACTCGTTCGTGTTCAAGGAGCCCGTGCTGATCGGCGACGTGGTCTCGTTCTACGCGACGATCCAGAAGGTCGGCCGCACGTCGATCACCGTCGCGGTCGAGGTCTACGCGCAGCGCAACCCGCAGCGCGACCCGTACGAGGAGATCACGGTCAAGGTGACCGAGGCGAGCCTCACTTACGTCGCGGTCGGGCCCGACCGCAAACCGCGCGAGTTGCCGCCGGAATGAGTCTCACGTGCACAGAACGGGACTCGCATGCGCACCGACAATGCGCGCGGCCCCATTTTGCAATCGATTAAGCGCTATAGTGGAGTGACAAGCGGCCACGCGCAAACCACCGGCCACGTGCGAACAATCAACCGATCGAGGAGAGCGTCAGTCATGTGCGACCGAACACTGAAGCGAAGCCAGATCGCCACCATCGTCGGCAGCATCGCGATCGGCCTGGCCGCCGGGCAGGCGTGGGGGGCCGGCTTCCAGTTGAACGAGACTTCGGCGAGCGGCCTCGGCAACGCGTTCGCGGGAGGCGCCGCGGAGGCGCAGGACGCGAGCACTGTCTGGTCGAACCCGGCGGGCATGTCGAAGCTCACGTCGCCGCAGGTCGCCGCCGTGGTCAACCTGATCACGCCGTCATTCAAGCTCGAGAACAGCGGATCGCAGCCGGCATTCTTGCAGCCGCTCGGCAATTCCGGCGGCGACTCCGGCAGCCTCAACGTGGTGCCGAACATGTACGCGGTGATGCCGATCAACCACGACTGGGCGGTCGGGCTCGGCATCAATACGCCGTTCGGCCTCGTCACCGACTGGGGCAATGGCTGGATCGGCCGATACCAGGCGCTGAAGTCCGATGTGAAGACAATCAACGTCAATCCGTCGTTGTCCTGGCGGGTCAACGATGCGCTCGCCATCGGCGTCGGCATCGACTGGCAGCGTATCGACGCCGAATTCACGAGCAACGTCAATTACAGCGGCGCGCTGATGCAGGCGGCCGGCCAGGCGGCCGCGGGCGGATTGATCCCGCCATCGCTGCTGCCGACGATTGCCTCGCTGGTTCCGGGCTTGAACACGTTCAGCCGCGTCAAAGGCAACGACAGCGCATGGGGGTGGAACATCGGCGTCCTGTGGGATGCGACACCACAGACGCGGATCGGCGCGCAATACCGCTCGTCGCTGAAGTATCACATCGAAGGCAACGTCAGCTTCGACAACCCGGCGCTGCCGGCGGCGCCTCCGCCGCTCGCGCCGGTGATCGGCGGGCTCGGCGCGGCGGTGAACGGCGTGCTCATGAACGGCGGGGTCACCGCCGACATCAAGGTTCCCGACATCGCCAACGTCTCGGTGTTCCACAAGCTGAACGACCAGTGGGACCTGATGGCGGACGCCCAGTTCACGCACTGGTCGGTGTTCCAGAACCTCACGTTCGTGCGCACGACGGGGGCCGTTCTCGCGAGCACGCCAGAGAACTTCCGCGACACCTGGAAGCTCGCTGCGGGCGCGACCTACCACTACAACGACGCGTGGAGCTTCCGCGGTGGTGCCGCGTGGGATCAGTCGCCCGTAAACACCACCGACCGTACGGCGCGCCTTCCCGACGGCGACCGCACCTGGCTCACCGTTGGCACGCAGTACAAGGTCAATCGCAACCTCGCGCTCGACGCGGGCTTCTCGTACGTCTGGGTCTCGAGCGGCGACACCAACCAGAACGCCGGGTCGACGGCCGCCAACGGCCTCATCGCAGGTCACTACAACGGCAATGCGACGGTCGTGTCGGGCCAGCTCACCTATACTTTCTGATCGGTTCGCCTAGCGCTTCCGCCCGATCAGCCTCTGCGAGCCGCCGCGCAACCCGCGCGGCGGCCCCGACTCGCCTTCCATGTCCCCTCCTCCGTTCCGTGTCCGCCGCGCCGCCGTTCTGGGCG
>JAICXH010000040.1 GCA_025981645.1 Burkholderiales bacterium
ATCACCGTCGGTGCGCTCGGCACGCTGACCTTCAACGTGATGGCGGGGACGGTCATGCTGCGCGCCCGCCTCGAGCGCGCCAGCGAGCCGCGACTCGTCTGGGGAACGGCGCTGATCGCTGCGGCGGCCGTGCTTCGCATCGGAGCGGCGATCAAGGAGGCGACGGGCACCCCGGCGCCGGTGGTGCTGTTCGCCGCCGCTGCCTGTTGGAGCGCCGCCTTCCTGGTCCTCGTGTGGCTGCTCGCCGATGCCTTGCGGGTCGTGCGGACGCCGCACCCGCCTTCCGTCGACGGCTGACCTTTGGCATCATGTGAGCCATGAAGCTCTATCACTCGTCTTCCAGCCCGTTCGTGCGCAAGGTGATGGTCGCCGCGCACGAACTCGGCCTCGTCACGCGCATCGAGCTCGTCCCGAGCGCTGCGCACCCGGTCAATCGCGATACCGCCCTCGTCGCCGCCAATCCGCTCGGCAAGGTGCCGGCGCTGGTCGCCGACGACGGCGTGGTGCTCTACGATTCGCGCGTCATCTGCGAATACCTCGATCGCGAGGGTGGCGGCGCGCTCTTCCCCGCCGCGGGAGCGCTGCGCTGGCAGGTGCTGCGTGACCAGGCGCTCGGCGACGGCGTGCTCGACGCGGCGGTGCTCGCGCGCTACGAAGCCGCGGTGCGACCGGAGCCGTATCGATGGCAGGCATGGAGCGACGGCCAGGGCGCCAAGATTACATCATGCCTCGCGGTGATCGAAAGTGAGGCCGACCGCTACGGCGAGCGCGTCGACATCGGCACCATCACGATCGGCTGCGCGCTCGGCTATCTCGATTTCCGCTTTGCCGATCTCGGCTGGCGCGATGCCCATCCGCACGCCGCAGCGTGGTTTGCGCGCCTCTCGGCACGGCCATCGATGCGGGCGACCGCGCCTCCGGCAGCGGCTCCAACACCCTCTGTTACATCCGGGCCGTCCGCGTCGACCGCCGCGAGGTAAACGCGGCCGAACGGTCGCGCGTTGTCGGTACTCGAGCCACGACCGCGGGGAGTTCTCCATGCCGCATGTTTCGCGCTTTGCACTTTTTGCCGTGCTTCTCGCCGCGTGCACCGCGGCGTCGGCGCAGGTTACGCTCTACCAGCAGCCAGGGCTGCGCGGTCGCGCGTTCAGCACCAACGGCGCGATTCCCAATCTCCAGCGCTATGGCTTCAACGATCGCGCGTCGTCGATCGTCGTCCAGCGCGGGCGATGGCAGCTCTGCTCGGACCCTCAGTTCCGCGGCCAGTGCGTGTTCGTCGAGCGCGGCCAGTATCCGTCGCTCGCCGCGATGGGCATGAACAACCGCGTGTCGTCGCTGCGTCCGGCGCACGGTCACGGCGATTACGCGCATCCGCCGCCGGCGCCCGTACCCTATGCGTACTACCCGCGCTATGGCGAGAAGCTTTATCAAGCGAACGTGGTCACCGTGCGCGCCGTCGTCGGACCGCCCGGCCAGCGCTGCTGGGTCGAGCGCCAGCAGGTCGTGCAGGACAGCGGGCCGAACGTTCCGGGTGCGATCATCGGCGGCGTGATCGGCGGCGTCCTCGGCCACCAGATCGGCAGCGGGCGCGGCAATGACGTCGCCACGGCGATCGGCGCGATCGGCGGCGCGGCAGTCGGCGCCAACGTCGGCACCGGGCAGAGCGTGGCGACGCAGGACGTGCGGCGCTGCCAGGCCGTCCCGGGTTCGGGGCGCCCCGATTACTGGGACGTCACCTACGTCTTCCGCGGGCGCACGCATCGCGCGCAGTTGAGCGCACCACCCGGCGCGACGATCACCGTCAACCAGTACGGCGATCCGCGGATGTGATCGACTCGGCGAGCGCCGTGCGGGCGCGGCGCATTTCGCGCAGGCTCCGCGCTTCAGCGGGCGGATAGCGAAGATCGAGGCGGTCGAGCGTGTCGGCGATCACCGACGCCACGAGTAGGCGCGCGTTCGGCTTGTCGTCGGCCGGCACGACGTACCAGGGCGCGCGGCCGGTGCTGGTCGCCGCGATGCAGCGCTCCCAGGCGTCGACATAGGCCTCCCAGTGCCCGCGCTCGACGACGTCGGCGGGATTGAACTTCCAGCGTTTGTCCGGATCGTCGACGCGTTCGATGAGACGCTTCGCCTGCTCGTCCCTCGACAGATGGAGAAAGAACTTCAGCATGACGGTGCCGTTTCGCGCGAGATGGTGCTCGAAGTCGACGATCGAGCGATAGCGCCCTCGCCAGAGCTTGCCGCCCGCTGTGTCGCCCGCGGGAACGTTCTGCGCGTGCAGGAAACTCGGGTGCACGCGCACGGCGACCACTTCCTCGTAATACGACCGGTTGAAGATTCCGATCCGACCGCGTTCCGGAAGGCGGCACGCCGTGCGCCAAAGGAAATCGTGCTTCGCCTCGGTCGCGCTCGGCACCTTGAAGCTCGTCACCTCGCATCCTTGCGGGTTGACGCCGGTCAGCACGTGCTTGATCACGCCGTCCTTCCCGGCGGTGTCCATCCCCTGCAGGATTACGAGTACCGCATACCCGGAGGACGCGTACAGCCGCTCCTGCAGCGATGAAAGGTGATCGACCTGCTGCTCGAGCAATGCGCGATACTCGTCCTTCGACGCGTAGACCGGCTCCACCGTGGTCGGCCACTTGGCCAGCCTGACCTTCGATTGCTGCCGCACCCGCAAATCGTGGCCGAACGCCTTCATCGCAGTTCCTCCGCTCGCCGACTTGGTCCAGTCTACGCGACGCTCGCCGTCGTCGACCTTGGTTCCAACAGCTTCAGGCTCGAAGTCGCGCGCGCAGAAGGCGGGCAGATCCTCCCGCTCGACACCTGGCGCGAACCGGTTCGCCTTGGCGCGCATCTCGATCGCCGCAACCGGATCACTGCGGAAGGCCAACGTCTCGCGCTGGCCTGCCTCGAGCGCTTCGCCGAGCGCCTGCGCGGCCTGCACGCGTCGGCTGTGCGCGCCGTCGCGACGTACACGTTTCGCACCGCCACCAACGCGGTGGCGTTCCTCGTGCGCGCCGAGCGCGCGCTCGGCTTTCCGATCGACGTGATCTCCGGGCAGGAGGAGGCGCGTCTCATCTTCGCAGGCGTAACGCGGGTGCTGCCGCACTCTCCCGAGCGGCGTCTCGTGATCGACATTGGCGGCGGTTCGACCGAGATCATCGTCGGCCGCGGAGCCGTCGCGGAACGACTCACGAGTCTCCCGCTCGGCTGCGTGACGATGACGCAGCGCTGGTTTCCGGACGGACGCCTCACGGTACGCGCCTTCGATGCCGCCGAAGCGGCCGCACGCACGGAAATCGAGACGATTGCGAGCGAGCTTCGCGGAATGCGATGGCAGGCAGCCTACGCGTCGTCGGGGACCGCGTTGGCGTTGGCCGAGATCCTCGAAGCGAACGCAATGTCCGGCGCAGGTATCACGCCCGACGGGCTCGCGCACCTGCGCCGTGCAGTGATCGCCGCGCGCTCGCCGTCACGACTCAAACTCGCCGCATTGAAGGCTGAACGGGCACCGGTGCTCGCCGGAGGACTCGCGATCATGATCGGCGTGCTCGAAGAGCTTCGCGTGCAGAGCGTGCAGCCCGTCGCCGGCGCGCTGCGACTGGGCGTTCTCTACGATCTTCTTGGGCGCACGCAGCATCGCGATGCGCGCAGCGCGACGATCGAGCAGTTCACGCTCCGCTATCGGGTCGATCGCGCGCAGGCCGCGCGCGTCGCGCGGACGGCGTCCGCGTGGTACGCGAAGACCGCTGCGCCCGTATTCGCGCAATATCTGGAATGGGCGGCGCGGGTGCACGAAATCGGCATCCAGATCTCGCATCTCGGCTTCCACAAGCACGGCGCGTACATCCTCGAGAACGCCGACATGCCGGGCTTCTCGGCGCGCGAGCAGCACCTGCTGTCGAGGCTCGTGCTCGGCTGTCGCGGGGGCCTCGGCAAGATCCGCGCCGAGCTCGAATTCGCGGAGTTTCGTGCTCTGCTCGTCACGCTGCGCCTCGCCGTCATCGTCCACCACGCGCGGCAGCCGCTTGCGCTGCCACGCGTCGGGCTCGACGCGCGCAAGGTCATCCGCGTGGAATTTCCGGCGCGCTGGCTGCGCGCCCGTCCGCTGACGGACCTCCTGCTTGCGTGCGAGCGCGAGGAATGGGCGCGTGCGGGTCATCGCTGGCGGGTACCCCGCTCCTGAGGGGCGCGGGACCCGCGGTCCCGGGCGTCGCGAGCATCGTCACGAGCTCCGCCTGTGCCGAGAACGCGGCCCTGCCCGTAGGCGGGCGGACGCGCGTCCATGATCCGTCGGCAGCGAGCTCCCACGCGAACTCGGTGTCGCGCAGATAGACGTCAAGCCCCTCCGCCACCACGCGCGCGGCGAGCTCGGCGTCCTGCACCGGAAAGGCGACTTCGATGCGCTTGAACAGATTGCGACCCATCCAGTCGGCGGACGAGAGCCATACCGACGCGGCGCCAGCGTTCTCGAAACGCCACACGCGGTGATGTTCGAGGAAGCGCCCGACGATCGAGCGCACGCGAATCGTCTCCGACCAGCCGGGAACGCCCGGGCGCAGCGCACACGCGCCACGCACGACGAGGTCGATCGGCACGCCGGCCCGCGATGCGGCGTAGAGCGCCTGGATGACGCCGTTGTCGACCAGCGCGTTCATCTTCGCGCGAATGCCGCAGCGCATGCCTTCAGCCGCATGCCGCGCCTCGCGCCGGATCATCGCGATCACGCGCGATTGCATCGTGAACGGCGCCAGCAGCATGTGCCCCAACCGGCGCGCCTTCGCGAGGCCGGTGATGTGGAGGAACACGTTCGCGACGTCGGCGCAGATCGCGCGATCCGTGGTGAGGAGCCCGAAGTCCGAGTAGAGGCGCGTCGTGCGCGGATGGTAATTGCCGGTGCCGAGGTGGGCGTACGAGACGAGCACCGGTCGTCCGGCATCGTCGCGCTCACGGCGCGTGATCATCGAGAGCTTCGCATGCGTCTTCAGACCGAATACGCCATAGACGACCTGTGCACCCGCACGTTCGAGGCGTTCGGCCCAGTCGATGTTGGTTTCCTCGTCGAAGCGCGCCATCAACTCGACAACCACGGCGACTTCCTTGCCCTGCCGCGCGGCGTCGATCAGCGCTTCCATCAACGACGAGTGCACGCCGGTGCGATACACCGTCTGCTTGATCGCAAGCACGTCCGGATCGGTGGCCGCCTTGCGGATGAACTCGACGACCGGCCCGAACGATTGGTAGGGGTGGTGGAGCAGGATGTCGCGCGTTCGCATCGCGGTGATCACATCGTCGGAGGGCGCGAGCCGCGATGGAAGTCCGGGGTGAATCGGCGGAAAGACGAGCTCCGTGGCGGCGTCGACGGCAGGGTCGGCCTCGATCGTATCGACGGCGTCGATCAGCGCCTCGAGCCGCGCGATGTTGACCGGACCGTCGCAGGAATAAAGATCGTCTTCTGCGAGCTCGAAGTGGCGAAGCAGGAACTCGGCGAGCTGCACCGGGCAGCCTTTGACAAGCTCGAGCCGTACTGCGCGCCCGAATTGCCGCTGCCGCAATTCGCCCTGCAGCGCCTGGCGCAGGTTCTTGACCTCCTCCTCGTCGATCCACACGTCGGCATCGCGCGTGACGCGAAACTGCGAGCAGCCGATGACTTCACGGCCCGGAAACAGCTCGCCGACATGCGCATGGATGATTGCCGACAGCAGCACGAATTCGTGCCGGACCCCACGCGCCGAAGCGGCCGCCGTTTCGTCGCCGGCTGCCGCGGGGACCGCTACCACCCGTGGCAGCACGCGCGGTGCGCGCAGGATGGCGATGCCGGACTTGCGTCCGAACGCGTCGGCGCCCGACAGCTCCACGACGAAATTGAGCGACTTGTTCGCCACCTGAGGAAATGGGTGCGCCGGGTCGAGGCCGATCGGCGTCAGCAGCGGACGCACCTGATCGCGAAAGTACGCTGCCGACCATGCCTGCACCGCAGGGGTCCAGTCGGCGCGACGAACGAGATGCACACCGCGCCCGGCGAGTGCCGGAAGCAACTCGACATTGAGCACGCGATACTGATCGGCGATCAGTGCGCGGACCTCGCCGCGGATTTCGCCCAGCAGCGCACGCGCCTCGGGGAGCGTGATGCCGAACGCCGGAACGTTCTCGCGCAGCTGCTCCTTCAGACCCGCGACACGGATCTCGAAGAATTCGTCGAGGTTGCTTCCGACAATGCAGACGAAGCGCAGCCGTTCGAGTAGAGGAACCTGCGCGTCGCGCGCGAGCGCCAGCACGCGGCGATTGAATGCGAGCGTCGACAGATCGCGGTTGATTGGCGACGGCGCGCGGCCGTGGTCGGCGGCTTCTCGTATCATGCGGCACGCTTGCGCAAGGACAGATCCTCGCGCGGGCATCGGTGAGCCTAGCATGCCGTCGTTGCGAATCCGTGTCACCCTGCCATGACGCTGTTGCGAAACCACGACTATCTGTTGCTGTGGGGCGGACAGGTCGTCTCGACGCTCGGCTCGACGGCGTCGTGGGTCGTCTACCCGCTGTTGATCCTGGCGCTCACCGCGTCGCCCGAGGCCGCTGGCGTCGCCGGCGCGCTGCGCGCATTGCCGTATCTCGTGCTGAGCCTCCCCGCCGGCGCTCTGATCGACCGCTGGGATCGCAAGCGGGTGATGATCGTCTGCGATGCCGGACGCGCCATTGCTGTCGCGAGCATCCCCGTCGCGATCGCGTTCGACGCGCTCTCCCTCGTGCAGATCTACGCCGCAGCGCTCGTCGAGGGAAGCCTGTTCGTGCTGTTCAACATCGCCGAGGTCGCCGCGCTGCCGCGCGTCGTGTCGACTGCCGAGCTGCCGCAGGCGGCTGCGCAGAACGAAGCCGGATTCGCCGCCGCGAGCATCGTCGGCCCGTCGTTCGGCACCGCGCTCTACCAGTGGCTGGGACGCGGCGCGCCGTTCGTCGCCGATGCGCTTTCCTACGTCGTTTCCGTGGTGTCGCTTCTCGCCATCCGCTCGCCGTTTCGCAATGCACCGGCCCCGACGCGGCGCCGGCTCGCCGCCGAGATCGTCGAGGGTCTCGCGTGGCTGTGGGGCAATCGCCTGGTCCGTTACATTGCGTTCCTGACCGGCGGCTACAACCTGGTGAACGCCGCGCTGCCGCTTATCCTGATCGTGCTCGCGAAAGGCCGCGGCGCGGACGACGCGGCAATCGGCGTGCTGTTCAGCGTGTCGGGCATCGGCGGTATC
Source organism: Burkholderiales bacterium (assembly GCA_025981645.1). Classification (GTDB taxonomy): domain Bacteria; phylum Pseudomonadota; class Gammaproteobacteria; order Burkholderiales; family Casimicrobiaceae; genus VBCG01. The sequence goes on from JAICXH010000040.1 coordinate 7,242, forward strand.
GTCGGCTCGCTCGTCGGCGGGCAGGTCCAGCGCCGCTTCAGCTTCGGCCAGGTGATCGTCGGCACCGCGTGGATCAACCTGCTGTTGTTCCCGCTGTTCGCGCTGGCACCGTCGTGGATTTGGCTCGGCGTCATCGCCGCCCTCATCGCGACGCTGGGCCCGGTCTACAACGTCGTCCAGTTCAGCTACCGCCTGTCGCTGATCCCGGACGAGCTGCAGGGCCGCGTCAACAGCACGTTCCGCCTCGTCGCGTTCGGCTTCATGCCGGTCGGGGCGGCACTCTCCGGCGTGCTGATCGAGCGCTTCGACGCCAACGTCGCGGTGCTCGTGTTGACGGCGGGCCTCCTCGTGCTGACGCTCGTCACCACGCTCAATCGCGACGTGCGCGACGCGCGCCCGATCGGACGGGCCGCGCCCGTGTGATTTCGCCCGGCCCCGTACCGGGACGCTCGAGACCGCCCGCCGCGTCGAGCGTGCCGAGCGTGCCGAGCGCGTCGAGGAAGGCGCGCGTGCGCGACGGCATCAGCCGTCTCCCGGGGAACACTGCCCACGCATCGACTGCAGGAGGCTTCCACTCGGCAAGCACCGGAACGAGTTCGCCGCGCGCGACCCACGCCGCAGCGAAGCGATCGTTCGCGATCGCAACGCCAGCCCCGGCCGCCGCCATCCGCATCAGGAGTTCGGGCGAGTTCGCGGTGGCCCGCGCGGGCGGCCTTCCCTCCCAGCGCTCGCTGCCGCGCGAGAGCACCCACGGCAACGGCTCGCCGGTCCGCCCGAGGATCATGACGGCGTCGTGCTCCATCAGCGCCTCGGGCTCGGACGGCAACCCTCGCCGCGCGACGTAGTCCGGCGACGCGAAGAGACTGCTCGTCAGCGACGCGAAGCGGCGCGCGGCGAGCGACGCATCGTCGCGCAGGGCTCCCATGCGGATCGCAACGTCGTAATTCTCGCCGATGAGGTCGACGAAGCGCGATGTGAGGTCGATCTCCAGCGTGACACCGGGCTCGTCGCGGGCGAAGCGGGCGAGCAAGGGTACCAGCACGAACATGGCGAAGTCTCCGGGCATCGTCACCCGCAGACGCCCGGTCGGGCGCGCCCGTCGGCTCGCCGCGAACTCGATCGCGGCCTCGACTTCTTCGCCGATTCGATCAGCGTGCTCGAGCACACCGCGGCCGAAGTCGGTGACCGAGAGCCGTCGCGTGGTCCGCAGCAACAGCTGTTCACCCAGCGCGGATTCGAGTGCCGCCACGCGCCGGGAGACCGTCGCCTTGGGAAGGCGCAGCACCTCCGCGGCACGCGAGAAGCTCTTCTCGGCGACGACGCGCGCAAAGATCAGCAGATCGGCGGGATCGATTTGCGTTAGGTGCATGGTTTGTTGGTGGATTATACCGATGATGAGACAATATAACTCGATTTATATATTTATCTACCGTATAGAGACAATTATATTGACTGCACGATGATCGACGATTCGATGGAGACGACGATGAACATCCTGCAGATCAATTCCAGCGCCCGCGGACGCGACTCGCATTCGACCCGGCTCGCCAACCGGATCGTCGCGGCGCTGCGCGCGGACCACCCCCGCGCGAGCCTCACGATTCGCGACCTCGGCCAGTTTCCTCATCCGATGCTCGATGAAGCCGCGGTCGGCGCGCTGTTCACTCCGGCGGACCAGCGCAGCCCCGCACAGGCAGCGCGCGTCGCGCAGGACGACCGCTTGATTGCCGAGCTTCAGGCCGCACATATCGTGGTGCTCGGCGTTCCGATGTACAACTTCGGCATTCCGGTTCAACTGAAGAACTGGATCGACGCGATCGCGCGGAAGGGTGTCACGTTCCGCTACACCGAGCGGGGACCCGAGGGGCTGCTCGCCGGCAAGAAGGTCTACGTCGCGCTGGCGCGCGGTGGGCGCTACCGCAATACGCCCCGCGACCATCAGGTGCCGTACCTGAAGACCGTGCTGGGGTTCCTAGGGCTCGACGACATCGAGTTCGTCTATGCCGAGGGGCTCGCGATGGGCCCCCACGCCGAGCGCGAAGCGTACGCTGACGCCATGGCGCAGATCGAGCAGACACTCGGGCGCGGCACATCGACGTTCGAAGCCGAGGCGGCGTGACGGAGACGTGTCGTTGCGGTGCGGCGCCACAAGTCGACAACGCGATAACGAGGAGATGACGATGACCACCACGATCCAAGACAACACGAGCGAGCGCCCCGACGCGGCGCCGACCGCGCGCGTCGCTGCCGGCGACGCGGTCGCGAACCCGCGCACCGTCGAGCAGCTGGTCACCGGGCAGCGCACGTCCGACGGAGCCGGTGTCAAGCTGACCCGCGTGCTGACGCAGCCGCTGCAGCGAAGGCTCGACCCGTACCTGATGCTCGACGCGTTCGGCACCGATGACCCGCAGGACTACATCGGCGGCTTTCCCGATCATCCGCACCGCGGCTTCGAGACGATCACCTACATGATCGCCGGCCGCATGCGCCATCGCGACAGCGCCGGTCACGAAGGCCTGCTGCAGAACGGTGATGTCCAGTGGATGACCGCCGCGCGCGGAGTCGTCCACTCGGAGCTCCCCGAGCAGGAGGAAGGGCGGATGGAGGGCTTCCAGCTCTGGCTCAACCTGCCCGCGAAGGACAAGATGAACGCGCCGTGGTATCGCGACATCAAGGCGGGCGACATTCCGTCGTTCACGACACCGGACGGCGTGACCGCGCGCGTCATCGCGGGGGTAAGTCAGGGTGTCGCCGGCGCGGTGACGCGCGAGTCGACCGAGCCGATCTACGTCGATGTCGAGCTTCCCGCTGGGACGCGCTTCGCGCAGGCGCTGCCGCCCTCGCACAACGCGTTCGTCTACGTGTACCGCGGCGAGGTGACGATCGCCGGAACGAAGGTCGCCCGCGAGCGGATGGCGATCCTCGCCAACGCGCCGGGGAAGGACGGCGTGGTGATCGAGGCCGGGACCGCGGCGCGTGTGCTCGTGATCGCCGGCAGGCCGCTTGGCGAACCGATCGCGCAGTACGGCCCGTTCGTGATGAACACCAAGGACGAGATCTACCAGGCCGTTCAGGACTTCCAGTCCGGCCAGTTCACCTCCGCGCACTGACGGCAGCGGCGGCGCGCGCGGCGCGGTACCATCGCGCCACTCCGCGCCCGCCATGCCCGCCGCCCCCGCCGTCCTCGCCCCGCTCGCGCACACCGACTGGGGCGCGCTCTACACCGCGAGCGAATGGATCGTCCGCGTCGTCGCGCTCTTCTACGTGCCGCAACGGCGCCCACCCGCCGCCGCGCGCGCGTGGCTGCTCCTGATCTTCTTCCTGCCCTGGCCGGGGCTCGTGCTCTACCTCCTGATCGGCCGCGCGTGGATGCCGCGCAGGCGCTACCGCGTGCAGAAGCAGATCTCGGAGCTCATTCGCGGACTGGTGCCACGCCCGGCGGCGTTCGAAGCGCGCGTCGGGCATACGGTGCCCTCGGAGCTCCTGCCGGCGCTGCGGCTCGCCGATTCGCTGTCCGAATTTCCCGCCGTCGGCGGCTGCAGCTTCGAGCTCCTGCCCGACTACGATGCGGCGATCGATCGCGTCGCCGACGACATCGGCCGCGCGCGCCGCTACGTTCACCTGCTCTTCTACATCTTCGAGGACGACGACGTCGGCAGGCGCGTCGCCGCTGCGCTCGTTGCCGCGGCGCGGCGCGGCGTCGCGGTCCGCCTTCTCCTCGACGCAGTCGGCTCGCGAGAAGGGCTCGCAGCGCTCGGCCCGGGCCTGCGCGCCGAAGGGATCGAAGTGCTGGCGGCGATGCCCCTTCGCTTCTGGGGTCCCAACGCCGCCCGCTTCGACCTGCGCAATCACCGCAAGATCGTCATCGTCGATGACGAAGCCGCGTACTTCGGGTCGCAGAACATCGTCAGCGCGCGTGCCAATCGCGGGCTCGTCAACGAGGAGCTCCTGGTGCGCGCGACCGGCACGATCGTGCGCCATCTGCACGCGGTGCTGCTCGGCGACCGCTACCTCGAAACGGGAACGCTGCCTCCCGAATCCGATGACCTCGCGCCGCCCGAGCTCAACCTGTCGGCCGACGGGCTCGCCCAGGTCGTGCCGAGCGGACCCGGCTACAACGAAGGGTCGTCCGAGGCGGTGATGATCGCGCTGATGTACGGCGCGCGCTCGCGGGTCGTCCTCACCGCCCCGTACGTGATCCCGAGCGCCGCCTTTCTCGCAGCGATGACGAGCGCCGCGCGCCGCGGTGTCGCAGTCGATCTTATCGTCGACGCCGAGTCGAACAAGCCGCTGGTCCAGGCCGCGCAGCAGTCGTTCTACTCCGAAATGCTGCGTGCCGGCATTCGTATCCATCACCACCGCGGCAGCTTTCTGCACGCAAAGCACCTGTCGATCGACGACGGTGTCGCCGTCATCGGCTCGTCCAATTTCGACATCCGCTCGTTTGCGCTCAATGCCGAAGTGAGCGTGCTGATCTTCGACCGCGGCGTCGTCGCCGGATTGCGCACGATCCAGGAGCGCTACCTCGCGAAGAGCGAGGAGATCACCGTCGCCTCGCGCCGGCGCGTCCCGCTGCCGCGGCGCGCCGCCGAAAATCTCGCGCGGCTGACCGATACGTTGCTGTAGCGCCTACGCCTCCTCCGGCGGACGCACGTCGCGGAAGCGGACATAGAGCATCACGTCGTAGGCGATCTTGAGCGCCCCGGCAACGAGGAGCGGCCAGCCGAACGACGACGCTCCGAGCAGCGCACCAGCAACGAGCGGGCTCACCGCCGACGCGAGGCTGCGCGGCACCGAGGTGATGCTCGCCGCCGCCGCACGCTCGTCGGCGGGAACGATGGCCATCACGTACGAGCTTCGCGTCGGCACGTCCATCTGCGACAGCGCAGCACGCACGAAGAGCAGCACGATGACGCCCGGGAGCGCCGCCATGAACGGAATCGCGATCAGACACACGCTCGACGGAACGTGCGTGAACACCATCGTGTTGACGAGCCCGAAGCGCTTCGCGATGCGCACTGCGACGAGATACGAGCCCGCGGTGAGCACACCGGTCCAGAAGAAGAGCGTTCCGGCCGCGGCGAGCGAGAGCGAGAAGCGCTGGAACAGCCACAGTGCGAGCAGCGATTGCACGACGAAGCCGCCGGCGAACGCATCGAGGCTGAAGAGCGCCGCGAGCGTGAGGACGATCCGACGCGATGACCGCAGCGGGGTCGCGCGAGCTCGTGCTGGCGCTGCCCGAGCGTTCGCATTCGGCGTCGCAGGCAGGCCGCGATACGCGAGCGCCGCAACACCGGCGATCACCGCATACAGCACGAACATCGCCTGCAATGCCGCGAGCTGACCCACGCCGGTCGCGTGCGTCAGCCACGCCGGAATGCCCGCAGCCAGCGAGCCCAGCGCGCCGACGAGCGATCCGGTGAGGCTGTAGCGCGCGAAGGCACCGGTGCGCTGCCGGTCGGAGACGACCTCGGACAGCGCCGCATGCTCGAGCGGCAGGAACACGCTGACATCGCCCGACGACGGGTTGAGGGTGCCGATTACGGCAATGAGCGCGAGCGGCCAGAAGTCGTGCACGAACGCGAAGCCGATGCCGGTGCTCGCCATCAGCGCGGTCGCCGCGAGCAGCAGCGAGCGAAGCCGGAAGCGCGCCGCGTAGAGGCCGACGGAGAGCGTCAAGAGCCCGGAGCCGAGCAGCGTCGCCGTCGCGATCGCGCCGACCGCGAGCGGACCGAATCCGAGCTTCAGCAGGTAGACCGGCAAGAGTAGGCTGACGTAGCCGTCGCCGAACGCGCGCAGGCCACGCGCGAGGAGGAGGCGCGAAACAGTCGGGCTCGTCGTCACACGTCCCCGCTCCGTCTGGGTCACGAGTCGATGCTCCGATGGCGAGGAAGAGAGCCGTCGCGCCACGATACAATCCGGCGGCGTTCGACGCGCTCGCGCGGTCTCGCCGGGAAAGCCGAAGTGCCGACGATATACACGGTTTCGCCACCCTCTTCCATCGCCGATCGCCCGGCGTGACGTTCGACCTCGTCGTCGTTACCGTCGGCGTCGTCGCCGGAGCGATCGCCAGCGTTGCGGGATTCGGCGTCGGCAGCCTCCTCACACCGACCCTCGCGTGGCAGGTGGGCGCGAAGCTCGGCGTCGCGGCGGTTGCTATCCCGCACTTCATCGCAACATTTCAACGGTTCTGGCTCCTTCGACGCCACGTCGATCGCCGCGTGCTCCTGCGTTTTGGACTGGCGAGCGCAGGCGGAGGGCTTGCCGGGGCGCTTGCGCACGTGTGGCTGTCGAGTCGCGCGCTCGAGATGGTCTTCGGCGTGCTGCTGATCCTGGCCGCGATCGCCGAGTTCACCGGGTGGATGACAAGGGTCCGCTGGGGTCGGCGGGCGGCGTGGATCGCGGGGGCGCTCTCCGGCGCCTTCGGCGGGCTCGTCGGCAATCAGGGAAGCATCCGCAGCGCGGCGCTTCTCGGCTTCGACGTGCCGAAGGAGTCGTTCGTCGCGACGGCGACCGCGATCGGCCTCTTCGTCGACTGCGCGCGGCTGCCGGTGTACCTTTTCACGCAGTGGCGCGAGATCTTCGCGATCTGGCCGCTTCTGGTTCTCGCAACCGTTGGTGTCGTCATCGGCACTGCGGTCGGCGCGCGCGTGCTGACGAGCATTCCGCGGATGACGTTTCGTCGGATCGTTGCGGTACTGCTGCTGGCGCTCGGGATCCACATGCTGGTTGCAAGCGGCGCGTAGGTCCCTCGTAAAACCGCATTTCCGATTGCCCGCAGCCGGGGAACGCCTGCAGAAATTCCCGGCGTCGCGGTGCCGGACTTGACTTTTGTCACAGTTATCCGCGCCCGGTGCTCGGAGAATGGCTGGGGCAATCGAAGTCAGGGACCAGACGATGAGCAGCGAAATTGCGGACACCGTGCGCGCGGGTGTGGGCGGCGATCTCGCCGATCCGGTCTTCTGGCGCGCGGGAGCGATCGCGACCACCGCGGTGATGCTGGTCATCCTCGCCTTCCTGACCATAGACAGCTATCGCTACATCAGCGTCGGCGGCCTCAACGTCCCGAAGTACGACGTCATCAACCAGCACATCGGCTATGAGTTCAACTGGTCGCGCCACGCCGCTGTGCCGGTGATCGGCGGGCCCGAGCCGCTGTTCGGTCACAAGGTGACGGAGGCCGAGGCGGCCGACCTGATCCTGAAAGGCAAGTTCGTCATCCAGAGCCGGGCGTGCATGGATTGCCACACGTTCTTCGGTAACGGTGCCTACTATGGGCCCGACCTCACCAAGTCGTGGCTCGATCCGGCCTGGCCGCAGATCTGGATGCCGATGACAGGCAAGACGACGCGCGAAGACGCGATGGTCGAATTCCTGATGCGTCCGGACAAGTATCCGACCTGGGATCGCCGGATGCCCAACCTGCGCCTGACGGAGGCCGAGGCGCACGCAGCGGTGGCGTACCTGAAGTGGCTCTCGGCCATCGACACCAACGGCTTCCCCGCCAACTTCGGCCAGGCCGGCAAATGACCCCAGGAGCTCAGTCCGTGTACCGTTCCCAGAGGCTGTCGCTCCGCTATTACGCCGCCGCGGTGACGCTGTTCGGCGTGATGATCGTTTTCGGACTGCTGTCGGCGCTGTACTACCTGTATCCGTCGCTGCTCTTCAACGTGTTCAACTTCAGCACGTCGAAGATCATGCACATCGACACGCTCGTGATCTGGCTGTTGATGGCTTTCCTCGGAGCGGTGTACTGGTATCTGCCGAAGGAGCTCGGCCGCGAGGTCGAGGGAATGTGGCTCGCCGAGCTCACGTTCTGGGTCTTCTGCGCGGTGGTCATCGTGGTCGCGGCGGTCTTCATCTTCGTGCAGTACGGGCCCGCCACCGACTTCACGCTGTGGTTCATCAACCAGGGACGCAAGTACGTCGAGGCGCCGCGCTGGGCGACGATCGGCATCGTGGTGGTGATGCTGGTGTTCGCCTACAACGTCGTCGCCACGTGCGTGAAGGCGCACAGAATGACCGGGATCATGTGGGTGCTGGCGCTCGACCTCATCCCGCTCGTTCTCGTCTACCTCGACGCCTTCTCCTACGACCGCAACATGTCGACCGATCTCTATTGGTGGTGGTGGCTCGTGCATATGTGGGTCGAGAGCACCTGGGAAGTGCTGATCGGCTGCGTCATGGCGCTCGTGTTGATGGACGTGATGGGCACCTCGCGGCGAATCGTCGAGACGTGGCTGTACATCGAGGTCATGCTGGTGCTGGGCGCCGGCATCCTCGGCCTCGGGCACCATTACTTCTGGATCGGCACGCCGCAGTACTGGCTCAGCATCGGCGGCTTCTTCTCGGCGCTCGAGCCGCTGCCGCTCCTCGGCATGGTCATCCACGCGGTGTACGACGCGGGTGCCCATCGCCTGAAGACGACCAACCGACCGGCGTTCTTCTGGATCACGACCGAGGCTTTCCTCAATTTCATCGGCGCCGGCATCTGGGGCTTCATGATGACGCTGCCGCAGATCAACCTCTTCACGCACGGTACGCAGTGGACGGTCTCGCACGGGCACTTCGCGTTCTATGGCGCGTACGTGTGCGGGGTGATTGCCGTGTTCTACGTCGCCAAGCAGAAAACCTCCGGGGCGGCGTATCTGGACGGGAAGGCGTGGAAATGGGCCTACGGGCTCCTGAACATCGGCATGGTCGGCATGGTCATGGGTTTGCTGCTGGCGGGAATGGCGCAGGCGTTCTTCGGGCGCGCGATCGGCGGATCGACGCTGATGGCATTCACCACCGCGTCCGAAAACCCGTGGTTCGTCTCCGGCATGTACGCGCGCATGCTCTTCGGCCTCATGTTCGCCGCCGGCTACGTCGCGCTTGTCTATGACCTCGTGACGTCGCCGAGGCGCATCGCGACCCCCGCCTTGCAGCCGGAACCGGCATGACCCCGGAGTCGCTGCTCGAGACCGCAGTGCTGCTCGGCCTGTTCGTACTCGCCGGCGGTGGATATGGCGGTCTCTACAGCGTCGGTCGCGCCGCTGGACGACCGGCGCTGATCCGGGCAGGGCGCGCGTGCTGGGTCGGCGCGCTTGCGATCGCCGTGGTGATCGCCGCTGCCACACCGCTCGGCGTCGGCTGGAAGCTGCTGATCCTGGTGAGCGCGCTCGTGTACGCAGTCATCCCGCCCGTGACCTGGCGCTATCTCGAGCGCACGCATTCAGACGAAGGACTGCGACCGTGATCCCGAACATCATCAACACCATCGTTGGACTGGCGCTCGCCTACGTCGTCGTGCTCCACCCGACGTGGGCGGGGCAGCGTTTCGTCCCGCTCGGAGCGTTCGCGCTCGTCATCCTCGTGATGGCGCTCTGGGCGCGCCGCAGCGACGCCCGCCGCTGGTTCAGCGCGGTCAATATCGTCCTCGCGGTCGTGCTGGGGCTGCTCTCGCTGCTGCCGCTCGCGACCATGCCGAATCTGACCTTCTGGGGCGGGTTCTGGATCGGCTGCCTGGTTCCAACGATTGCGCTGTGGGCCGTGATCTACCGGCCGAGCCCCGCTCCCGCTCCGTAAGCATCGACGCGTCGACCAGACATCCGGAGTACTCGACCATGACCCAAGCCAGAATCCTTGCGACCCTCGCCATCGGCGCCATGCTGGGCGCAACGGCCGCGCACGCCGCCGATCCGGCCGCCGGCAAGCAGCAGTTCGAGGCCACCTGCAGCGCGTGTCATGGCGCCAACGGGATCTCGGTCACCCCCATCTACCCGAACGTCGCCGGCCAGAAGGATCAGTACCTCGTTGCGCAATTGAAGGCCTTCCGCGACGGCAGCCGGCCCAACGCCATCATGGGCCCTATGGCCAAGGGTCTTTCCGACACCGACATCACCAACATCGCGGCGTACGTCTCGACGCTCAAACCCTGACCGGCGGAGCTGACGGCGAGGAGACGAAACGCCTTCTCTTGAATCGGTAGGAAATGGTCGGGGTGAGAGGATTCGAACCTCCGACATCTTGCTCCCAAAGCAAGCGCGCTACCGGGCTGCGCTACACCCCGACGGCGGGAATTATGCCACCGCACGAGCTGCTCGCCGCGGTTACAGCAGATCGGCGGCACCCTGTCGCGTTGCGAGATAATCGGAGGAATTCGCGGCACCCATTCCCCCATCGGTGTCGCGAAGCCCGTTCAACCATCCGGAATCGATCACATGAGCCCACCACGCGACGTTGCAGTGCTCGTCGGAAGCCTCCGCAAGGAATCGTTCAGCCGCAAGATGGCGAATGCCTTGCGTCGCCTAGCGCCGACCTCCCTGTCCCTCGAAATCGTCGAGATCGGCGATCTCGCCCTGTACAACCAGGACCTCGACACCGACGCACCTCCCACCGGCTGGGCCGCTTTTCGCGACCGCGTCGGGCGCGCGCAGGCGGTGATCTTCGTCACGCCCGAATACAACCGCTCGGTGCCGGGGCTCCTCAAGAACGCGATCGATGTCGGCTCGCGACCGTACGGGAAGAGCGTCTGGTCGGGCAAGCCCTGTGCGGTGGTCAGCGTCTCGCCGGGTGCGCTCGGCGCGTTCGGCGCGAACCACCACATCCGGCAGTCGTTCGTGTTTCTCGACATGCCGGCCATGCAGCAGCCCGAGGCCTACATCGGCAATGCGGCGAGCCTGTTCGATGCGCAGGGTCAGCTCGTCACCGATTCGACGCGCGACTTCCTGACCAAGTACCTCGCGGCCTTCGCCGCATGGTGCGACAAGACCGGTACCCGCTGAGGGCCGGCGGTCAGCGGCCGAAGCGACGGATGACCGTCAGCGCCTCGTCGATCGCGTGCTCGCCGTCGCCCGAGGCGATCGCCTTGGCGACGCAGCCGTGCAGATGGTGCTCGAGCAGCTCGCGAGCGAGCGCGTCGAGGGCTGCCTGCACCGCCGACACCTGGGTGATGATGTCGACGCAATAGCGGTCGTCGTCGAGCATCCGCTCGATGCCGCTCACCTGGCCCTCGATGCGGTGAATGCGCTTCGCGAGCGCCGCCCGACGCGCGTCGCTTCGCGCGACGATCGGGTGCCCCGGGTGGGCCGCGTCGCGCCGCGACGACCGCCTCACGGACCTCGAGGGGTCAGCCGCGCGCGTCATAACCGGCGTCTTCGATCGCGGCTTTGAGCGCATCGAGGTTCGTCCGCGCGGAATCGAACACGACCGTTGCCGATCCGGGAACGAGCGTCACCTTCGTCTCGGTGACCCCGGGCACCGCGTTCAGTACGCGCGTGACGCTCGCCACGCAGCCATTGCAGGTCATTCCACCGACTTCGATCGTTGCCGTTTCCATTACGGTTCTCTCCTATTTCGCGGCTGCCTCGTGCGCGGCCGTCGGCCTGAAGCGCCGCAGCGTCAGCGCATTGATCACCACCGACACCGAACTCGCCGCCATCGCGGCACCGGCGATCACCGGGCTCAGGAAGCCGAGCGCGGCGAGTGGAATGCCGAGCACGTTGTAGGCGAAGGCGAAGAACAGGTTCTGGCGAATCTTGTGCCGTGTCGCGCGCGAAAGCAGGATCGCATCGGCGACCGCGGCGAGATCGTCGCGAAGGATCGTGATGTCGGCCGCCTCGATCGCCACGGCCGAGCCGGCGCCGATCGCGAAGCTCACGTCGGCTGCGGCGAGCGCCGGGGCGTCGTTGACGCCGTCGCCGACCATGCCGACGACCTCGCCGGCAGCGCGCAGGCGCGCAATCTCGGCGACCTTGCCGGCGGGGGTCATCGCACCCTGAGCGTGCTCGATGCCGACCTCGTTGGCGACCGCGACCGCGGTGGCGGGGTTGTCACCGGAGAGCATTACCACGTCGATCCGCTGGCTGCGCAGGCGCGCGATCGCCGCCGCCGAGCTCGCGCGAACGCGGTCGGCGAGCGTGATCGCCCCGGCGAGGCGCCCGTTTATCGCGACGCCGACGACGCTCTCGCCGGCGGCCATTCGCGGCTCGATCGCCGCGCGATCGATCGCCACGTTCTCGCCTTCGAGGAAAGCGATCGAACCGACCCGCAGCTCGACACCTCCGGTAGCCGACTGCCCGCGCGTGCCGCGGCCGGCGACCGCGCCGAACTCGACGATTGCGGGAAGCGCGAGGCCCTTGTCCTTCGCCGAGCGGACGATCGCCTGGGCGAGTGGATGCAGCGCGCCCTGCTCGAGCGCTGCGGCCCAGGCGAGCACGTCGTCGGCAGTCCGACCGTCGAACACGTGAACACCGGTCACCTGCGGTCGCCCTTCGGTCACCGTGCCGGTCTTGTCGACGACGAGCGTCGTAAGCCGGCCGGCGTTCTCGAGCGCCACGGCGTTCCTGATCAGCACGCCGAGCTGCGCGCCGCGCCCGGTCCCGACGATGATCGCGACCGGCGTCGCGAGCCCGAGCGCGCAGGGACAGGCGATGACGAGCACCGCCACCGCGTTGACGAGTGCCGCGACCGGGTCGCCTGTCACCCACCAGACGCCGGCAAATGCGCCGAGCGCGATCGCCACGACGACCGGGACGAACACCCCCGAGACACGGTCGGCCAGACGCTGGATCGGTGCCTTCGTTCCCTGCGCCTCGCCGACGAGACGCACGATGCCGGCGAGCAGCGTGTCGCTGCCTACTCCGGTCGCGATGCAGCGAAGGACTCCGTCGAGGTTGACGGTCCCTGCGCGGACGCCCTCCCCCGCTCGGCGCGCGATCGGCAAGCTTTCTCCGGTCAGCATGCTCTCGTCGAGCGTCGATGCGCCTTCGACGATCGTTCCATCGACCGGCACCGACTCGCCCGCGCGGACGACGAAGCGATCGCCGGCGACGACGTCGGCGAGCGGCACATCGATTTCATGCCCGTCGCGCTCGACGTGCGCGACCACCGGTTGCAGCCGCAACAAGCCCTCGATCGCGGCCGACGTGCGTGCGCGCGCACGCGTTTCGAGCGCCTTGCCGAGGAGCACCAACGTGACGATTGCGGCGGACGCCTCGAAGTAGACGTGCTGGTCGAAGCCGCCGAGCGTGACGACGGCGCTCCACAGCCAGGCGATCGACGTGCCGAGCGCGATCAGCACGTCCATGTTCGCTCCCCCGCCACGCAGCGCGTGCCAGCCGCCGACATAGAAGCGGCGACCGATGACGAACTGTACGGGGGTCGCCAGCGCGAACTGCAGCCAGCGCGGCAGCAGCTCGTGATGTCCGGCGCCGGGAAGCAGCATCGCGGCCATCTGCACGGCGAACGGCGCCGAGAGCACGATTGCAAACGCGAGCTCGCGTCGCAGCGAGCGCCACGACGCAAGCCGGCGTCTCGCCTCCTCTTCGCGCTCGGCGGCGGCATCGACCTTGACCCGCGCCCCGTATCCGGCGCGCGCGACTGCGGCGATCAGCGCATCCGCATCGACATGCGCGCGGTCGTAGCGGACGCGCGCGGTTTCGGTGGCGAAATTGACGGCGGCGTCGACGCCTTCGACGCGATTCAGCACCTTCTCGATGCGCGCCGCGCACGCCGCGCAGGTCATCCCTTCGAGCGCCAGGTCAACCTGCCCGGTCGGAGGTGCCGCGATGACGGGGACGGGGGCGGGGCCGTTCATGGCCCATACACTATACCCATGTATGGTATATGTCAAACCGCCGAATGCGGCGCGCCCCCACCTGGCGCCGCCGGGCGAGGGGCCGGATCAGCGGTCCGCTTCGGGCTTGAGCTGCGGAAAGAGGATCACGTCGCGGATCGACGGGCTGTCGGTCAGGAGCATCACGAGGCGATCGATGCCGATGCCTTCGCCTGCGGTCGGTGGCAGGCCGTACTCGAGCGCGCGCACGTAGTCCGCGTCGTAGTACATCGCCTCCTCGTCGCCCGCCTCCTTCGCGCTCGCCTGGGCGGTGAAGCGCGCCGCCTGGTCTTCCGGATCGTTGAGCTCGGAAAAGCCGTTCGCGAGCTCGCGGCCGGTGACGAAGAGCTCGAAGCGCTCGGTCACCGAGGGATCGCTGTCGCTCGCGCGCGCGAGCGGGCTCACGTCGGTCGGATGTGCGACGATGAACGTCGGTTGCACGAGCTTCGCCTCGGTCGTCGCCTCGAACAGCTTGAGCTGCAGGATTCCCAGCCCGTCGGTCGGCAGCACCTCGACTGCCAGGGTTTCGAGGACACGCCGCAGATACGCTTCACTCGCGAGGTCGGCGAGCGTGTGCTCGGGGTGATAGCGAAGGATCGCTTCGGCCATCGTCAACCGGTCGAAAGGCGCGCCGAGGTCGATCGTCTCACCCTGGTAGCTGATCGACGTCGTGCCGAGCACCTTCGACGCGACGTCGCGGAACAATTCCTCGGTGAGGTCCATCAGGTACCGGTAGTCGCGATACGCCTCGTAGAACTCGAGCATCGTGAATTCCGGGTTATGCCGCGTCGAGATGCCCTCGTTCCTGAAGTTCCGGTTGATCTCGAACACCTTTTCGAGGCCGCCGATCACCAGCCGCTTCAGGTAGAGCTCGGGCGCGATGCGCAGGTAGAGCGCCATGTCGAGCGCGTTGTGATGGGTGACGAACGGACGCGCAGCCGCACCTCCGGGAATCGGATGCATCATCGGAGTCTCGACTTCGAGGAACCCCCGCTCGACGAAGAACTCGCGCACCGCCTGCACGATGCGCGAGCGCTTGACGAACACCTCGCGCGAATCGGCGTTCGCGACGAGGTCGAGATAGCGCTGACGGTAGCGCTGCTCCTGGTCGGTGATCCCGTGAAACTTCTCGGGCAGCGGGCGCAGCGCCTTGGCGAGCAGCCGCACCGCGTCGCAGCGCACGGTGAGCTCGCCGCTCTTCGTCCTGAACAGCGTCCCGCTGGCGCCGACGATGTCGCCGAGATCCCAATGCTTGAACGCGTCGAGCGTCGCGGCGCCGACGCCGTCCAGCGTGACGTAGAGCTGCAGGCGCCCCGACATGTCGGCGATCGTCGCGAAACATGCCTTGCCCATCACGCGCTTCAGCAGCATCCTGCCGGCGACCGCGACACGAATCGCGGCAGGGTCGAGCTCGGCGTTGTCCTTCGCACCCCAGGCCGCGTGCAGGTGGCCCGCCAGCGCGTCGCGATGGAAGTCGTTCGGGTAGGCCTGCCCGGCCGTCCGCAGCGCGGCGAGCTTCGTGCGACGCTCGGCGATGACGCTGCTCTCGTCGGCGCCCGCGGCGGACGCTGCGCCCGCCGGCTGGGCGCCCGCACCCGGCACCGCGCCGCCCGCCGTCTGCTGCTGCTGCGTCATGCGTGGAAGAAGTCGATGACCCCGGTACCGATGTTGTACATCGCCCCGGCGACCTTGATCGCGCCGCTCGCTTCCATGCCCGCCAGAACGGGGCTGTTCTTGCGAATGCCGTCGATCGTGAGCTCGACGTTCTTGCGCGCGACGGCATCCACGAACCCATAGTTCTTCGACGTCCGCTCGCCGGAGTACTCGGTCGCGGCTACGGCAGGCTTGATCTTGTCGAGCAGGCCGGTGAGATTGCCGAGCTCGGCGTGGTCGATCGCGCCCTTGATCGCCCCGCAGGAGGTGTGCCCCATCACGAGGATCACCTTCGCCCCCATCAGCTTGCACCCGAACTCCATCCCGCCGAGGACGTCGGCGTTCTCGATATTGCCGGCCAGGCGCGTGTTGAAGACATCGCCGATCCTGAGATCCATGATCGTCTCGGCCGGCGCGCGCGAATCGATGCAGCTCAGCAGTACGGCGAACGGGTGCTGCCCCGCCGCACTCGCGCGCTGCTGCGCAAGATAGTTGTGCTCCTGGCGCTGGCCGGTGCTGAAGCGCCGGTTGCCCTTCTTCATCAGCGCGAGGATGTCATCCGGGCTGAGCTTCTCGCGCTTCGCAGCAGTCATCGCCGCCGCACGTGCGGATTCGACGGGAACGCCGATGCCGGCGAGCGCCGTTGCGGCAGCGGCGAGCGAGGTACCGAGAAAGCGGCGCCGATGCGCAACATCCGGACAACGGCAGTTCTCGCGGTGGATCGACATCGGTGGACTCCTCTAGTGAATGGACGGCGGCGCCGATCATAGGCCTCGCGACGGAAGCATGCCAGCCGCCCGCGCATGAATCCGGCGACTTACACCCCTTGCTTGAGGCTCGCCGAGATGAAATCGTCGAGGTCGCCGTCCAGGATCGCCTGCGTATTGCCGACCTCGTAGCCGGTGCGAAGATCCTTGATCCGCGACTGGTCGAGCACGTACGAGCGGATCTGGTGACCCCAGCCGATGTCGGTCTTCGAGTCCTCGAGCTTCGCCTGCTCCTCCTGGCGCTTGCGCAACTCGAGCTCGTAGAGCTTCGACTTCAGCATCGCCATCGCCTCGGCGCGATTGCGGTGCTGCGAGCGGTCGTTCTGGCATTGCACGACGATGTTGGTCGCCAGGTGCGTGATGCGTACCGCAGAATCGGTCTTGTTGATGTGCTGCCCGCCGGCTCCCGACGCGCGATAGGTGTCGACGCGGATGTCGGCCGGGTTGATCTCGACCTCGATCGACTCGTCGACCTCGGGATAGACGAACACGCTGGCGAACGACGTGTGGCGCCGCGCGTTGGAATCGAACGGGCTCTTGCGTACCAGGCGGTGCACGCCCGTCTCGGTGCGCAGGTAGCCGTACGCGTACTCGCCGTCGACCTTGACCGACGCACTCTTGATGCCGGCCACCTCGCCGGGGGATTCCTCGAGGACCTCGACGCGATAGCCTTTCCGCTCGGCATAGCGCAGGTACATGCGCAGGAGCATCGCCGCCCAGTCCTGGGCCTCGGTCCCGCCGCTGCCCGCCTGGATGTCGATGAAGGCGTTCCCGGGGTCGAGCGGATGATGGAACATCCTCCTGAACTCGAGCTCGGCCACCGCGCCCCCGAGCTTCGCCACGTCGTCGACGATCGACGCGAGCGCCGCGTCGTCACCCTCGGCGCGTGCGAGTTCGTAGAGCTCCCTGCTGTCGCCGAGCCCGCCGTGAATGCGGGCGAGCGTGTGGACGACGCCGTCGAGCGTCTTCTTCTCGCGGCCGAGCTCCTGCGCCCGCGCCGGATTGTCCCAGATCTTCGGATCCTCGAGCTCGCGCTCGACGGCGGCGAGACGCGCCGCTTTCAGATCGAAGTCAAAGATACCTCCGGAGCTGGGTGGTGCGCTCCTCGAGGTCCGCGATACCGGCTGCGATCGCGTTGAGTTGCTCGGCTTCCATCGGATGTCCCCGCAGGTTGCTTGTCCGCTGCGCGGACCCAGCGTCGATTATAGCGGTAGACGGCGCGCATCGCGGTTGCGCGGCTGACAGGCACCCCGTGATCGCATAACATTGCTCGCATCGCCGGCTGCGTCGCTGGCTGCGTCGCTGGCTGCGTCGCTGGCTGCGTCGCCGGCTGCGTCGCCGGCCGCAGCGGCCGTCGCCGCCCATCCTCCTCAGAGGCTCGCATG
>JAICXH010000062.1 GCA_025981645.1 Burkholderiales bacterium
CGAGGATGGAAGCGCAAGTCAAGAGATGGGATGCTGAGGTCGACAAGCTGAGAACCAAGAGTGAGCAAGTGAGCGCCGAGGCGCGGGGGAAATTCGCGGAACAGCTGATGGCTCTGCGTATCACTCGCGATGCCGCGTTCAAGAAATTGGAGAAACTGCATGGCGCCAGTGAATCGGCGTGGCAGCATATGGAAGCCGGCATGGACTCGGCGTGGGCCTCCATGAAGAGCGCCTTGGAGAAGGCCTCCTCCAAGGTCAAGAAATAGCTACAGTTCCTGTATGCTGGGATTTCGGCAACCGGCTCGGGTGGTCGGTGGCCGCCGTCATGCAATCTTGCTGGTGTTCGGTCCCACGCTGCCTGCTCCATATTCGTAACCATGAACGATCTCGCGGATGCCGTCGGCGCGATCGCCGACTATTTTCGAGGCGCCGCGAAGCCGTCCTCGCGGCGTGCCGCGACTCGGAGCGCACGGCGCCGCTGGCACTGTCGCGGGGGCAGTTCTTCGACCACATTCCCCAGTTGCTCGACGCGCTTGTGCGCAAGTTGCGGGCAGGTTATTTGACCGAGGTGTGCCCATGAGGACAGTCCTGCTCGCGACGCTCGCGTTGCTGCTACCCGTGATGCTTCCATCGACGTCGATCGCCGGGGAAGAACAGAAGTACGTCGTCAAGCCCCTGGCCCAGAAGAAGATCGCACTGCTCCCGGAGGGATCTCTGTACTGGCGACTCGAGACCTTCCCGTCACTGGCCGACGCGAAGGCGCCCGTGGGACCCGACGGCTGGGACCCGGGGGAAGTCCGCTATCGAACGACGACGGCACTGATCGCCGAACTCGACGGCAACATTTACGTGGCGACGCTCGGACCGAAGGGCGCTGCCACGCCCGGCGGCACCAAGCTTGCCGAGGTCGGACCGATCCCGCCCTTGAGCGCTCCCGAATATCTGTGATCCGCGGGCGCCTGGGACAGAAGACACCAGACGGCGTCGCCTTCGTCGAGGCCGGTCACACCATGAATGGCCACGTCGCGCAGACGACGATGGAAGTATTCAACGCAGGCACGACCGATTTGCAGGCGCCGATCATGTTCGTCGCCGACGCCAGCAAGCCATTCTCGGTGCCGGCCGAGTTCCGGTGACACGCAGCCTGGCGGGCCCCTCGTCGTTTTAAATCCTTGCCACAAGGCGTGTCGGGCGGGACTCGGTCGCGAGCGCATCGTCGACGAGACGGCGTACCGCCAACCGCTCGCGCGCCGGCGCGAAGAGCGGCGCGCGTGCTGCGCACTGCTCGTGCAGCCGGGCGAGGAACGCGGGTTCGCCGCTCGCGCGCTCGAAAAGATGGGCAAGCGCAGCGTCGTCGCCGACGTCGAAGTAGCCTTCGTAGTCGCCGCCGAGCATGCCGACGTTTCCCGGAATTCGGCTCGCGAGCACCGGCACGCCCGCCGTCACCGCCTCGACGATCACGTTGGCCCCACCCTCCATCCGGCTCGAGATCACCATTAGGCGTGCATCGCGAATGCGGCGCCGCGTTTCCGCGTGCGGCCGCGCACCGAGCCAGCGGTACCGCGGCCGGCCGCGCCACCGGCGGGCGTCGAGCTCGCGCGCCGCGCGCGCGAGAGTTTCATCCAATGCGGCGCCAATGTGGATCAGGCGCACGCGAGATTCGGCGGGAACCCGCACGATCGCACGCATCGGTGTCAGCGGGTCCTTCTCGTCGCGAAGGTGACCGACGAGCACGACGTCGAAGGTTGTCCGCCGTGGTGTTCCCGGCGCGAGCGGTGGCGCCGACTGATAGATGACCCGGCACTTTGCGCGATGCTCGCGGGGAACGTCGTCGAGGGCAGCCTCCTGCAGCACGACGAGGTGTGACGCGAGTTCGAGCGACCGCCGCGCGGCAGCGTCGGCCGGGAGATCCCGATAGAGGTCGGTGCCGGTCAGCACGAGCACCGCGGCCCGACCGGGAAAGGCGTCGGCGTACGATGCGAGCGACGCCGCCGAGCGACGCGCGTGGAGCGCGATCAGGCACTGCGGCGGCGATTGCCCCGGCGCCCACGCCTGGCCGAGCCCGACCCGATAGCGGTCGGCAAGGAAACGCGACCAGCGCCACGCGGTGTGCCAGTTGCCGTTGTTGGCGGTGCGCACCCCGGGGCTGACGAGGGTGATCAGCGGACGCGGTGACGACTTCATCGGCAACTGACGGACTGGCGGCGCGAAGGCTCGATGGCGACGCGCTCGATCGCGCACTGGTCGACGCTCACGAGCGCACCTGGGCGGTCCTCGCGGATCTCACGCCGTCGCAGTGGACCGTTCCGTACCACCGCGGGATCAACCCGCCGCTGTGGGAATGCGCGCACGTCGCCTGGTTCACTGAATGGTGGGTGCTGCGCGAAGGCTACTGGAACGATCGCAATGAGCCGCAGACGCGCGGGCCGTCGACGCTCGTCGGGGCCGACCGCTGGTTCGATTCGGCACGGGTCGCGCATGGCGACCGCTGGACCCTCGATCTTCCGTCGCACGCAACGCTGCGCGCCTACGCGGCGGGCGTGCTCGACTCCGCGCGCGCGAAGCGTCGCACCGTCGCCGATGACGCGATCTATCCGTTTCGACTCGCGCTCTTTCACGCGGACATGCACGGCGAAGCGCTCGCCTACCTCCGCCAGACGCTCGATTATTCCACGCCGCCGCTGAGCGCGATGCCGGCACCGGCCGGTGCGGCGGGATCGGCCGCGGCATTCGACGGCGCGGCGAACGGAACTGCGGGAGCCTCCCCGGCTGCTGACGACGCGGTGATTGCCGCGGGAACGTTCGCGCAGGGCTCGCCTGCCGACGGCGCATTCGTCTTCGACAACGAGAAATGGGCGCACGAGGTGGCGCTCGGTCCGACGCAGATCGCGCGCCGCTGCGTCGGCAACGCGGAATTTGCCGCGTTCGTCGAGGCGGGCGGCTACGCCGACCGGCGCCTGTGGTCGGAAGCCGGTTGGGCGTGGCGCGCCGAGCATGACCGCTCGGCGCCGCTGCGCTGGCGCATGCGTGCCGACGGCGGCTGGGACGAGCACTGGTTTGGCGCGTGGCGGCCGCTCGCCGGCGATCGGCCGGTTTGTCACGTCAGCGCGCACGAGGCCGAAGCGTACTGCCGCTGGGCGAAGCGCCGCCTTCCGCGCGAAGCCGAATGGGAACGCGCGGCGGTTGCCGGCGCGATCGAGTGGGGTGGCTCGGTGTGGGAGTGGATGGCCGACCCGTTCGTGCCGTACCCAGGCTTCTCACCCGACCGCTACCGCGACTATTCGCAGCCGTGGTTCGCGACGCACCGCAGCGTGCGCGGCGGCTCCTTCGCCACCGTGCCGCGGATGCATCACCCGCGCTACCGCAACTTCTACTTGCCCGAGCGCAACGACATCTTCATTGGCTTTCGCACCTGCGCGCTCGATATGCGCTGACGATCCGCCGAATGCACGCGGCGCCGGGATCGATGACGCAGCGACGCGCCGCACGTCGTATGGCCGCTACGCGTCCGCCGGCATGAGCGGCGCCTCGTCCATCAGCGCCACCTGCTCGCGCAGCTCGAGGATCCGGTCCTGCCAGTAGCGCTCGGTGTTGAACCACGGGAAGGCTGCGGGAAAAGCGGGGTCGTCCCAGCGGCGCGCGATCCACGCCGAGTAATGAATGAGCCGCAGCGTACGCAGCGCCTCGATCAGCGCCAACTCGCGGCGATCGAAATCGCGGAACGACCGATAGCCGCGCAGAAGTGACGCGAGCTGCACTTCCATCGACGCCCGATCGCCGGAGAGGAGCATCCACAGGTCCTGCATCGCTGGGCCCATTCGCGCGTCGTCGAAGTCGACGAAGTGCGGCCCCGCATCGGTCCACAGCACGTTGCCGCCGTGACAATCGCCATGCAGACGCAGCGTTGCGAACGGTGCCGCGACGGCGAACACCTCACGTACGCCAGCGAGTGCGAGGTCGACGATCTGCGTCCACGCGGCACGTAGATCGGCGGGAAGGAAGCCGTGCTCGACGAGATACGCGCGCGAATCGTCGCCGAAAGCCTCGACGCTGAGCGCCGGACGCTCGATGAACGCGCGCCTGGCGCCGACCGTATGGAGCCGTGCGAGGTAGCGCCCGAGCGATTCGAGCACATCGACGCGCTCGAGCTCGGGTGCGCGTCCGCCGTGCCTCGCGAATACCGCGTAGCGGAAGCCAAGGTGCTCGAACAGTCGCGCGCCATCGATCGCGAGCGGCGCTACCGACGGCACGGCGGCGTCGGCAAGCTCGACGGTAAATTCATGTTCCTCGGCGATCTGCGCGTCGGTCCAGCGCGCGGGGCGATAGAACTTGACGACGACCGGCGGCGCGTCGTCGCGCCACGCCTGATAGACGCGGTTCTCGAAGCTGTTGAGCGCAAGCAGGCGCCCGTCGCCACGAATGCCGACGGCATCGAGTGCGTCGAGTACCAGATCAGGCGTGAGACCGGCGAATGGCGGAGTGGGATCGGAGGGCACGAGCGATTTTACGCCAGCGTGCGTACGCGCCGCTGCCTGGAGACATGCCCGACGCTGTCGACAATCGTGCGCGAAGCCGCGCAGGCATCGCGCATTTGATATCGTCGTGCCTTTCGAGCCATGGGAGCTTTGCCGATGAGCATGCCGCCGATCCCCGCCGAGCGCATCGCCAACCAGTGGGACAGCGACATCGTTCCGCGCCTCGTCGAGTACGTCCGCATTCCGGCGAAATCGCCGCACTTCGACCCAGCGTGGGAAGCGCACGGCTACCTGGAGCAGGTGGTCCGTCTCGCCGAAGCCTGGGTGCGCGCGCAACCGGTGCGCGGCCTCGACGTCGAGATCGTCCGCATTCCGGGGCGGACGCCGCTGCTGCTGTTTTCGACGGGCGGGGTCGGTGAGCGGACGGTGCTGCTCTACGGGCATCTCGACAAGCAGCCCGAGATGACCGGCTGGCGCGCCGACGGCGGGCCATGGGTGCCGATCCTCGAAGCGGAGAAGCTCTACGGTCGCGGCGCGGCGGACGACGGCTACGCGGTGTTCGCGGCCCTATCGGCGATCGCCGCGCTCGACGCCGCGAATGTCCCGCATACCCGCTGCGTCGGGCTGATCGAGGCCTGCGAGGAAAGCGGAAGCTACGACCTGCCGGCCTATCTCGCGCTCCTGCAGCCCCGTCTCGGCAACGTCGATCTCGTCGTCGGCCTCGACTCGGGCTGCGGCGACTACGAGCGCCTGTGGATGACTACGTCGCTGCGCGGCCTCGCCGCGGGCACGCTGAAAGTCGAGGTGCTGACGGAGGGCGTGCACTCGGGCGACGCGAGCGGCATCGTTCCGTCGTCGTTTCGCATCGCGCGAAGGCTCGTCGAGCGCCTCGAAGACTCGGCCAACGGCTGGATCCTCCCTTCGGCGTTCCACGCGCAGATTCCCGCCCAACGCGTCGAGCAGGCGGGGCAGGCAGCAGCGATCCTCGGCGAGACGGTCTTTCGCAAGTACCCGTTCGCGGGCGGCACCGGTCCGATGGTCGATGATGGCGGCGAAGCGCTGCTCAATCGCACCTGGCGCCCGGCGCTGTCGGTGATCGGCGCCGACGGGCTGCCGCCGATCGAGAGTGCCGGAAATGTTCTGCGCCCATCGACGTCGCTGAAGCTGTCGCTGCGCTTGCCGCCGACGATCGACGGCGACGCGGCCGCGTCGACCATGAAGGCGCTGCTCGAAGCCGATCCGCCGCATGACGCATCGGTCACGTTCACCGCGGAGCAGGGCGCGACCGGCTGGAACGCACCGCCTACGGCGCCGTGGCTCGCGGCGGCCGTCGACTCGGCATCGAAAGCGCGCTACGGCAAGCCGGCGGCGGCGATGGGCGAGGGGGGCACGATCCCGTTCATGGCGATGTTGGGCGGGTATTTCCCCGACGCGCAGTTCCTGATCACCGGCGTCCTCGGGCCGCACTCGAATGCGCACGGCCCCAACGAGTTCCTGCATGTCGGCTACGCGAAGCGCCTGACCGCGTGTGTCGCCGATGTGCTCGCGGCGCACGCGGCGACAGGCGGGTCTTGACGTACGAACGGTCGTTCACTATGCTCGTCCCATGTCGAACGATCGTTCCTACCTTGGCATCCTGCAGGATTATTACGCTGCGCACCGGACGCTGCCGTCGTATTCGTCGATCGGGCGGCTCCTCGGCCTGAGGTCGAAGTCGTCGGTCGCTGCGATGGTCGCGCGGCTGAAGCTCGCCGGCTATCTCGAATCGACGCCCGACAAGCGCCTCGCGCCGTCGAAGCGCTTCTTCGGACGGCCTATCGCCACCGGCAGCGTTCGTGCGGGCCTGCCGGATGCCGTCGACGACAGTCAGGCGGACACCGTCACGCTCGACGACTACCTGATCGAGCGGCCGTCGCAGACGGTGCTCGTGCGAGTCAAGGGCGACTCGATGCAGGATGCCGGCATTTTCGACGGCGATCTCGTCGTTGTCGAAAAGCGTGCCGCCGCGCAGCGCGGCGACATCGTCGTCGCGATCGTCGACAATCAGTTCACGCTGAAGCGCCTCGACCTCGAGAGCGGGACGTTCGTCCTCAAGCCCGAGAACCGCGCCTATCCGGTCATCCGTCCCGAAGGTGCGCTCGAGATCTTCGGCGTGATGGTCGGCCTCGTTCGCAAGCTGTAAGAAGGCAAGACCTGAGCCCTCTCTACGCGAGCGCCACCTCGACGAGGCAATCGTAGAACGTCGGGCCGTGGCCGAGGTCGGTCACCGCCTGGCTCGTGACCGCGTTCGCGTTCTCGCCCCCGGGAGCGAGCTTCTTCCACCATACCGACGGCGCGACGACGACGCCGCGCCTCGCGCGCTCGGTCACGCGCGCGCTGGCGAGTAGCGTGCCGCGGTCGTTGAACACGCGCACCGACGCGTCGTTTTCGATGCCGCGCGTCGCGGCGTCGTCGGGATGGATCTCGAGCCGAGGCATCGGCTCCTCGGCGAGCGATGCGGGCAGGTTGGCAAACGACGAATTGAGGACGTTGCGCAGCGGCGGCGAGATGAACGCGAGCGGATAGCGCGCCGCGAGCCCGGGGTTCGACGCCACCGATTCGTACGGCGCAACAAAGTCCGGCAGCGGATCCTCGCCCGCCGCGGCAAGCCGCGGCGAGTGGAACTCGCACTTTCGCGAAGGCGTCGGGAAGTTTCCCTCGGCGAACGGCGCCCACGGCTTCGGTACGCGCAGGCGGCCCCAGCCCGCCGTCTTCAGCGTGTCCCAGTCGAGGCCGGCGACGCGCGGATCGTCGCCGCGTAGCGCCTGCCGCGCGAGGTCGTCGTCACTGTCGCGAAAGCACGGTTCGTCGAAGCCCATCCGCGCGGCGAGCCTGCGGAACACTTCGGTGTTCGGCAGCGCCTCATGGAGCGGCGCGATCGCCGCGTTGTTCGCCTGCACGCAAAGGTGTCCGTACGACGTGTGGATGTCGGTCTGCTCGAGTTGGGTCGTCGCCGGCAGAAGGATGTCGGCGTAGTCCGCCGTGTCGGTGCGGAAGATCTCGTGCACGACGCAGAACAGATCCTCCCGCGCGAATCCGCCAGCGACGCGTGACGCGTGCGGCGCGACGGCGACCGGGTTGGAGTTGTAGACGTAGATTGCGCGCACCGGAGGATCGGCGAGATCGAGGAGCGCGTCGCCGATCGTCGACATGTTGATCGTCCGCGGCGAGCCGTGGATCAGGTCCGGACGCTCGAGCGCCTGCGCATCGACCGGATACGTTCCCGACGACGACAGCAGCGCTCCACCGGCAGGATCGCGCCACGCGCCGACGAGGGCTGGCAGGCAGGCGATCGCGCGAACCGCGTTGGCGCCGCCGTGCACGCGCTGCAAGCCGTAATTGAGGCGGATCGCCGCCGGACGGATGCTGCCGTAGTCGCGCGAGAGCTCGACGAGGTCGTCGGCCGCGATGTCGCAGGTGCGCGCGACCCGTTCGGGCGTCCACAGGGCGGCGCGCGCCGCGAGCGCGTCGTAGCCCTGCGTATAGCGCTCGACGTAATCGCGGTCGACGAGGTTCTCGGCGATCAGCACGTGCATGACGCCGAAGGCGAGCGCCGCGTCGGTTCCGGGAAGCGGAGCGATGTGCCGGTGGCACTTCTCCGCCGTCGCGCTGCGGTACGGGTCGATTGCGACGAGCTTTGCGCCGCGACGCTTGGCTTCCT
Source organism: Burkholderiales bacterium (assembly GCA_025981645.1). Classification (GTDB taxonomy): domain Bacteria; phylum Pseudomonadota; class Gammaproteobacteria; order Burkholderiales; family Casimicrobiaceae; genus VBCG01. The sequence goes on from JAICXH010000062.1 coordinate 8,176, forward strand.
GCGCGCGTGTCCAGAAGTGCAGATTGGAGGTGATCGAGTTGCTGCCCCAGATCACGATCAGGCGGCTGTTCTCGAACTCCTCGAGGTCCATGCCGATCGATGCACCGACGACGGCGGCCCACCCGGCCTTGCCGGCCGCCGAGCAGATTGTCCGCTCGAGCAGCGACGCTCCCAGCCGGTGGAAGAAGCGGCGGTCCATCGACGAGCCCTGCAGGAGCCCCATCGTTCCCGCATAGCTGTACGGCAGGATCGCCTGCGGGCCGTCGGATGACTCGGCGATCGCGCGAAAGCGCTCGGCGATCTCGTCCAACGCCTCGTCCCAGCCGATGCGTGCGAAGCGTCCCTCTCCCTTGCGGCCGATGCGGCGCATCGGATGGCGGACCCGGTCAGGCGAATAGGTGCGGTCGAGGTAACGCGCGACCTTCGCGCACAGCACGCCGGCAGTCGGCGGGTGATCCGGTGCGCCGCGTACCTCGATCGCTCGGCCATCCTCGACGGCGACGAGCATCGCACAGGTATCGGGGCAGTCGTGGGGGCAGGCCGCGCGCACGACGTGGCGCGGCGGCGTCCCCGGATCATCGAGGGGCATGATCGGCGCATTCTACGGCAGCGCGAACCGTGGCGCGGTATGCTCGCCGGGACCGCAGGTTCGCCCCATTCCAGGGTTGACCCGCGCACCCGTTTCGCAGCGCGACTCGCTCTCGAGAACGCATCATGGACCCGCCTGTCATCCCTGGTGTCACCCTCGCCGACGGAGCAAGGATGCCGGCGCTCGGCCTCGGAACCTGGCACATGGGCGAATCCGCCTCGCGGCGCCGCCATGAGGTCGCGGCGCTCCGCGCGGGGCTCGCGCGCGGATTCACGCTGATCGACACCGCCGAGATGTACGGCGATGGTGGTGCCGAGGAGGTCGTCGCCGAGGCGCTCGACGGTGCGCGCGATCGGTGCTTCGTCGTGAGCAAGGTGCTTCCGCAGCACGCGAGTGCGCGAGGCGTCGTCGCCGCGTGCGAGCGCAGCCTGGCGCGGCTGCGCATCGATCGGCTCGACCTCTACCTGCTGCACTGGCGCGGGCACATTCCGCTCGCCGAGACCATTGGCGCGTTCGAGGGTCTGCGCCGCGAGGGCAGGATCCTGCGCTGGGGAGTGTCGAACTTCGACACCGGCGACGTCGAGGAGCTTCTGGCGCTGCCGGACGGCCGGCACTGCGCGGCAAACCAGGTTCTCTATCACCTCGGCGAGCGCGGCATCGAGTGGGCGCTCGCCGATCTCTGCGGGCGGCACGGCATCGCGATCATCGCGTATTCGCCTTTCGACGAGGGGCGCCTGCTCGCGCATCGCGCACTCGCTTCGATCGCTGCGCGCATTCACGCAACGCCGGCGCAGGTCGCGCTCGCCTGGCTTATCGCGCGCAACGTGATCGCCATTCCGAAAGCGGCGAAAGTCCGGCACGTCGACGAGAATGCGGCGGCGGCTGCACTGCAGCTCAGCGATGCGACGCTCGCCGAGATCGACGATGCCTTTCCGCCGCCGTCGCACGCGACGCCGCTCGCAGTGATCTGATCGCGGCCCGATCCGTCGCCGGATCGAGATCCCCCGCGGCTCGTTTCGTACACCACGAAGTGTGCAACGCACGCTGCACGCAGCGCCGCGGGCGTTGTCCTTCAATGAGTTATCGGCGCCCGATGGGCGGGCTCCCCGCGTGGCATGGATGCTGCTGAAACATGGCGAGCCGGCCGATCCGGTATCGATCGAAACAGGAGACTACGGTGAACTACACGCATTACGATTATCTCGACCTGGCACCCGGCGCGACACCGCATCGGATCGAGGCGGCCTATGCAGCGGTATTGGAACGCTTCCAGTACGGCCGCACCGAGGCGGGGCAGGACCTGTCGGGCCTCGTGAGGATGATTCACGCTGCCTACGCCGTGCTTTCGGATCCCGATCGCCGCCGCGAATACGATGCGGAGCTTTCCGCCGAGGCGGCCGCCGCGGATGCCGAGTTGCAGTCGCAGCTCGACGCGCAGTCGCTGACTGGATTCACCCGCGTGCAGCAGGTGCCCGAGGCGCTCGCCGCCACGCTGCCCGAGCTCGCGGCCTGAGTGCATCGAGCGGTTTGCGGTCGCCATCGGAAATCGAACTGCATACAGCGATGCGGTAGGTGACCGCGTTTTTATCGACCACGTGGGAGGCGCACGCCGGCCGCGATGACGGCCGCCGGGCGCGACGAAGGGGAGAAAACGAATGATGCGATGTGTCGGATGCCGGTTCTACGATCGCAACGAGCGCCTTTCGGCGGACGGCGGCGATCTGCGCTGGGGACGCTGTCGCCGCTCGGTTCCGGCGCTGCATCCGGTCGACGGCCGCACGTTCAGCGCCGAAGGCGTGTGGCCGCGCGTCCGTGACGACGATTGGTGCGGCGCGTGGGAGGCACGCGGTGCGCACGCCGAGCCGGCGGCACTTCCCGCCGATTCGCTGCTCGCCTCCGCGGGCCAGCGCGGCGATCCGGCAATGCCGGCGGCCGCCGCTGCCGGTCCGCGCGAATCGCTGATGGTCCCGCCTGAGATTGCACGGACCTCACCGGCGGGAGCGAATCACTTCGCATCCGACTGATCGATCCGGCGCGGCTCCGCCGCGTCTGCTAGAGTTCGCGCTTCGCGGTGCCGCGCGCGCCAGTCCTGACCCGGCGGCGCGGCCGCCGGCATTTCCGCATGTTCGCCTCCGCCCTCGACGCGGCGCTCGCCGCGGGCACTTGGGTCGTCACGCCCGGCGAGCGTCTCGCGCGCGAAATCGCCGTCCGATCGGACGCGGAACAGCAGCGACGCGGCGCCGAGGTCTGGCCGACTCCGCGCGTGCTGTCGTGGAACGCGTGGCTCGATCGACTCTGGCTTGCGGCGCTTGCCGGCAACGCGTTCCGGCGGCCGCCTGCGCTCGTCGCACCGGCCGTGGCAACCGAACTCTGGCGCAGCGCGATCGAAGGGTCGCGCACGCCGCTGCTGAACGTGCGCGGTGCAGCACGCGGGGCCGCTCGCGCATGGCATACGTTCCACGCCTGGCGGGGCTCGGCCGACGAAAGGCTTCCCGGCGACGCAGCGGGCAGTGCGGATTCCGACGCGTTCCTGCGGTGGTGCGCCGCATATCGCGGCAGGCTCGACGAGCTGGCGGCGATCGATCGCGCCGGACTTCCCGATCTTCTCGCCGAGCATGCAGATAAACGCTGGCTCGCGGATATGCGGCGAGTCGTGCTGTACGCGTTCGACGCAGCGACGCCGCAGCAGGAGCGCCTCGTCGCCGCACTGCATGCTGCAGGCGTGGCGTTCGAGCGGAGTGCAGGTCCGGATTCCGCCGCCATGCTGCGTGAGCGCGCCGTCTTCGCCTCGCCACGCGACGAACTCGCCCAGGCGCTCGTCGCTGCACGCCGGACGGTCGAGTCCGACGCCGCCGCGCGGGTGGCGGTCATCGTCGCCGATCTCGAGGAGCGGCGCGACGCGGTCGAAGCACTCGCCGAGGAAGTCCTTTGTCCCGAACTGCTCGAGCGTTATCGGCCGGATGCGGCGCGCCCCTACGCAATCTCCCTCGGCCGCGCGCTCGCCGCCGCACCGATCGTCGCGGCCGCGCTCGATCTCGTCGCGCTGGGTGGCGGCGGACCCGTCGATTCGCTTCGCGCCGCGCGTGCGCTGCGTACGCCGTATCTGGTCGACGCCGAAGCGCAGGGTGCCGCACGCGCAGCGATCGAGCTTCGCTGGCGGGCATCGAGCCGCCACCATGTCGAGTTCGTCGATGCGGTCGCGGCGCTGCACGTAGCCGACCCTGCACTTGCGGAGCGTTGGCGCGTCGCTTCGCGCCCTGGGACGTCGGCGCGACTGCCGCGCGAGTGGGCGCGCGCGTGGACCGGATGGCTCGCGGCGCTTGGCTGGCCAGGAAGCCGCCCGCTGTCGAGTGACGAATGGCAGGCGCGCGACGCGTGGACGCGGTTGCTCGGCGCGTTTGCGGCGCTCGGATCGGTGACCGGGCGCATGACGGCCGATGCAGGGCTCACGCGGCTGTCCGACCTCGCCGGCGAGCAACTGTTTCAGCCTCAGGCGCCGATCCCGCCGATTCGCATTCTCGGCATCGAGGAGGCGCTCGGGCTTGCATTCGATGCCACGTGGCTCGTGGGCTTCGACGACGAGCGGTGGCCGTCGCAGTCGCGGCCGGACCCGTGGCTTCCGCTCGGCTGGCAGCGGGTACGCGGGGTTCCCGACGCGACGCCGGATGCAGCGCTCGCGCGGGCGCGCCGCATCACCACGGCGCTCGTCGCGATCGCGCCGCGGGTGACTGCGAGCCACGCGTCGACGGTCGATGGTTCGGAGCGAGGCGTGTCGCCGTTCTTCGCGAGCTGGCCCGAGGCGCACGCGCCGGCCGTGATCCGAACCCGCTCGCTCGCGTTGTGGGAATCGCGGTCCATCGACGAAGTGTCGGATCGCAAGGCGCCGCCGGTGACGCGGGGCAGCAGCCTGCGCGGCGGCGCGAACCTGATCGAAAGCCAGAGTACGTGCCCGTTCCAGGCCTTCGCGCGTCATCGGCTCGGCGTCGAGCGTACGCCCGCGATGAGCGAGGGAATCGGCGCGAAGGAGCGCGGGACGCTCCTTCACGCGGCACTTGCCGCGTTCTGGACCGAAACGGAAAGCTCCTCGGCGCTTGCTGCGCTCGCACCCGCGGCGCTCACCGCCCGCATCGAAGCGGCGGCCGCCGCCGGCGTCGGCAAGCTCGATCACGCGACGCGCGCGGCGTTGCCGGCGCTGATCGTCGACGGAGAGCGCAGACGGCTCGCGAGGACGCTCGGCGCCTGGGTCGAGTGTTGCGAGCGCCCACGGCCACCATTTCGCGTGGTGGCATGCGAGTGTGCGGTCGCCGCGGTGATCGAGGACATCGAGCTGCGCTTTCGCATCGATCGCATCGATGCTTTTCCGAGCGGGGAGTGGGCGATCGTCGATTACAAGTCGGGGAGGGCGGTGGCGCCCGGGCAATGGTTCGATATGCGGCCGCGCGGTACGCAGCTTGCTGCGTACGCGATCGCTGCGTCGGAGATCGACGCCGCCGACGCGACGCGGCGGACCATTGGCGCACTCGCGTTCGCGCAGGTCAAGGCGGGCGAATTTCGCGTGTCGGGCATCGCTGGTGATGGCGCTTGGTGGCCGCAGCTCGAAGACCCCGGAACCGCGCGCGGGCAGCCGACGTCGTGGGACGAGGCACTTCGGGCGCTCACCGGTGGCATCGAAGCGCTCGCGCGTGAATTTCGCGACGGACATGCTGCCGTCAGTCCGCGCGACGCGAACGCGTGCCGCAACTGCGATTTGCATCCACTGTGCCGGATCCGCGATCTCGATGGTGGCGCACCGGATGAAGCCGACGCCGCAACCGACGCGCCAAGTACCGAAGGAAGCGGGCAGTGAATAACGCCGCGGAACACGACGACGACGCGCGCGCGCAGGCGCTCGACGTCACGCGGTCGTGGCTCGTCCAGGCGCCGGCCGGATCGGGCAAGACGGGGCTCCTGATCCAGCGCTTCCTCGCGCTCCTCGCGATCGTCGACCGGCCAGAGCGCATCGTCGCGATGACGTTCACGCGCAAAGCGGCGGCGGAGATGCGCGAGCGGGTCCTCCGCGCGCTGCGCTAAGCGGGCGACGATCGACCAGTCGGGACGGCGACCCCGCATGCGCGGATCACGCGCGAGCTCGCGCGCCGCGCGCGCAAGCGCATCGAGGCCGAGGGTTGGGATCTTCTCGAGCAGCCGTTGCGGCTGCGCATCGTGACGATCGATGCACTGGCGGCTTCGCTCGCGCGCCAGGCGCCAGTGAGTTCGGCGCTCGGGGCGATGCCGCAGGTCGACGAGCGTGCGCAGGCACTCTGCGTCGAGGCGGTGCGCGAAAGCCTCGTCTTCGCCGACGCGACCGACCCGGCCTGGCGTCGCTTCTTCGACTGGCTCGACAACGACGTCGACCTCGCGACCCGGCATCTCGCCGAAATGCTCGAGGGCCGCGACCGTTGGCCCGCGAGCTTTCTCGAACAGGATTCCGAACGGTTGCGCGCCAGCGTCGAGGCGGCGTTGCGCGCGATCGGTGAACGGGCCGCGGCGGCCGCCGCTGCGCGGATGCCGCCGGAGCTTGTCGCCGGATTGGCCGCAGCGGCGCACAGCGCAGTGGCGACTTTGCGCGCCACGGAGGCGGCGCCCGACGACGGGGGGCTCGCCGATGCGCTGTCGAGCCTTGCGCAGCAGCAGGCGCTTCCCGCAGTCGGCGATCGACGCGCGTGGCGCTCGCTTGGTGATTGGCTGCTCGCCGCTGGAGGGACCTTCAGAAGGACGGTGACGAAGTCGCAGGGTTTCGCCGCCAAAGGCAGCGGAAGCGGTGCTGCGGAGCGCCAACGCGCGAAAAACGCGTTCATCGAGCTCCTCGCGCGGGCGGCATCGATACCTGGCCTCGAAGCCGCATTGCGGCAGGCACGCGACGCGCCTCCCGCCGGATTCGACGACGGCACGTGGGAATTCGTCGCGGCGACGACAGCGGTACTCGCGCGCAGCGCGCGGGCGCTGGAGCACGTGTTCGCGCGGCACGGAACGATCGATTTCCCGGAGCAGATGTTCCGCGCGCTGGCGGCGCTGGGCGACGCCGACGACCCGGGCGAGCTCCTGCTCGCGATCGATTACCGGCTCTCGCACCTGCTCGTCGACGAATTCCAGGATACGTCGGCGGCGCAGCTCGCCCTGATCGCGGGGCTTACGTCGGGTTGGGAGCCCGGCGACGGCAGGACGCTGTTCGCGGTCGGCGATCCGATGCAATCGATCTACCGATTCCGCAAGGCCGAGGTCGGCCTGTTCGTCGCGGCGCAAAGAGATGGTGCGATCGCCGGCGTGCCGATCGGTGTGGCGGCGCTGACGCGCAATTTCCGTTCGGCGCCTCCGATCGTCGCGTGGGTCAATGCGGTGTTCGCCGACGCATCGCCGGGCGAGCCTGATGCCCGCGTTGCAGCGGTCGTCCACGTGCCCGCGCAGGCGGCAGCCACGCTCGACGGCGACCCGCCGACGCTCGATCTCGTGACGTCGCGCGCGGACGAGGTGAAGACCGTCGTCGAGCGCGTCGGCTCGGCGCTGGCGGCTGGCGATGCGCGGGTCGCCGTGCTGCTCCGCGCGCGCACGCATGCGCAGGCGCTTCTCCCCGCGCTCCGCGGTGCGGGCATCGCCTATTCGGCTGTCGAACTCGAATCGGTGCACAACCGCCTCGCGACGCGCGACCTGCTGTCGCTCGCGCGGGCGCTGTCGCAACCGGTCGACCGGCTCGCATGGTTTGCCGTGCTGCGAGCACCGTGGTGCGGCCTGACGCTCGCCGACCTCGTTGCACTCGGCGAGACCGCTCCGCGCGGTGGTACCGCGGGCGCGCTCGCCGATGCGATCGCCGATCCGCTGCGCATCGCGGGACTCACTGCCGATGGCCGCGCGCGGCTATCGAGGCTCGCCGAGGCGCTGCGCCCGACAATCGAGCAGCGCGGCAGGACGCCGTTCGGTCTGCGCCTGCGCGCCGCATGGTTCGCGCTCGGCGGTCCCGCGTGCAGTGAATCGGCCGCAGATCTCGACGGTGCCGAGCGCGTATTCGAGCTCGTCGATCGGCACGCTCGCAGCGGCGATCTCGATGACTGTGATGCGCTCGCCGCCGAAGCCGAGACCCTCTTCGCCGAGAGCGCCGAGGCAGCTCCCGGCACCGTGCAGATCATGACGATCCATCGCGCAAAGGGCCTCGAGTTCGACACCGTCGTGATCCCCGGCCTCGACCGCGCGACCCGCGGCGGGGCGGCGCCGGTGCTGCGCTGGACGTCGATCGGCGGGCCGGGCGAGCGCGCGTTCGTCGTCGCACCGCGCCGGCGCCGCGCAGGAGCGACGAGCGACGACGACCCGGTCTACGCGTGGCTCGCACATGACAACGCCGACGAGGAGCGCGCCGAACTTGCGCGGCTCATCTACGTCGGCGTGACGCGCGCGAAGCGTCGTCTGCACCTCGTCGGCGTCGCGCCCGCCGTGTCGCGCGGGGGCGCCGGAGACCTCGCGTGGAAGCGGCCTGCGCGAGGTAGTGCGCTGGAGCGGATCTGGGGCGGCCTCGTGTGCACCGGGATGCTGCCGGCGCCGGTGCTCGCCGCAGACACGCCAGGCCCGGCTTGCGCGGTGCCCGACCCGCTTCGGCGCCTCGCGCTCGACTGGCCGCGTCCGGCATTCACGCCGGCGCTTCCCGCGCCGGCGCTGCCGGAGGCG
>JAICXH010000047.1 GCA_025981645.1 Burkholderiales bacterium
CCGCTACCTGTATCGCTTCGCCGACTACAACGCCGGCCGCTATGCGAGCCGCAACGCCGCGTTCCAGCACGCGGTGGCACTGGTGACCGGCGTGCCGCTCGCCGAGGACGGACACCTGCTTCCCGTCGGCGGTCTGCGCTCGTCGCGAGACCCGGGGGCGACCGAGGCCGCCGTACGCGTGCTGAAGTCCCGGCTCGACCTGTCAGACGAGGCGATACACGACTCGCTGCTGCTCGAAACCTCCGTCGAATTCGGGCGTTCGCCGCTCTACACGCGCGTGATGGCGCTCGCCGACCGGACGAATGGCAGCCCGGTGCCGCGCGCACGCGTGCCCGCGATCATGCTGTCGGGACCGAAGATCAGCCGTCATCTGACGACGGCGTGGTATGCCCAGAGCGTCGAGCGGCGCTTCCGCGCGTGTCTCGCGCGATTGGACGAACCCTAGGCCCCGGCAAATCTGACAGTCAACAGCGCGGCGCGAAGCGCCTAGGCTCCTTCCGAGCCTGGGAGGAACGCCGTGATGGATCGTCGCGCTGCGCGCCTGCTGTTCGGAACCATCTCGGTCGCCACTGCAGCCTGCGCCGGCATCGCCGCGGCGCACGCTCCCGGGCAGGACGCCGCGGCGAGTGCGCGCGCCGCCTACGCCACGCTGCCGCTGATGTTCGAAGCGCGCGGCGACGACCGCGACGCGCCCGTCGCCCTCGTCTCGCACGGGCACGCACCGCGGATCGCCGTCACGCGCGACGCCATCCACGTGGCGCTGCCAGGGACTCGTCTCCAAGGCGCAGGGGAGATTCGCGCGGCCGCTGCAGCGGCCGACACGGTCACGCTGCGCTTTCTCGGCGCCGCGCCTGCAGCGCGCCTGCGCGGCCGCGATCCGCAACCTACCCGCATCCACTACCTGCACGACGGGAGTCCTGCCGACAACCGGATCGACGTTCCCGTTTTCGGGCGCGCCTCGATCGAGCGACTGTATCCGCATATAGACGTCATCGTCTACGGCAGCGGTGATGCGCTCGAGTACGACCTCGTCGTCGCTCCGCATGGCGACCCTGCCGCGATGCGAATGCAGATCGAAGGTGCATCCGGCGTCGCGCTCGACCGTGGCGGCGATGCCGTGATCACCACCCCGCAAGGTGATCTCCGTCTGCATCGCCCGGTGGCGTGGCAGGAAGGGAACGGCGGGCGCACCGACGTCGATGCCTCGTTCGTGCTGTCTCGACCGATGGAGATCGCGTTCGAGGTCGGCGAATACGACCACGCGCGACCGCTCGTCATTGACCCCGTCATCGCGTACGCGACCTACGTCGGCGGTTCATCCGCCGACGGCGCCCTGGCGATCGCCGTCGATGCGAACGGCAGTGCCTACGCCGCCGGCTACACGACGTCAGCCGACTTCCCGCTCAGGAATTCACTCGATGCGTCACTCGGCAGGAAGAGCGACATGGACGCGTTCGTCGCGAAGCTCGCTCCGGACGGCAAGTCGCTCGTCTACGCGACGTATCTCGGCGGATCCACCGGGCGTGAGATCGCAACGGCGATCGCCGTCGACGCGATGGGGAGCGCCTACGTCGCCGGAACAACATCAGCCGGCGACTTTCCGGTGACGGCGAACGCGTACCAGAAGGGTACGGCCGCCGGTGGATCCTTCGTCGCCAAGCTCAGTCCGGCCGGCAACGCGCTCGTCTACTCGACCTATGTCGCCGCCACCACTGCACACTCGCTCGCCGTCGACGGCGCCGGCAGCGCGTACCTCACCGGCAAGGCCACGCCCGCGTTCGTCGCGACGCCCGGCGCGTTCGAGGTGACCTCGCCGGTCGCATTCGGCGAAACCGGCTTCGTGCTGAAGCTCGATCCCGCCGGATCGTCGGCGTCGTACGCGACGTTTCTCGGCGGGCCCGGCACAACCCAGGCGAACGCTATCGCCGTGGACGGCGACGGGCGCGCCTTTGTCGGTGGCCTCGCAACGGTCGACTTCCCGATCGCGCTGCCTTTCCAGATCTTCCCCGGCGGCGATCTCGACGGGTTCGTAAGCGTGCTCGATCCGTCGGGAAGCCGGCTCGTCACGTCGACGCTGATCGGCGGATCCCGCGACGACGCGGTGAACGCACTTGCACTCGGCGCCGACGGGTCGGTCTACGTCGCCGGCGAGACCTATTCCGCGAACTTTCCCAGCGTCAACGGCTTCCAGCCGGTGAAGTCCGGATTCCGGCTCATCAACTCGACGGTGGGCAATGCGTTCGTTGCAAAGGTCGACCTGCAGACGCGCCGAATCGTCTGGTCGTCGTTCCTCGGCGGTGAAATCTGCACCTACTACTGCCAGACGCTCTACGACAACGTGCAATACCCTGGCGACGCCGCGTACGCGATCGCCGTCGACGCCGATGGGCACGCGTACGTGACCGGACTCGCGCGAACACTGACGTTTCCGCTCGTCGACTCGACCTCCGCGCGCAACCAGGGCAGCCAGGATTCCGGGTTCGTCGCCAAGGTTTCCGCGGCGGGAACGGCGCTCATCTTCTCGACATTCGTACGCGTGGGAATGTCGACATCGGGATCGATCGGACGCTTCCCCGACGGAGCGATCAATGCGGTCGCCGTCGATGGCGCCGGCGCCGCCTACGTGGCGGGCGAGTCCACCGACGCCACCGATTTCACGCCTTCGTCCGGCGCGTTGCAGACCACGAATCCCGGAATTCCAACCCCGATCGCCGTCAAATTCCCGCCGCCATCGGGGCGCCTGACGCTGGGTTCGTCGAACGTCGACACCGACGCCGACACGCCGGTCACTCTGACCGCGAGCGTCGAGGGCGCGCCGGTCACCGGCTATGTCGCGTTCTATTCCGGAACGCGCGCGCTCGGCTCGGCCACGCTCGACACAAACCGCGCGACGTTCGCGACGCTCATGCCTCCCGGAATCCATACGCTGAACGCACGTCTCGTGACGCCCGACGGGACCCTCGACACGTCGCCACTGATACAGATCGTCGACCAGCCGCTGGTCTGCACGCGATGAGTGCGCGCCGGCCGTTCTCCATGATCGCGAAGATGAGCCTCGCGTTCGCGCTGCTCGTCGGGGTGGTCGGGGCGCTGGTTCACGCCAGCTCGGCAAACGCGACAGCGGGTCCGCGCACGGCAGACGCCGTCGAGATTGCGCTGACGCATCGCGGCGATTCGTGGTGGATTTCGGCCACGGCCATCGAGCTGCGCTCACCAACGGGCGACATCAGCGCAACGATGCGCACCGACGCAGCCGGGCTCGGATCGATCGCCCACTTCGCCGTCTCGCCGCACGACGCCAGCCTGTGGGTCGTGACGGACGCGGATCGCCTGCTGCACGTAGAGGACGACGGCATTCGATCGAGCGCAAGTCCGCTGCCGGCGAGCGCGGTGTCGCTCGCTCTTGCGCAAAACGGCGAGGTCTGGATCGCGACCGCCGACACAGTGCTGCGGTATTCGCCGGAGGGGCGCCCGGCGGGCGCCATCGCGCTCGAAGCGGAAACTGGGGCACGCGCAGTCGATCGCGACGCAAGTCCAAAACGTGGTGACGACCGCGCCGACGCCGCGTGGCGCGAAATCCTCGTGGACTCGCTGCGTGACCGGGCGTGGATCGCCAACGCGCAGCGGCTGACGAGGCTCGGACTCGAGACACCCGTTGCGGGCGTGTCGGTCGGCCTTCCCACGGGCTGCGCCGCACGCTCGGCCGCGCTCGATGCGCTGCGCGGAAGCGTCTTCGTGCTCTGCGAGCACGCCGTCGTGATGCTCGATGGGTCGGGCTCGGAGGTGTCGCAGTTCGCCCTGGGCGAGTTCGAACCGGCGACGTTCGACCGGCTCGCTTATGATCCGAAGTCGTCCGAGCTGACCGTCTCGGGTGCCAACGTCGCGCTTCGCATCGGCGCCATCGAGCGCCTCGTGTTCCGTGACAGCGTCGATCCTTCGCTCGGCTCAGTGCACCCCGCGCCGTTCCGAATCGAACCGACGATCACGCTGCTTCGCCCTCCTGACGGTGGTGCGACGTCGGACGAATCGCAGGAGATCGTGCTCTCGGTCGGCGCGCGATGCCCATCCGGAACCTGCAGTGCGCCAGACGGCTATGTCGCCGACCTGCAGGTTGCCGCCACGGTCAACGGCATCGCGCGGGCAACGCCTGCGCTCGACACCGCGACGAAGCGCACGGCGCTAAGCGCGGCGGGTGCACTGCACGCGGGCTCGAACCGAATCGATGCCGAAGTGCGCGACCGCTTCGGCCACGTCGGCCGCATGCCGGCGGCATCGCTGACACTGCTCACCGTTACCGATCAATCCGGCACATTGCCGCGCACGCCGGTTGCGAAGGCTGCGAACAAGCCCCCGACCGTCGTGCTGACGGCACCTCTGGCGGGAAGCGTCTTCACAACCGGCGGCGACATCACGCTCTCCGCCACGGCGAGCGACAGCGACGGCAGCATTGCCCGAGTCGAGTTCTATCGCGCCGGCAGCACGCTGATCGGCACCGCGACTGCGCCGCCGTATGCGGTCGTCTGGCCGAAAGCGGTTGCCGGCAGCCACTCGCTCACCGCGCGCGCGTTCGACAACCGCAAGAGCAGCACGACTTCTGCACCGGTCACGATCAGCGTCGTCGACAACAAGCCACCGTCGGTCAGCGTCACGCGACCTGCGGAGGGCGCTTTCGTGACCGCCGGAAGCCCGGTCACGCTGGAAGCGGATCCGCGCGACGCCGACGGATCGATCGCGCGCCTCGAATTCTTCGACGGCACCACGTCGCTCGTCGTGCTGAGCGCTTCGCCGTGGACGTGGACCTGGTCCAGTCCGGCGGCCGGTCACCACTCGATCACCGCCCGCGCGACCGACGACCGCGGCGCCATCGCGACATCGGCCGTCGCCAACATGACCGTCGGAGCACCGCCGCGTGTCGTGATTTCGGTGCCGGCGCCATGCACGGTCGCCGATGCGCCGATCGACCTGTGGGTGACGGTCGACGTCTACAGCGCGAGCGACACGATTACGAGCGTCGAACTCTTCGATGGGTCGACGCCGCTCTATGGCCTGCTGCAGCCGCCGTGGCGATTCCTGATCGCCAACGCAAGCGTCGGCACCCGCAGCATCACCGCACGCGCGACCGACGCGCACGGGCTCACGACGACGTCGCGTCCGGCCCAGATCGAAGTTCGCGCGGCGAATCAGCCTCCTGCGGTGGCAGTCACGGCGCCGGCAGAAGCGGCAACGCTCCCCTTCGGGGTGCCGGTCACGCTGACGGCCGACGCGACCGATCCCGATGGAACGATCGTGTCGGTCCGGTTCCAGACATCGGCCGGATACATGATCGGCACCGCGACGCAGGCGCCGTACCGCGTCACGTGGACCGGAGTCACTGCCGGCGCCTATACGGTCTTCGCGTACGCGACCGACGACCGCGGTGCGATCACCACTTCGGCCCCGGCGCACTTCAGCGTCGCCACGAACTTTCCCCCCGTCGTTTCCCTGACAGCACCTTCCGGCGGCGCGACCTACGGCGCGCCCGCGACGATCTCCCTCGCGGCGAGCGCGAGCGACCCGGACGGTGCGATCGCGCGGGTCGAGTTCTACTCGGGAACGACGCTCCTCGGCACCGACACCAGCGACCCGTACACGTACCAGTGGAGTGGCGTCTCCGCCGGCGCCTACTCACTGAGCGCACGCGCGTACGACAGCTCCGGCGCGATGACGACGAGCGCGGCGGTTGCGGTAACGGTGGTGCCCAACGCGCCCCCGACCGTGACTCTCGCGGCGCCGGCTGCGGGAATCGACTACTACGCGCCCGCGACCGTCGACCTGACGGCAACGGCGTCCGATTCCGACGGCAGCGTCGTGCGCGTGGAGTTTCGCGCCGAGGGCACGCTCATCGGTACCGCGACCGCCACGCCTTTCGCCGTCGTCTGGGAGAGCGTCCCCGCCGGTACGTACTCGATCACCGCAACTGCGTATGACGAACGTGGCAGCACAGCCACATCGACGCCCGTGTCGCTCGTCGTGAAGCCGCCGGTCGGCCTGAACCTGATCGAGCTTGCGGACGGCGCTACCATCGACGACGACCGTATGCGGATCCGTGGCAGCTTTGCCGGACCTGACAACTCGTCGATCACGATCAACGGCATGGTCGCGCATCTCGATGACCGTGGCTTCTTCCAGTTGAACGATGTTCCGCTGGTGCCCGGCGTGAACACCATCGACGCGGTCGTGACGACCCAGGATGGCCAGACCGCGTCCCGCGCGGTCACCGTCAACAGTTCCGGGCCGGGGCCATTCGTCGTCGACGCCTCGCCGACCGAAGGCATCGGGTCGCTCACGGTGACGTTCACGACCGCGAATCGCGCCGGCTCCTCCTTCAAGCAGATCTCTTTCGATCTCGATGGTGACGGCTACCCGAACGTGATCGCCACCCCGGCGGAGTTCGCCGACGGACCGTTCTCGTTCACTGCCACGTATCCGGTCGGTACGTGGAACGTCGTCATCAAGGCTTTCGACGACGAGGACCGCGTCGTTTACGAGACTCAGAAGTCGATCGTCGTACTGATGCCCACTCTGTACGGCAACCGCATCCGCGCTGTCTACGAGCAGATGCTGACAAGGCTCGGTGCGGGCAACACCGCCGGTGCCCTGACGGCGTTCACAGCGAGTGCCTACGAAAAGTACGCAGGAATATTCAGCCAGTTGCAGCCCGACCTCGCCACGCTCGTCGGGCAGGTCGGAACCCTCGCGGGTATGACCTTCGGCATGGACATCGCCGAGCTCAATGTCGTGCGCGATACCCCCGAAGGCCCGCAACAGTTCATGGTCTACCTGATCCGCTCCGAGGACGGGATCTGGCGGATCGACGGGATGTAGCCATGTTCAAGATGAGGCTCGTCCTGTCGGTCGTCGGCTACATCAATCTCATTCTGTTCTGTTACATCTTCTGGAACAACGCGCCGCAGCGATTGTATGGCGAGCCGCTCGCCGGAATGGTCGTCGATGCAGCTACCGGAAAGCCGATTCCCGGAGCCTACGTCAGCTATCTATGGGAGTCCGCGACAGACCCGAAGGGCTTTTTCGGCAGCGGTGGCCGGGACATCTGTTATCACGCGGCCGGCACCAGAACCGACGACACGGGTCGCTTTCATGTCGACGGCTGGAGCAAGTGGAGCACGTATCGCGTTCAAAACCGGGATCCACAGGCGCTCGTGTACGCGCCCGGCTACGCCCGCGGCATCTTCATGCTGCAAACCGGAACGATTAAGCCTCCCGTGCAGCGTCTGCACGAGGTGTACGGACTGGATCGCTTCTCTGGAACGACCGAGCAACGCATCGAAAGCCTGTTTATGGGATTTGCGAACCGCGGTTGCCATTACGGCGGAGAAAGTCAGAAGAGCCTGTATCCGATGATGCGGGCCATGTACCTGGAGGTGCGCAGCGTCGCGCAGTCAGCGGAGCAGCATCAAGCAGCGAGATCACTTGGTCGGCTCGCTGCCAGCGTTGCACTTGCGCCAGATCCGAATGGCCCTGACCAATCGCGAAGGATCCAATCCTTTCTTGAGGAGCATCTGCAATGAACCCACGAGCACACGTCGTCGCGCTGTTGCTCGTCGCAGGTGTTGCGCCGAGTGCGAGCGCCTACGAGCAGGCAACGCACGCTCTGGTTACGAGTTACGCATTCCAAGCTTCGCTACTGGGGTCGTCGTCGACCGCGCTGTCGCCACGCGTGCAGTCGTTAGGACTTGCCACATGGTCGCCTCTCGGGGTCGAGGCGGGATACTTCGAGACTTCGACGCGTTTCTCCCAAGGCGCGCCAATGGAGCACCGGGCACAAGACTATGAACGCGGGATCCTCGACGACCTTCATGTGGATCGCTTGATCGATCCCCTGCGCGCCTGGCTGATGTACGGTGCGATCCGCGAGGATGACAATCGTGACGAGGATCCACCGACCCCGCGCGACATCTTTCCGCCGTTGAGTCGCCCGCTGAGCCACTTCTACGACCCATACAACGACCGCGCGCTCAATTCGGCATTTCTTAGCGCGCTCGGCGATGAGATCAACAAGGCACCCGATTGGGCGATCGGCAGCCCGGACGCCTTTACGATACCCAACACGCCCCAGACACCCCGCTTCAACACATTCACAGTCTTCGACGCGCGCGAGGCGATGCTGCGAGCCCTGACGCTCAAGAGCTACGATGGCTCCGCGTACGTCGACGTCGCTGGTGCAGGTGATCCTTCGGAGAAGCAGCGGCTCCGGCGCATGTACTGGGCGACCGTCTTTCGGGCACTCGGGGACGTCCTGCACGTCAATCAGGACATGGCGCAGCCCCAGCACACGCGCAACGAGCCTCATGCAGGCAAGTACTGCTCCTGGATCCCGGGGTGCCCCGGAGGGCACTCGAGCGTGTACGAGAAGTACATGAAAGCGCGCGCGCTAGGCACCAAGAATTTCGAGCTCAAGCAACCCTACGACACGCCAATCGATATCTGGCCCTTGGAAATGTCGGCCGGCAGTTACCCGATTCCAACCTTTGCGAGTTACGTTGACTACTGGAGCACGGCGAAAGGCACGGCGTCCCTGACCGGCAAGGGCCTCGCGAACTACAGCAACCAGGGCTTCTTCAGCGCCGCCCGGAACTTCGACTCGACCGACTATCCGTCACCCCCGCATCGGATGGACGCCTACGCCGTGCGCACCATGCCGGTGCGGCGATGGGATGGAAGCACCCCCGCCGATGCAACGCCCACCTACGTGTTCTTCGGCCCCGTGGCCGACGCAGCACAGGGCGCGGTCACGAACGACGTACCGCTCACCACGTTCGGCCTTTGGGACCAATTTCTCCAGAAGCAAGGAGCGCTACCAAGGTACACGCTCAATCGACTCAACTACGACGCGATGGCGAACCTCCTGATTCCGCGCGCCGTCTCCTATTCCGCAGGTTTGATCAACTATTTCTTTCGCGGGGTCCTCGAAATCACGCGGCCCGACGAGGGGGTGTTCGCCCTCGCCGACCATGCCGATCCGAAGGGGTTCACGAAGATCCGTACGAAGCTGCGCAACCAGACCCCGGATTTCGCGACCCCTGATGGCATCCCGCGAGTACAGACGATGGATGGCGGCGATCTGATCGCGGTTGTCCGTTACCACAAGGACCTCAAGTACGTACCAGATCTGGCAGAGGCCGTCGGTGTAGCGCCCTGCAATACTCCACTATCGATCGTTGTCGAGAAGGATCCCGATGCGTCGACCGAGTGCCGCGACGGCGCCGAAGAGATCCTGGTTTCCGAGCCGGTGCTCGGGAAGTCGCTCGCGCAAGGCGCGGTCGATCTGGTCGAGTTCGACTTTTCTGCGAAACCGATTCCCTTCGGAATTACCGATGCCGTCCTTCAGGTCGTGTACCGCGGTGCCTTGGGAGACGAGACGAATTCGATCGCGGTCGGAACCGTTGATCTTTCGGAACCGACCTACTTTACCTATCAGAACGCAACCGACTATATCCGCATCGGCGACCAGGTCTACACGCGGGACGAGGTCGATCGCGACCCGGCGCTTCTCACTCAGGTTCAGCCCCGCTCGTGCGTCGACGAGCGGATCTCACCCCCGCACCTCCAGCCTTACTGCCTCAATCCCTTCAAGGTCGATCTCAAGGTCGCCTTCGACGATCTGGCGCAGCCGATCGCGACGATCGACGGGCTCGCCGAGCGCCGATTCATCCGCTTCGCCTTTCTGACGGTTGCCGGCGAAGGCGCCCAAACCGCACTCAAGTCCGCGCGCCGCAATGGGCTTCGAATCTCGGCGGAGCGTCATGGATCGACGCGCAAGGCATCGCTTCAACAGGATGGTACCTGCCTGCCGCACAATCCCATCGACGCGAAGCCGCGCCTTGCGCAGCTCGATCTCATTTCGTGGCAATCATTCACCGTCAAGAATTACGAGATGAAGCCGCTGCGTGGAGTGAACGGATGGATCAACGCGTCGTGCGTGGTCAACGGCAGCGACGCCGATCCCGGCACGCCCGACGACCGCGTTCAGGTGATGAAACCCCTGATGCCCGATAGCGATGAAATCAAGCCGCTCCCCGTGATCATCATGTCCAAGTACCTGAGCGACGCCGACTGACGCTCGCGCCCTACGCCGCCCTCAACGCATCGACGATCTTCATCCTCGCCGCACGCGCCGCGGGAAGAAAACCGCCGACAAGCCCCATCCCCAGCGCGAAGGCGAGCGAGGCGGCGACGATCGCAGGGGTGAGCGCGAACGAGAACGCAATCTCGGCGAAGGTCTGGAAGTTGGTGGTCGAGATCGTCACTGCCTGCATGAACGATGCAGCGACGAGTCCGGCGATGCCGCCGACGAGCCCGAGGAGGAGCGCTTCGGTGAGGAACGCGATCAGGACGGCGCTGCGCCGGAAGCCGAGCGCCCGCAGCGTGCCGATCTCGGCAGTCCGCGACGCGACGCTCGCGTACATCGTGATGGCGGCGCCGATCACCGCGCCGATGGAGAAGATGATCGAGATGCCGGTGCCGAGGACGCGGATGAACGATGCCAGCGCCTGCGACTGGTCGGCATAGAACTGCCGCTCGCGCTTGGCCTCGATGGTGAGGCGCGGATCGCTCTCGAGCTCGGTCTTCACGGCATCGAAGCGATCCGGATCGGCGAGCTTGAAGACGATCGACGAGTAGCCGTTGCGACGAAACGCCTGCAGCATTTGCGTCGCATCGCCCCAGATCTCCGAGTCGAAGCCGGTCCGGCCGGCGTCGAACTCTCCGACGACGGTCCACTCGCGCGAGCCGAAGCGTAGCGTGTCGTCGAGTTGGGCGCCGCGAAAGCCGGTCGCGATCGCACGCCCGACGACGATCTCCGACGTCCCGGGATGGAACATGCGCCCGGCGACGAGCTTCACCTGCGGCCGCAGTTCGAGCCCGGCGGCGGTGACGCCACGGACCGTGACGTTGCCAGGCTTGCCGGTCGAGCGCTTGGGAAGACTGATCAGGACCACCGATTCCTTCGAGATGAGGCGCATCCCGTCGCCCGCGACGGCGATGTCGGGCAGTGACTCGACGACGCTTGCCTGGTCGCGGCTGATGCCGCTCTGCACTTCGGTCACCGATCCGCGGCGAATCACCACGACGTTGTCGGGCTGCCCGGTCGAGACGAGCGTCGCCCTGAGGCCCGCCGCGAGCATCAGCACGGTTGCGAACACGTAGACGACGAGCGCCATGCCGCCGGCGGTGAGCGCGGTGGTAAGGCGCCGGGCGACGAGGTTGCGTGCGATGTAGCCGATCGGGACCGCCATGGTCATCCGATCGCGCGCAGGCCGTCGACGATGCGAAGCCGCGCCGCCCGCCACGCCGGAATCGCCGCCGCGATCATGCCGACCGCGAGCGCCGCCGCGAGCTGCAAGGCGATCGTCTCGCGCGACACCTCGAAGCCGGTGATGAGCGAGCCGATCGTGCTCGCGAACGCGCGGGCGAGCGGGAAGGTGGCGAGCACGCCGAGCGCGCCGCCGGCAAGCGCAATCGCTGCCGATTCGAGCACGATCAACAGTGCCACGAAGCCGCCGCCGAAGCCCAGCGCCTTCAGCGTCGCGTACTCGGCGTAGCGCTCGCGCGCCGTCATCGCCATCGTATTGGCCATGACCGCCATGATGATGACGATGACGATGTAGCTCACCGCCTGAATCGCGCCGATGATCGCGTCGGACATTGCGACGAAGCCGAGCTGGAACGCCTTCTCGGTCTCGGTGAGCGTCTCGGCGTACGAGTTCCTGAACATCGCGTCGATCGTCTGCGAGACCGTCGCCGCAGCCGAGGGGTCCTCCAGCGACTCGATGTAGAGCCCGACGCTGTCCATGCTGCGCCCATAGCGCTGCTTGAAGGTCTCGTTAAGGTACGCGTAATGGAAGAAGAAGCTCGACGTGTCGGTCGATGTCTCGGCGCCATCGTAGATGCCGCGCAGGTTGAACGTCCACGTCCCCGGGTAGATCGTGCCGCGCAGCGGAATCTGATCGCCCACCTTCCAGCCGAACTTGTCGGCGAGCTTGCGTCCGGCGATCGCACCCTGGCGATCGGCGAGAAACGCGTGCCGCGCAGCCTCCGGCAGCACGAACTCGGGATAGAGGTCGAGATAGCTCGCGCCACTGATCGCGAACTGGGGAAAGAAGTTGCGCTCGCTGACGTAGACGCCGCCGAACCAGTTTGCCCAGGCGACGCCGGTCACCCCGGAGACCTGGCGCAGCTTCCCCGCGTAGCTGATCGGCAGCGGGAAAACGAGCGACACCGAGTTCCTGGTGACGAGTCGCGCCGACGAGCTCGCGTTGGCGCCCGCGTACCAGGCGTCGACGAGGGTGCGCAGGAGACCGAAGGCGGCGATCGCGACGACGATCCCGAGTACGGTGAGGATCGTGCGCAGCCGGTGGCGCAGCGCGTTCTTCAGTACCAGCAAGGGGACGAACATCGCCTCGCGCGGCCGCTTACGCGACGAGCTCGCCCTTTTCGAGGTGGACGAGCCGGTGCGCGGTCTCCGCCGCCTTCGGGTCGTGCGTCACCATGATGATCGTCTTGCCGAGTTCGTCGTTGAGGCGCCCGAGGAGCCCGAGGATCTCCTGCGCGGTGGCGCGGTCGAGGTCGCCGGTCGGCTCGTCGGCGACGATCAGCGTGGGGTCGGTGATGAGCGCGCGCGCGATGGCGACGCGCTGCTGCTGGCCGCCCGAGAGCTCGTTCGGAAGGTGCATCGCGCGGTCGGTGAGGCCGACGAGCGCGAGCGCCGCCTCGACGCGCTCGCGGCGCTCGGGGCGCGAGAGCGTCGTCAACTGCAGTGGGAGCTCGACATTGCCGAACGCGGTCAGCACCGGCATCAGGTTGTAGAACTGGAACACGAAGCCGACGTTGATCGAGCGCCACAGCGCGAGCTCGGCGTCGGAGAGCGCTGCGATATCGATGCCGCCGATGCGGATGGTTCCCGAGGAGGGCTTGTCGATGCCGGCGATCAGATTGAGGAGCGTCGACTTGCCCGATCCGGAAGGGCCCATCAGCGCGACGTATTCGCCCTCGGCGACCTCGAGCGAGAGGTCGACGAGGACCGGGATCACCTGGTCGCCGCGCAGGTAATACTTCGACAGCCCTTCGATCACGACAAGCGGCGTCACCTGGCGCGCCCCGCGACGAGCAGCGTCACCGAACCGTCACCGCAACCCGCGCGCCGCTTGCGAGCTTCGCCGCGGGTTTCTGCACCGCCTTGTCGCCGGATTTCACGTCGCCGGTGATCGCGACGACATCGCCGAGGTTCTTCCCCGCTGCCACCGGCACGGCGACGGCGCGGTCGTCGCGGACCACGAAGAGCACCTTGCGCCCATCGCGGGTCGCGATGGCATCCGGATTGACGGCGAGTGTCGGCTTCTCGTCCGCCGCCGTCACTTCGCGCGACAGGAAGCCGACCTTCGCGCTCATCTCGGGGAGGATCCGCGGATCGATCTTGTTGAACATGACTTTCGCGGTCACCGTCGCCTTGGCGCGGTCGACGGTCGGCACCATCCGATCGATCCGTCCGAGGAAGCGCGTGTCGGGGATCGCGTCGAGCACGATCTCGGCCGGCTGGCCGACCTTCACCTTGTCGAGGTTCGACTCGGAGACGTCGGCCTCGACTTCGAGCGTCGACATGTCGGCCATCGTTACCACTGCGCCCTTTGAATCGGTCGCGCTCGAGAACGGCGTCAGAAGGTCGCCGACGTTGGCGTTCTTCGTCAGGACGACGCCGTCGAATGGCGCGCGGATCTTCGTGTAGTCGACCGCGAGCGCGGCGTTCCTGGCGTTCGCGATTGCCGCCCTGACGCCCGCCTCGGCGCTCGCCACCGCGGCGAGTGCGCGGTCGTAGCGCGCCTGCGCGGTATCGAGCGCCGACTGCGAGATGAATCCCTTCGCGACGAGATCGCGGTCGCGGGCGAGCTCGACTTTCGCGTTCGCGAGCTCGACCTTGTTCTGTTCGGTGCCCGCTCGCGCCACACCAACGCTGGCCTCGACGCTGTGCATCTGGGCGACCACGTCGCGGTCGTCGATGCGCGCGATAACGTCACCCTCCTTGACCCGCGAACCCTCGGCGACGCCCAGCCACTCGAGGGTGCCGGTTGCCTTGGACGAGATCGCCGCCTTGCGCTGCGCGACGACGTAGCCGGTCGCGTTGAGCACGACGAACTGCTGCGACGGATACGCGGTGACGACGGGAACCGTCTGCACGGCGAGTGGGCGCGGCCGCAGCCACTGCCACAGCGCGCCGGCAACGATCACCGTCGCGAGCACGGCGAGCCAGATCCACTTGCGTCGACGCCGGCGGTGCAGCGACGCGAGGCTGCGATCGATCCTGAGCTTGCTTAGGTCGGGGACGGGCGCGGGGGTCGGCATCGGGATGCCGCCGCGAAACACGGAGGCCGCGGCGCGGCGCGAATTCTACCGCACCGGATCGTGCGGCCGACCCGCCCGACGCGGTCGCGTGCGCGCAGCCGCCTCAGGAATGCGGCACGTGCCGCACCGACGGCGCGGTCACGGCGGTAACCGTCGCGTCGCGCTGCGGGCGATTCAGGAAGAACGTCACCGAAACCCAGTAGACGGCGAGCGCCGCGATCGGCAGCAACGCCGGCCTCGCGCGGTAGCCGGTGAACGACGCGACGAGCCCGCCGAGGCGGCTCGAGTCGTCGAGAAGCCACGTGGTGTTCCACAGCGGATCGCCGATGTCGGGTACGACGCCGAGCGCGATCAGCCGCTCGACTCCCGACACCAGCAGCGCACCGGCGAGCAGGAGGAGCAGGATCTCGCTCACGCGGAAAAACACCCGCCAGGAAAGAAAGCGCGTGCCCTGCTGCAGCAGCCAGAAGGTCGCGAATGCCGCGGCGATGCCGAGCACCAGTACGATCGGCAGATGGGCGATGCCGCCCTTCTCGGCGCCGAGTCCGTAAAGGAACACGACGGCCTCGGCCGTCTCGCGCCCGACCGCGAGCGCGACGACGATGAGCAGGCCCCACCAGTTCGCGCGCCGGGCGTTCTCGGCCATGCTGTCTTCGAGGTGCCGCTTGAACGTGCGCCCGTGACGGCGCATCCAGAACACCATCTGCACGATCAGCGCGCTTGCCACGAGCATCATGCCGAGCTCGAAGTAATCGAGCTCATTGCCGGAGAGCGATGACGCGATGCCGAGCATGACGAGTGCGAGGCCGATCGCGAGCGCGGCGCCGACCGCGACACCGCCCCACAGGTAGCGCATGCCGACGGCCGCATCCGGCCGCTTGCGCAGCCACGCGTAGAGGATGCCGACCACCAGCATCGCCTCAGCCGATTCCCGCCAAACGATGAAGAGCGCATTGCCCATGCTTCAGTGCTCCTGCCTCGATGCCGCCGCGCCGGTACCCGTATGCGCCGACACCGTCATTTCACGATCACCTTGCCCTGACCGGTCTTCTCGTGGAACTCGTCGTAGAAGCGGTACTCGCCGGACTTCAGCGCGCGAATGATGAAGCTCGCCTTGTGCCCCG
This sequence comes from Burkholderiales bacterium, assembly GCA_025981645.1. Classification (GTDB taxonomy): domain Bacteria; phylum Pseudomonadota; class Gammaproteobacteria; order Burkholderiales; family Casimicrobiaceae; genus VBCG01. Next base: position 15,519 of record JAICXH010000047.1, read on the forward strand.
GCGGGATCACTTTCTCGACCTTGAGGTCGTGGCTCTCGAACTCCATCACTGCCTTGCCGTCGTTCGTCACCTCGATCACGAAGCGCTTGCCGGCCGGAGCTTCGATCACCGCGGGCTCGAGCACGCCATCGCGTGCGGAGACCTTGAGCACGGGGAGGCTGTCGGCAAGGACCGGCGCCGCGACAGCGAGGCCGAGAAGGAGTGCAAAGAGCGTCTTCATGGGTCGGAACGGGTCGAGCTGGGTCGGTGTGGCGAACGAGGGTCCGCATCGCCTGATCGTGCGGTCGGAGAAACGATAGCAGACGCCGATGGGGTTGTAAATAGGAATGATTTTCATTCACCTGCCGTCCGTCGGGTTGTGGCAAGTGACCACACGGCGACCATCGCGAGCCCGGCCCCGATCAGCGCAATGCCGAGCCATTCGTTGCCGGCGAGGCGCTCGCCGAAGATCGCCATCGAGGCGACGAGCGCGATCACCGGAATGGCGAAAATGTTGAGCGACGCATCGCCCGCGGGGAGCCAGCGCAGGATCTCCATCCAGGCGAGGAAGCCTGCCGCACTCGAGATCGCTCCGACGTAAAGAAGGCAGGCAAGCTCGCCCGGCGTCCAGTGGATCGCTGGCGCGCCGTAGAGCCACGGCAGGAATGCGAGCGGCATCGCCCCCACCAGCATCTGCCAGGCAATGAAGGCGAGCATGTCGAAGCCGGGATCGCGCTGAAAGCGCTTCAGCGCGACGGTCCCGGCCGCCCAGCCGAATCCCGACAGGACCGCCCACAACTTGGCAGTGAGATCGCCCTCCCACGACCACGGCTCGACGATGCAGACGAGCCCGGTGAACGCCAGCACGATCGCCGGCACCTGAAAGCTGCGGATGCGCTCGTTGAGCACGAACCAGGCGATGAGGAGCACCCAGAACGGCATCGTGAACACCAGCACCGCGGCGCGGCCGGCGCCGCCGCTCGCCACCGCCATCATCGTCGCACCGAAGTTGACCGAGGTCTGGAAGAAGCCGGTGATCACCACGGCGCGCCAGCTATGCGGAAGCCAGCGTCGACGCCGCAGGCCGAGTGCGGCGAACAGCACCAGCACCGCGAGGCCGGTCCGCGCGAAGTTGAACGACAGCGGATTCGCGCGCTCGAGCGCCGCCTTCATCACCACCCAGTTGAAGCCCCAGACGAGCGTCAGCAGCGCGAGTGCCACGTAAGCGGCGCGCCGCGACGTGACGCCGAGGCGCAATCGATTCAAGCGGCGAGGAACGGCTCGATCAGCTCGGCGATCGCGGCGGGCTGGTCGTGGTGCAGCATGTGCCCGGCATCGTCGACGACGGCAAGGCGCCCGTGCGGCACCTGGGCGAGCCGGCGGCGCACTCCGGCGAGGCCGTCGACACCGCCCTCGCCTTCGGGATGCCGGTCGAGCCAGCGCGGAATGTGCGAGTCCGACGCGGCGACCCACAGCACCGGGACATCGATCGCGCGCCACACCGCGAACACCTCCTCCATCCGGTACACGGTCGGAAACGGTAATCGATGACGCGGATCGGACACGAGTTCCGCGCGCCGGTCGGAGCGGACGCGGGCCCAGTGCGCGGCGAGGAATTCGGCGCGGTCACGCGCGAGGCGCCGATTGTTCTTCTGCAGCCGATCCGCGACCGCGGCGAGGTCCGCATAGGCGCGAAAGGGCTGCGGGTGCTCGACCGCGTCGAGCCAGGCCGCGAGCTTCGCCGGCGCCTCGCCGGAACCCTCTTCGGGAATGCCGAAGCCTTCGAGCGACACGACCCGCGCGACGCGCCGGGGGCGCGCGCCCGCGTAAAACATCACGACGTTGCCACCCAGACTGTGCCCGACGAGCCGCGCGGGCTCGCTGCCCGAAAAACGCCGGACCAGCGCGTCGAGGTCCGCGATGTAATCCTGGAACCAGTATCCCTGCGGTTGCCACGCCGAGCGCCCGAAGCCACGCAGGTCGGGTGCGATGCAGTACCAGTCGCGCGCGAACGCGTCGACGAGAAACTGGAACGACGCCGCGACGTCCATCCAGCCATGGACGAGGAAAAGCGGCGGCGCGGCGACGTTGCCCCAGGTGAGCACGTGGTGACGCATGCCCCGCAGGTCGACGAACTGCGACGTCGCGGTTCGCATCACTTGCGGCGGCAGAGCGCGACGCCGTCCTCCCAGCCAGTGTGGTAGTTGGGATCGGAGCCGTAGCGCGCATCGTCGCGATGCCGCACGCCACCCGCGCTTGCGCACCCGTCGGCGTAGCCCTGCCGATACGGGAGAGGAAAGCCTGACAGATTGATCGACGGCGGTGGCGGCTCGGCGTTGCGCGGCAGCGGCGGGGCGACCGGAGGCGACGCCGGTGGCGCGCCGGGGACGCCGCGCAGCGACGCGCATCCGGCGGCGATGAGCGCCACGCTCGCGACAAGCGCGGCCACGAATCGCGTGATCTGCATGAGATGAGAACCGGCGTCGGCGCCCGAGATCGAGGTGCTTCGGCACGCGCGCACAACGCGCGTGCCGGCTTGAGGCGGGTAGAATTCTAGCCGAAACCCATGTCCCGCCCCGGCTTCGTCCACCTGCGCCTGCACAGCGAGTATTCGATCGTCGACAGCACGCTGCGCGTCGACGATGCGATCGCCGCTGCGGCGGCCGACCGGATGCCCGCGCTGGCGCTCACCGATCTCGCCAGCCAGTTCGGCCTGATCAAGTTCTATCAGGCAGCGCGCGCGCGGGGCATCAAGCCGATCGCCGGCTGCGACGCGTGGATCGCGAACGGTGGCGAGCGTGATGCGCCGACGCGCGCGATCCTCCTCGCGGCGTCGCACGCCGGATATCTCAGGATCTGCGACTGGCTGTCGCGCGCCTACCGCACGCAGCAGGCGCGCGGACGCCCGGCGATTCTGCCCGCGTGGTTCGATGAAGGCACCGACGGGGTGATCGCGCTCTCCGGCGCGCGCGACGGCGACGTGGGACACGCCCTCGCGAACGACAATCGCGCGGCCGCCCAACGCTCAGCGCGCGCGTGGGCGAACTGGTTTCCCGGCCGCTACGCGCTCGAAGTGCAGCGCGCGGGCCGCGACGACGACGAGACGCTGGTCGCGGCGACGGCGGCGCTCGGCGCAAGCCTCGAGCTACCCCTCGTCGCCACGCATCCGATCCAGTTCCTGCGCGCGGACGACTACCGCACGCACGAGGCACGCGTGTGCATCGCCGAGGGAACGACGCTCGCCGATCAACGCCGCACGCGCCGCTTCACCGCCGAGCAATACTTCGTTCCGCAGGACGAGATGCGAAGGCGCTTCGCCGACCTCCCGCAGGCGCTCGAAAACGCCGTCGCGATCGCCGAGCGCTGCACGCTGACGATCCCGCTCGGGATCGCGCACCTGCCGCGCTTCCCGACTCCCGCAGGCGTGTCGCTCGATGATCATCTCGCGAGCGAGGCGAAGCGCGGCCTCGAGCACCGGCTCGCCGAGCTCTTTCCCGACGCGGCCGTGCGCGAGGGCCGCCGGGCCGAGTACGAGGCACGCCTCGTGTTCGAGACGCGGACCATCGTGCAGATGGGCTTCTCGGGCTACTTCCTGATCGTCGCCGACTTCATCAACTGGGCGAAGGGTAACGGCATTCCGGTCGGGCCCGGACGCGGCTCGGGCGCAGGCTCGCTCGTCGCCTACTCGCTCGGCATCACCGACCTCGATCCGATCCGCTACCAGCTCCTGTTCGAGCGCTTCCTCAATCCGGAGCGCGTGTCGATGCCGGACTTCGACATCGACTTCTGCCAGGACGGCCGCGACCGTGTCATCGATTACGTACGCAACCGCTACGGCGCCGAATCGGTTGCGCAGATCGCAACGTTCGGCACGCTCGCCGCGAAGGCGGCGGTGCGCGACGTCGGCCGCGTGCTCGATCTTCCATATTCGTTCGTCGACGGTGTCGCCAAGCTGATTCCGTTCCAGCCGGGCAAGACCGTCACGCTGCGGCGACGGAGCGGCGACCCCGAGCCCAACGTCGTCTACGCCCGCGAGGCCGAGCCGCTGCTCGACCAGCGCGAGAGCGACGAAGAGGAGGTTCGCGAGCTCCTCGCGCTGGCCTGCGAGCTCGAGGGCCTGCCGCGCAACGTCGGCATGCACGCAGGCGGAGTGCTGATCGCGCCGGGCAAGCTCACCGACTTCTGCCCGCTCTACGTCCAGCCCGGTGCGCAGGCGCCGGTGTCGCAGTTCGACAAGGACGACGTCGAGGCGATCGGCCTCGTGAAGTTCGACTTCCTCGGCCTCACGACCCTGACGATCCTCGACTGGACGCTGCGCTACGTGCGCGCACTCGACCCGCAGTCGTCGATTGCACTGGAGTCGCTGCCGCTCGACGACGCCGCGACGTTCGACATCTTCCGCCGCGCCGACACGACTGCGGTGTTCCAGTTCGAATCGCGCGGCATGCGCGACCTCGTCAAGCAGGCACAGCCGTCGCGCTTCGAGGACATCATCGCGCTGGTCGCCCTGTATCGGCCCGGACCGATGCAGCTCATCCCCGAGTACAACGCGAGGAAGAGTGGCCGCGAGCGCGTCGAGTACCTCGACCCGCGCCTCGCGCCGATCCTCGAGCCGACCTACGGCGTGATGATCTACCAGGAGCAGGTGATGCAGATCGCGCAGGTGATCGGCGGCTATACGCTCGGCGCGGCCGACCTCCTGCGGCGCGCGATGGGCAAGAAGAAGCCCGAGGAGATGGCGAAGCAACGCGATATCTTCGTTGCCGGAGCGACAGCGAACGGCCTCGGCGTCATGAAGGCCGAGCAGCTCTTTGCGCTGATGGACAAGTTCGCCGGCTACGGCTTCAACAAATCGCACTCGGCCGCCTACGCGCTCGTCGCCTACCAGACGGCGTATTTCAAGGCGCATCACCCGGCTGCGTTCATGGCCGCCAACCTGTCGCTGGTGATGGACGACACCGACAAGGTCAAGCAGTTCTACGACGACACGGTGGCGCGCGGACTTGCGATCGCCGCACCCGACGTCAACCAGTCGCGCTATCGGTTCGAGCCGGTCGACGCGCGCCGCATTCGCTACGGCCTCGGTGCCGTCAAAGGCACCGGGGTTGGGGCGATCGAGGCGATCGTCGCCGCGCGCGAGGCCGGAGGTCCGTTCACCGACCTTTTCGATTTCTGCCGCCGCGTCGACAAGCGGCAGGTCAACCGGCGCGTCGTCGAGGCGCTGATCCGCGCAGGCGCGTTCGATTCGGTCGATGCCGACCGCGGACGGCTGTTCGCCGCCGTCGGCGTTGCGCTCGAGGCCGGCGAACGCGCTGCCGCGGCGGCGGGGCAGGAGTCGCTGTTCGGCGAGGACTCCGCCGCCACAGCGCCGGCCCTGCCCGCGGCGCGCGCGTGGTCCGATGCCGAGCGTCTCGCGCACGAGAAAGCCGCGCTGGGTTTCTACCTCAGCGGGCACCCTTTCACGCGCGTCGCCGACGAGCTTGCGCCGATCGTGCGCGCGTCGCTCGCCGACCTGCAGCCGCGCGGCGATCGCGTGCTGGTGGCCGGCGTGGTGACGTCGCTGCGCATTCAGTCGAGCCGGCGCGGCAAGATGGCGATCGTGACGCTCGACGACGGGAAGGGCCGCGCGGAAGTGGTCGTCTACAACGAGGTGTTCGACGCGTCGCGCGCGATGCTGCGCGACGATCAGCCGGTCGTCATGGAGGTCAAGGTGCTGCCGCGCGTCGGCGACGACGGCGAAGTGCAGGGTGTGCGCATCATCGGCGACGCCGTCTACGACCTCGCCGCGGCGCGCAGGCGCTGGGCCCGCGGGCTGATGATCTCGTGCAACGGCAACGCTGCGGCCGACCGTCTCGAAGAGATCCTGCAGCCGTTTCGTCCGGGTGAGAAACCGGTGACGGTGTGCTATGCGAACGCGACCGTCGCGGGCACGGTCGAGCTCTCCGACGCATGGCGTGTCAATCTCGACGATGCACTGATCGAGCGCCTCGGCGAATGGCTCGCCCCCGAAAGCGTGCGGGTCGTGTATTGACGCGCGGTCCCCGGTGCTGAGCGCCGCGGCGAGCCGCTACGCGGCGTTCTTCCGGCTCCCGGACGTCAAGCGGTTGATGGTGACGGTGCTGATCGCGCGGATGCCGATCGGTACCGTCAACCTCGCGATGCTGCTGCACGTCCACGCGATCACAGGCTCGTTCACGAGCGCGGGAGCGGCGGTCGGCGTCTGTCTCGTGGCGTCGGCGATCACCGCCCCGATCATCGGGCGCTGGGTCGACCGGCACGGCGCGCGTGCCGTGCTCGTCGCGACCGGGTGCGTGTACCCGGCCGCGTTGGCGCTCGTCTGGGCCGCCCGTCCGATCGCGCTGTCGGTCGCG
>JAICXH010000051.1 GCA_025981645.1 Burkholderiales bacterium
GCCTCCATGGTCGGTGTAGAGCGCGGCGCAGCATCCCCACCGCTCGACCCGGCGCGGCACGTTGCCGAAATCGAGCCCGTCCCAGTCTCGCAAAATTGGCTTACGCGCCGTGGCCGAGGCTCGCGAGGAACGCCTTCACGCCGTCGAGCAGCATCTGCACGGCGAGCGCGGTCAGGACGAGCCCCATCAGGCGCTCGACCGCCAGCATCCCGCGTTCGCCGAGCAGCCGCTGCAGCCGGTACGCGGCGAGCATCACGAGCGTCGCAACCGCCATCGCCGCGGTCAGCGCGACGATCCACGCAAGGCGGTGCGATGGATCGCGTGAAACCATCAGCATCACCGTCGCCAGCGCCGACGGACCCGCAATCGACGGGACCGCGAGCGGCACGAGGAAGGGCTCGGTCCCCGAAGCGTCGCCGAACACGCCCTCCGGATGCGGGAACACCATCCTGAGCGCGATCAGAAACAGGATGATTCCTCCGGCGAGCGCGAGCGAGACTTCGGAAAGCTGCATCCACTGCAGGAACGTCTGGCCGCCCAGCATGAACGCGAGCAGGATGACATACGCGGCGACGCATTCGCGCAGGATCACGCGCGTCTGGCGCTCGCGCGCGACGTTGCCGAGTGCCGCGATCACGATCGGCACGTTGCCGAAAGGATCGATGACGAGGAAGAGCAGCACCGCGGCCGAGAACACCTCGGGAATCGGCATGGTCGTCACCCCCCCTGGACCCGTCCTTCGCGCCGCGGATCGGCGCCGCCGACCCACCCCGATCGCGTGCGCAGCACCGCCTGCAACCCCGACGGGTCGTCGATAAGGTGCACCTCGTGCCCGAGTGCGCGAAGCTTCGGCGCGAGACCCGCGGCTGCCGTATCGCGTTCGAGCTCGGTCGGGCCGTTGCGGCTGCCGAAGTTCGGCAGCGCGACGGCAGCCTGCGGATCGAGCCCCCAGTCGAGCATCGCGATCAGCGTCTTCGCGACGTCGTTGATGATGAGGCTTCCGCCCGCCGAGCCTGCGAGCGCATACAGGCGGCCGTGCCGGTCGTAGACGATCGTCGGCGCCATCGACGAGCGTGGACGCTTGCCCGGCTCGACGCGATTGACCACCAGCTTTCCATTCCTCGTCGGAGCGAACGAGAAATCGGTGAGCTCGTTGTTGAGGAGAAAGCCGCTCGCGGTCATCAGGCGGCTGCCGAATGCGGCCTCGATTGTCGTCGTCATCGTCGCTGCGTTGCCGTAGCGATCGACGATCACGAGGTGCGACGTCGACGGAAACTCGGCCGCCCCTCCCGGCGCCACCGCGAGCGCGTGCGGCAGCGCCAGGCGATGGCGCGGATCACCGGGAAGCGCATGGCCCAGCGTGCGCGTCGCGCGGATCAGTCGCGAGCGCTCGTGCAGATAGCGGTCGTCGAGAAGCCCCCGCGGCGGTGGCTCGAACGCCGGATCGGCGATCCACGCGTCGCGGTCGGCGAAGGCGAGCCGCTCGGCCTCGGCGATGAAATGCACGCTCCAGAACGATTCGACGCCCATCGACGCGACATCGTACGGCTCGAGCATCTTCAGGATCTGCAGATCCGCGATGCCGCCGGATGACGGCGGCGGCATGCCGCAGATGCGAAAGCCGCGATAGCGATCGCAGACCGGGCGACGGACGATCGCGCGATAACGCGCGAGATCGCGCAATGTGAGATCGCCGGGGTGACGCGGAGCGTGATCGACGGTGTCGACGATGTCGGCCGCGATCGGCCCGGAGTAGAACGCCGCGGCGCCGTGCCGCGCGAGCGTACGCAGCGTCGCCGCGTACGCCGGGTTCTTCAGCAGGTATCCGACCGGAAGCGCCGTTCCGTCCGCAGCGAGAAAATAGCCGCGTGCGCGCGCCTGCACGAAGTGGGTCTCCTCGGCGATCAGCCCGTGCAGGCGTGGCGACACCGGGAATCCATGCGTCGCGAGGTCGATCGCGCTCGCGAAGAGCTCTCGCCACGGCAGCCGACCATACCTCCGGTGGACGGCTTCGAGCAGACGCGCTGTTCCGGGCACGCCCACCGAGCGACCTCCGACCACTGCGTCGTAGAACTCGAGCGGGTGCCCGTTCGCGTCGAGAAAGCGCCGCGGTGTGGCCGCGCGCGGCGCCGTCTCGCGGCCGTCGAACGCAACCGCGCGGCCGCTTGCCGCATCGTGATAGAGAAGGAAGGCGCCGCCGCCCAGGCCCGACGATTGCGGCTCGACAAGCCCGAGCACGAGCTGCGCGGCAATGACAGCGTCGGCGGCGCTGCCTCCCGCCGCGAGAATCCGGTACGCCGCCGCGGTCGCCAGCGGATTCGCCGTCGCGACGATGAAATGCCGCGCCGCGACCGCGGTGCGTTCGACGCGGCCGGTCGCAGCCTCGGGTGACGCACCCTCGGGTGAGGGAGCGGCGGCGAGCGCCGCGCTGAGCGGGATCAGCAGCGCGCCGGCGACGAGCGCCGCCGCCAGCGCGCGAAAACGTGGTACGCCCCGGTTTTTCAGCCTAGCCGCCGTGGAGCGCCAGCAGCGGCACGATCATCAACGCGACGATGTTGATGATCTTGATCAGCGGATTGATCGCGGGGCCTGCGGTGTCCTTGTACGGATCGCCGACGGTGTCGCCGGTCACCGCCGCCTTGTGCGCGTCGGAGCCCTTGCCGCCGTAATGCCCGTCCTCGATGTATTTTTTCGCGTTGTCCCAGGCGCCGCCACCGGTCGTCATCGAAATCGCGACAAACAGGCCGGTGACGATCGTGCCCATCAGCAGGCCGCCGAGCGCCTGCGGCCCGAGGGCGAGGCCGACGACGACCGGCACGACGACCGGCAGCAGCGATGGAACGATCATTTCCTTGATCGCGGCGCGCGTCAGCATGTCGACCGCGACCCCGTATTCGGGCTTCGCCGTGCCGTCCATGATCCCCCTGATCTCGCGGAACTGTCGGCGCACCTCGACCACCACCGCACCGGCGGCACGGCCGACGGCCTCCATCGCCATCGCCCCGAACAGGTAGGGGATGAGGCCGCCGATGATGAGGCCGATGATCACCATGTGGTTCGAGAGGTCGAAGGTCGTCGACAGGCCGGCTGTCGACAACGCGTGCGTGTAGTCACCGAAAAGCACCAGCGCCGCGAGGCCGGCGGAACCGATCGCGTAGCCTTTGGTCACCGCCTTCGTCGTGTTGCCGACTGCGTCAAGGGGGTCGGTGATCGCGCGCACGGAGTCGGGGAGCTCGGCCATCTCGGCGATGCCGCCCGCGTTGTCGGTGATCGGGCCGTAGGCATCGAGCGCGACGATGATGCCGGTCATCGACAGCATCGCGGTCGCGGCGATCGCGATGCCGTACAGGCCCGCCAACGCATACGAGACGAAGATCGCCACGCAGACCGAGATCGCCGGCCACGCGGTCGCGCGCATCGAGACGCCGAGACCCGCGATGATGTTGGTTGCGTGTCCGGTGGTCGACGCTTCGGCGATGTGCTTGACCGGCTTGAAATCGGTGCCGGTGTAGTACTCGGTGATGACGACGAGCGCCGCGGTCAGCGCGAGGCCGACCAGCGCCGCGCCCCAGAGCCGGAGCGGAGTCAGCGCCGCATCGATCGAGGCGGCGTCGCTCATCATCCAGCGCGTGATGAACCAGAACCCGATTGCCGAGATCACCCCCGCGACGATCAGGCCGCGGTAGAGCGCGCTCATGATCTTGCCGCCCGCCTTCGCCTTGACGAAATAGCAGCCGACGATCGAGGCGAGAATCGAGAAGCCGCCGAGCGCAAGCGGATAGGTGACCGCGGTCGACGCCATCGCCGGAAGGAGCAGTGCACCGAGCAGCATCGTGGCGACGATCGTCACCGCGTAGGTCTCGAAGAGGTCGGCCGCCATGCCGGCACAGTCGCCGACGTTGTCGCCGACGTTGTCGGCGATGACGGCGGGATTGCGCGGATCATCCTCGGGGATGCCTGCCTCAACCTTGCCGACGAGATCGGCGCCCACATCCGCGCCCTTCGTGAAGATGCCGCCTCCAAGACGCGCGAAGATCGAGATCAGCGAGCCGCCGAACGCGAGCCCGACGAGCGGGCCGATCGCCTCGTGCAGGCCCTCCTGCATCAGGTTGGGCGTAGCGTGCGCCGACGAGATCAGGAACCAGTAGAAGCCCGCGACGCCGAGCAGTCCGAGGCCGACCACCAGCATCCCGGTGATCGCGCCGCCGCGAAAGGCGATCGCCAGCGCCTGGTCGAGGCCGCTGCGCGCTGCTTCGGCGGTGCGGACGTTCGAACGCACCGACACGTTCATTCCGATGTATCCGGCGAGGCCGGAGAGGATCGCGCCGATCGCAAAACCGCCGGCGGTGCGCCACGACAGGAAGATGCCGATGATGACGAATAGAACGATGCCGACGATGCCGATCGTCGTGTACTGGCGGTTCAGGTAGGCCTTGGCCCCGGCCTGCACGGCGGCGGCGATCTCCTGCATGCGCGCATTGCCGGCGGGCTTCGAGAGGATCCAGCGGATCGACACGACGCCATAGACGATGGCCGCGACCGCGCACAGGAGTGCGAAGACGAGCGGATTGGACATGAAGCGTTCTCCCTGGGGTCTACGAGCAAGGTTCTGCGAGCAAAAAAGCGCGCTATTTTGCCAGTTTTCGAGCCGAGGCGTCGAGCCGGCCGCGGACGAGCTCACCGCCCAGGGCGCAGGTCGGCGCTCCGAACGCGCCCGTGTGATTGCGCCGAGTCAGACCTCGAACTCCGGGAGCTTCTTCGGCACCGCCGCGTTCTTCAGGCGGACGTACTGCGGCAGCCCGTTGCGAAACGGCGGCGGCGCCTCACCCCTGATCAGCGGCACGAGATAGGCGCGCGCCTTCGCCGTCATGCCGAAGCCGTCGGCGGTGATGAACGTGCGCGGCAGCATCTTCTCGCGGTTGGCGATCTTCGCGAGCGGCGCCGTGCCGATCTTCCAGCGGTAGGGGCGATCCGACACGCGCACGATCGTCGGCATGACCGCGCTCTTGCCGGCGATCGCGAGCTCGACTGCCGCCTTGCCGACCGCGTACGACTGGTCGAGGTCGGTCTTCGACGCGAGATGCCTTGCGGCGCGCTGCAGATAATCGGCGACCGCCCAGTGATACTTGTACCCGAGCCGGTCCTTGACGAGCTTCGCGACGAGCGGTCCGACGCCGCCGAGCTGCGCGTGCCCGAAGGCGTCGCGTGTGCCCGCTTCGGCGAGGAGCTGCCCGTTCGCATCGCGCAGCCCTTCCGATACGCCGACGCAGCAGTACCCGAAGCGCTCGGTCCTCTCGCGAACCGCGGCAACGAACGCCGCCTCGTCGAACGCGATCTCGGGAAACAGCAGCACGAGCGGGATCGGCGTCGCGTCGTCGTCGGCAAGCCCGACGGCGGCGGTGATCCATCCGGCGTGGCGGCCCATCACTTCGAGCACGAATACGCGGGTCGACGTGCGCGCCATCGACGCGACGTCGAAAGCCGCCTCGCGCATCGACGTCGCGACGTACTTCGCCACCGATCCGAACCCCGGGCAGCTGTCGGTCACCGCGAGGTCGTTGTCGACCGTCTTCGGGATGTGGATCGCGGCGAGCGGATAGCCGAGCATGCGCGCGACCTCGCCGACCTTGAGACAGGTGTCGGCCGAGTCGTTGCCGCCGTTGTAGAAAAAGTAGCCGATGTCGTGCGCGCGGAACACGTCGATCAGGCGCTCGTACTGCGCGCGCTGGCCCTCGAGCGCACCGAGCTTGTAGCGGCACGAGCCGAACGCGCCGGCCGGCGTGTGCTTCAACGCAGCGATCGCGCGCGCGGGCTCGCGCCCGGTGTCGATCAGGTCCTCGGTCAGCGCGCCGATGATGCCGTTGCGGCCGGCGTAGACGTGGCCGATCCGTGTCCGGTGGCGACGCGCAGTCTCGATCACCCCCGCGGCGCTCGCGTTGATGACGGCGGTGACGCCGCCGGATTGCGCATAGAAAGCGTTGCGTCGCGTCATGGGGCCGTGATGCTGTCGTGCGCACCGGCCGGCGCAGCAAGCTCGGCAGCGAGCCGCCGCGCCGAAGCGAAGCCGGGAGCGATCGCGGCCGCTTCGTCCGCGCGTTCGCGCGCGGCGGCGAGATCTCCCTGACGCCGGCACACCAGCGCGAGATTGTAGAGGAGCGACGGATCGTCCGGCCGGACCGCGCAGGCGTCTTCCTGGACGCGGCGCGCCTCGTCGAGGCGCCCGGCGTCGCGCAGCACCATGCCGAGCATATTGAGCGCGAAGGGATCGTTCTGGCTGAATTCGAGGACCGCGCGGCAGCGTGACTCGGCTCCGGCAAGATCACCGCTGCGCGCGCTCGCGACGGCTGCCTCGAGCGCGGTCGTCACGCGTTCGACGAGCGCGTCGCGCGCGCCCTGCCACTTCGCGTAGACGCGGTCGCGAAACGCGGCGAAGCGCGCATCGTCATGATTGGCATTGCCGGCTGCACCGGAGCTTCCGGCGTCGGCGTGCCATTCGAACGTCTCGCGTCGCTCGAAATGAAAGCGCGTCCGCTGCGCGCACTGCAGGAAGAAGTCCCAGTCCTGCATGATCTCGAAGGTCTCGTCGAACCGGCAACCTTCGCGCAGAAGCTCGCGCGAAAACAGCGCGCCTGCGAGGTGGATGAAGTTGCGTTCGTAGAGTTGCTGCAGCGAGAACGGCTGGCCCCAGCTGCGCGTCGTGCCGTCGGCCATCTTCGCGCGGGCGAGCGTGTACACGAAACGCGCGCCGCCGCCGCGGCCCGCCGCCGCAACCAATCCTGCGACGTGGCCCGGCAGCAGCAGATCGTCGTCGTCGAGAAAGGTGACCCAGTCGCCGACAGCCGCATCGACGCCCGCGTTGGCCGCCTGCGGACGGGTCAGCGGCACGGCGCTCGCGACGAAGCGCAGCCGATGCGGGCCGACGCTCGGAGGCGGGACCGGGTGCGCCGCGCCGCTCGCGGCGACCACCACCGCTTCGATGGGCCGGTAGTCCTGCGCGGCGATCGAGGCAAGCGCGGCGGGAAGCGTCGGCCGATCGCTGCTGCGCACGACGACGCTCACCGTCGGCGTCGTGGAACTTCCTTCCATCGACGAAGATCCGCGCTCAGGCACGCTGCGCGCTCGAGGGCGCGTCAGCCGCGCAGCGCGGCGAGGCAGGCCTCGCCGACGCTCTCGACGCTGCCGACACCCGACACCCTGCGGTAGCGCGGCGCACGCCGGTCGCCGGTTGCCGACCAGCGTTCGTAATACGCGACCAGCGGCTCGGTCTGCGCGTGATAGACGGCGAGTCGCTCCCTCACGGTGTCTTCGTGGTCGTCGTCGCGCTGCACCAGCGCCTCGCCGGTGACGTCGTCGCGCCCCGAGACCTGTGGCGGGTTGTACTTGACGTGGTAGCTGCGCCCGGACGGAAGGTGGACGCGGCGCCCGCTCATTCGCTCGACGATCGCCGCATCGGGAACGTCGATCTCGATCACGTAATCGACGTCGATGCCCGCATCCTTCAATGCATCGGCCTGCGGGATCGTGCGCGGGAAGCCGTCGAACAGGTAGCCTGGCTGGCAGTCGGGCTCGCGCAGCCGATCCTTGACGAGCTTGATGATGATGTCGTCGGAAACGAGCGCGCCTCGGTCGATGACCGACTGTGCGGCAAGACCGATCGGCGTGCCAGCCTTCACCGCCGTGCGCAGCATGTCACCGGTCGAGATCTGCGGAATGTGCCAAGCGTCGCAGATCAGCGCGGCCTGCGTCCCCTTGCCCGCACCCGGCGGACCGAGCAGGATCAATCGCATGAGTGGTGCCCGTTCCTCGTGTCGGCCCGACTGCGCGGGGGCTCGCGCCGCGTTTCACGCGCGGGAGGGCGCGCCGTCGTGGATTCTCACCGCATCGGATGCGCCGGGTCAATCTGGATCGGACGGCGCGTCGGGTCGGGTCATCGGTCGGCGGCGCCCGCGCGCGCGGCCAGCAGCCTGCGCACGCGATCGAGATCGCCGGCACTGTCGACTCCGGGTGCTGCGACACCCGTGGCGACGTGCACGACGATGCGATGGCCGTGCCACAGCGCGCGCAGCTGCTCGAGCGCCTCGAAGCGCTCGAGCGGCGCCGGCTCGAGACCGGGAAACGCGCGCAGATAGCCGGCGCGGTAGGCGTACAGACCGTAGTGCCGATAGACCGGAAGGTCCGCTGGCAGCGCGGCGGTCATCCACCGGTCAGGTCGATCGGCGAGCGCCGCGAATGCGTCGCGGGCCCACGGAATTGGCGCGCGGCTGAAGTAGAGCGCTGCGCGACGCGCGTCGAGCGCCACCTTGACGATGTTGGGATCGAAGAGCTCGGCCGCAAAGGCGATCGGGTGGCATGCGGTCGCGATCGACGCGTCGGGGCGCGCCGCGAGCAGGCGTGCCACCTCGCCGATCAGCCCGGGCTCGATCAGCGGCTCGTCGCCCTGAACGTTGACGACGACGGCGTCGTCGGCGAGTCCGAGAAGGCTCGCCGCCTCGGCGAGCCGGTCGGTGCCGGTCGCGTGCTCGGCACGCGACCTGAGCGTCTCGATGCCTTGCGCCGACACCGCATCGGCGATCCGCGCATCGTCGGTCGCCACGATGACGCGGCTGGCGCCGCTTTGCCGGGCGCGTAGAGCGACGTGCACCACCATCGGCAGTCCGCCAAGGTCGGCGAGCGGCTTGCCGGGAAGCCGCGTCGACGCGTAGCGCGCCGGGATCAGCGCGGTGAAACTTAGTCCTTCAGCGCTTCCCATTCCTCGGGACTCAGCTTGCGCGCCTCGTCTTCGAGCATGACGGGGATGCCGTCGCGAATCGGATAGGCGAGCCGGGCCGAACGCGAGATCAGCTCCTGCCGCTCGCGGTCAAACACCAGCGGACCCTTGGTCACCGGGCAGACCAGCATCTGGAGGAGCTTCGGATCCACGCAATTTCTCCACGATGGCGTCGACGAGCGCCGCGTCGATCGCTGCACGAATCGGCAGAAACCACATCCGCGCGTCGCCGAACTCACGGCATTTTACCGCGTCCTTCTCGGTCATCAGAATCGCGCGCGCACCCGGAAAGGCGACATCCTGCATGCGGAACGCATGGTGATCGGGAAACGCGCGTCGGCGCGCGGAGATGCCACGGCGCGCCACAGCAGCGAAGAACGGCGCGGGATCGGCGATGGCCGCCAGCGCGACCGTGTCCCCACCGGCGAGCGTCGCCGGATCGAGCCTGGCATTCGCTTCGACGAGATTGCGCCACGCCCCTTCTTCGTAACGCATGGCGTAGCGCGGGACTGCGCCGGGCACTCCCCGGCGCCCGCGACCTGCCCCGTCCGCGTCGGTCGCGTCGGCCGCGCACGCCGGCGTCGCGTCGCGCTCGACGATCGCGTCGACCTCGTCGAGGCGAGCGACGCGCTCTCGCAACGGACCCGCCGGCAGCAGCAGCCCGTTGCCGCTGCCGCGCAGCGCGTCGACGACGGCGATCTCGAAATCGCGCTCGAGCGCGTAATGCTGCAGGCCATCGTCCGAGAGGATCACATCGACGTCGCGATGCGCGGCGAGAAGCGCCTCGGCGGCAGCCGCGCGCTTCGCCGCAACGTAGACCGGAATACCGGAGCGCGCGAGCACGAGCGGCTCGTCGCCGACCTCGCGCCACGTGCTCGCCGCGTTCACCTCGCGCGGCGCGCGCTCGCGGCGGCCGTAGCCGCGGCTCACTACGCCGGGACGAAAGCCTCGCTCGCGCAGCGCCTCGGCGAGCGCCACAGTGAGCGGCGTCTTGCCGGTGCCGCCAACGGCGATGTTGCCGACGACGACCACCGGAACCGCCAGGCGCACGCGCGCGAGCCAGCCGCGCCGGTAGAGGCGCCTGCGCAGCGCAACGATCGCGCCGAAGAATGCCGCGGCCGGGGCGAGCAGCACGGCGACGACGCCGATCGACGGCCGCCACCACGCCCGTTCGATCCGCGCGGCGAGCGTCACGGCAGGCGGCCCTAGCGCGCGCGCGGGGTCGCCGCCTGCGTCGCGAAGGTGATGTGCGTGAAGCCCGCGTCGCGCGACGCCTCCATGACCCGCACCACCGACTGGTGCGATGCGCGCGCGTCGGCGTTTATTACGATCACCGGATCGTGGTCGCTGCCGGCCGCCCGGCGCAGCAGCTCGCTCATCGCCTCCGGAGTCGTGAACGCGAAGGGCGCCGCGCCGGCGATCGAGTAGCGACCGTGCGCGTCGAGTCCGACCTCGATCTCGTGCGGCTGCTGGTGCGCCGCGGCCGCGTCGGCCTGTGGCAGCGTGATCTGCAGCTCGGTGATCCGCTGATAGGTCGTCGTCACCATCAGGAAGATCAGGATGACGAGCATCACGTCGATCAACGGGATGAAGTTGATCTCCGGCTCGTCGCGCGACCGGTCGCCGCGCAGGTTCATCGCCGCTCGCCGTGGGCGAAGTCGACCAGCTTGATCGCCTGCTGCTCCATCTCGATGACCAGCGTGTCGACGCGCGCACGGAAGTAACGGTAGAAGATCATGCTCGGAATCGCGACGATCAGGCCCATCGCCGTGTTGTAGAGCGCGACCGAAATGCCGTGCGCGAGCACGATCGGGTTCGAGCCGGTGGCGCTCTGCGAGCCGAAGATCTCGATCATTCCGACCACGGTTCCAAACAGCCCGAGAAGCGGCGCCATCGCCGCGATCGTCCCCAGCGTGGTGAGGAAGCGCTCGAGCTCATGGGTGACGAGCCTGCCGACTTCCTCGATCGCCTCCTTCATCACCGGCCGCGGGCTCTTCACGTTGGCGAGTCCCGCGGCGAGGATGCGCCCGAGCGGTCCCTGCTCGGCCGTGCGCACGAGCAGGTCCTGCGTCGGGCCGGTGTGCTTGTACTCGACCAGCACGTGGTCGACCATCCCGCGTGGCGCGACCACGCGCTGCCGCAGCGACCACGCGCGCTCGAAGATCAGCGCGAGCGCAATGACGGACGCCACGATCAGCGGCCAGATCGGCCACCCGGCCGCTTCGATCATCGACCACACTTGGGGTCACTCCTCTGCGCGGACCCGGAGGAATCCGCGACGATTCCCCTTCCCGGGCAACGGCGAAATGTAGCGTGGCCAGGCGCCGCGAGGCAACCGGTCGCATCCGGCCCGGCGCTGCGGCGCACGCACCCGGGCGACGCGCCGGCACGCTGCCGGCGAGTCAGCGCGCGCGCGCGCCCCGTCCGCCGCGCTTGCCGCCCGGCTCCACCAGCGTCGCGTTGATCGCGGCTCCGGCGAGCACGATGACCCAGCACAGGTACACCCAAAGCAGAAAGATCGGCAGTGCGGAAAGCGCGCCGTAGATCGCCTGATAGGTCGACACCCGCGTCACGTACCACGCGAAGCCGGCCTTGGCGACTTCGAGAGCGGCCGCCGCAAGCGCACCGGCGATTGCCGCGGTAGCCGACGGCACGCGCCGCGCCGGAGTCGCCTTGTAGAGGAGCGTCAGGCCCGCGAACGAGAACATGAAAGGCAGCGCTCGGACGATCCGTTCGCCGAGCGGACGATGGATCGGTACGACGGCGAGCGAATGGACGACGAGCCACGTGGTGAGCGAGATGCTGGCGCCGATCAGCACCGGCCCGGCGGTGAGGCCGAGCGTGTAGACGACGAAGCGGCGCCCGATCGAGCGCCCGTCGCGGACGCCCCAGATCGCGTTGATTTCGCGCTCGACCGTCGCGATCGCCAGCACCGCCGTCGCGACGATCACGGCGATCGAGATGCCCGACAGACGCACCGCCTGGTCGGCGAATTCGGTCACCCTGACCCGCACCTCGGCGGCCGCGGAGAACGGCAGCAGGTGTCGGAGCAGGAACTGCTCGAGCGCGCGCAGCCAGTCGTCGAACAGCGGGAAATGCGCGACGAGGGCGACCGTCACCGTGGCGAGCGGCACGATGGCGAGCAGCGTGGTGAACGAGAGACTCGCGGCCACCCGGCCGAGGTCGACCTCGCGCATCCGCGCGACCACCCGCGCCACGAAGCGGATTGGGTCGAGCATCACGGCGCGGCGATTATCCCAGATCGCGAGGCGTAAGCTCCCGATCATGATCGACCGTTCCGTGCCGTCGAGGGCGCCCGCCGGAGGTCCTGGCGAGCCTGATAGCCGCCGCACCGCGATGCTCGGAGGCGGCTGCTTCTGGTGCCTCGAAGCGGTGTTCCGCGAGCTCGCGGGCATCGACCGGGTCGAATCGGGCTACGCCGGCGGAAGCGTTCCCGAACCGAGCTACGAGGACGTCTGCTCGGGACGCACCGGGCACGCCGAGGTGGTGCGGCTCACGTTCGATCCGCAGGTCGTCTCGTACGCCGACCTGCTGCGTGTGTTCTTCACGATCCACGACCCGACCACGGCGAACCGCCAGGGCAACGACGTCGGCACCCAGTATCGATCGGTGATTTTCTGCGCCGACGACGACGAGCGGCGGATCGCCGGTGAAGTGATCACCGAGCTCACCGCGAAGGGGCTTTGGGACGAGCCGGTCGTGACGGCGATCGAAGGACCGGCGCCTTTCTACCCGGCCGAGGACTACCACCGCGACTACTTCTCCCGCAACGGCAGCGCGCCCTACTGCGCCTACGTCGTCGCGCCGAAGGTCGCGAAGTTCCGCAAGGCGTTTGCGAGCCGCCTCAAGCAGCACGCCTGACTAGGGCGCGAGCCGCCCGACCGTCCAGCCGCTGCCTGCGCGCGCCCAGACGAGCCGGTCGTGCAGCCGTGATGCACGGCCCTGCCAGAACTCGAAGCACGACGGCACGACGCGCAATCCCCCCCAATGCGGGGGGCGCGGCACCTGCCCGTCGAAGCGGGCGGCGTATCCGACGTAGCTCGCTTCGAGCCACGCGCGGTCGGGGATCGGACTGCTCTGCGGCGAGGCCCACGCGCCGAGCTGCGAATCGCGCGCGCGCGTCGCGAAGTACGCGTCGGACTCCGGCCCCCCAACCCGCTCGACGACCCCCTCGATGCGGACCTGCCGCTCGAGCTCGGCCCAGAAGAACAGCAGCGCCGCGCGGGCGCCGGCGGCGAGCTCTCGCGCCTTGCGGCTCGCAAAGTTCGTGTAGAACACGAACCCGCGCGCATCGACCTCCTTGAGGAGGACCATGCGGACCGACGGCTGACCGTCCGCGCCGACGCTCGCGAGCGCCATCGCATTGGGATCCCGGATGCGCGCCGCGCGGGCCTCGTCGAACCAGAGCGCGAACTGGCGGAATGGATCGGCGTCGATGCTTCGCTCGTCGAGCGCAGCGCGGCGGGAATCACCGGGAGGCACAGCGGGATCGGAGACGGGCTCGGACATGATGCGGACGATCGGCGGTAGCGGCGATTCTAACGCCGCGCGACGTTGCGCATCGGACGCAACGCTCGTGCGCGCCCGGATGAAATTTCCCCGCGACGGCCCTTCCGCCACTGGGAAAATGCGGTATAGTCGCCGCCGATGGAGCGCCGTGCCTCGACAGGAGGGTCCGCTTCAGAGCGCTGAGGCGTTGCACGCCCCGAATTACCCACAGGAAGGAGACACATGGCTACTGCAAAGAAAGCTGCGAAGAAGACTGCCGCCAAGAAGCCCGCCGCGAAGAAGCCGGCCGCCAAGAAGCCCGCAGCAAAGAAGTCGGCGGCGAAGAAGCCTGCCGCGAAGAAGGCTGCCGCGAAGAAGCCGGCCCCGAAGAAGGCCGCCAAGCGCAAGCCGAATGCGGCATTCATGAAGGCGATGACGCCGTCGACGGTGCTTGCCGCAGTGGTCGGCAGCACGCCGATGCCGCGCACCGAAGTCACCAAGAAGATCTGGGACTACATCAAGAAGAACAGGCTGCAGGACTCGGTCAACAAGCGCCTGATCAACGCCGACGATAAGCTGCGCGCGGTGTTCGGCGGCAAGAACAAGGTCTCGATGTTCGAGATGACGAAGCTCGTCTCGAATCACCTGAAGTAAGCGAATTTCGCGCGGCCCGTCCGCGCAGCGACGGCCGGTGGGTGCACGAAGCGCCACCGGCCGTTCTGTTTTCAGCCCGGCGGCGGAGTGCGCTTCGCCGGCCAGTCGTCGTCGTCTTCGAGGATGCGGATCACGCGCGTTCGCTTCCCGCCGGCATACTTCTCCATCTGCACGAGAATCGGGTAGCGTTCGGCGAGCGCGGCGCGCGCGTTGGCCTCGTCGTCGAACGTGAGGATGGCCCCATCGCTGCCGCGGACATCGCTCCAGACCCCGGTGTCGTCCTGCACTTCGATCTTGTAGCGCATCGTCAGGCGGCGCCCGGCGCGGTATTCTGCAGCGCGGCGATCCGCGCCTCGATCGGCGGATGCGACGCGAACAGCGCCATCATGCCCGCGGCGCCGGTGATACCCGACGCCTTCAGCGACTGCGGCAGCGGTCCCGCCTCGAGGCCGCCGAGACGCTTCAGCGCGCCGATCATCGGCTGCGGCGATCCGAGCAGGCGCGCGCTGCCGGCGTCGGCGCGGAATTCGCGCAACCGCGAGAAATATGCAACGACGATGCTCGCCAGCACGCCGAACACGATCTGGCAGACGATAACGGTGATGAAATAGCCGGCACCGCTGCTGCGCCCGTCATTGCGGAACACGGCGCGATCGACGATCGAGCCGACGACCCGCGAAAGGAACACGACGAACGTGTTGACGACCCCCTGGATCAGCGTCAGCGTCACCATGTCGCCATTGGCCACGTGCGTCATCTCGTGTCCGAGCACCGCCTCGACCTCGTCGCGGCTCATCGACTGCAGCAACCCGGTCGACACCGCAACCAGCGCTGAATTGCGGAAGGCGCCGGTCGCGAAAGCGTTCGGCGCGCCGTCGTAGATCGCCACCTCGGGCATCGCGACGCCCGCCGTCGTGGCGAGCTTCTGCACGGTCGCGAGCAGCCACGACTCCGCCTCGTTCGACGGCGAAGCGATCACGTGCGCTCCGGTCGACCACTTGGCGATCGACTTCGACATCAGCAGCGAGACGAACGCCCCGACAAAGCCGACGACTGCCGCGTAGACGAGCAGCTGTCCGTAGCCGTAGCCCTGCGCGGCGAGCATACGATCGAGCCCCAGCACGCGCAGCACGATCGACAGCACGAGGACCACCGCGAGGTTGGTCACGAGGAACAGGAAGATGCGCTTCATGGCGATGTCCGCAGTGGAAGTGGCGCCATCTTAGCGCGCGCCGGCGCCGCGCCGCGATGCGCGGCTGGCGCGCACGCGACCACGCTAGCGCACGCAACCGCGCTAGCGCGCATGCGACCACGAGTCCCTGAGCGACACCGTGCGGTTGAACACCGCGCGGCCCGGGACGTGATCGCGAAGGTCCGTGGCGAAGTAGCCGTGGCGCTCGAACTGGTAGCGCTCGCCCGGAGCCGTCGCGGCGAGCGACGGCTCTACGAATCCGGCAACAACGCGCTTCGAGTCGGCATTGAGGTCATCGAGATAGCTTCCGCCGTCGGCGGCGCCCGCGTCGGCGGCCTTCGCGCTGACGTCGCCCGGCGCGCCGGGGAACGGCACCGAGAACAGGCGATCGTAGAGACGAAACTCGGCCGGCACTGCGTGCGCCGCAGAGATCCAGTGAACGTTGCCCTTCACCTTGCGTGCCTCGGCGCCGGGCGTGCCGCTCTTCGTTGCCACGTCGTATTCGCAGTGGACGACACTGACCCGACCCGCTGCGTCACGCTCGAACCCAGTGCAGCGCACGATGTACGCATAGCGCAGCCGCACCTCGGCGCCGGGAGCGAGGCGGAAGTAGCCGCGCGGCGGCGATTCCATGAAATCGTCGCGCTCGATCACGAGCTCGCGCGTGAACGGCAGGGCCCGCCGCCCGAGCTCGGGACGCTGCGGGTGATTCGGCGCGTCGCAGTCCTCGCTGCGCTCCGCGGGGTAGTTGTCGACGACGAGCCTGACCGGGTCGAGCACGGCGATGCGCCGCTGAGCGCGCCGATTGAGGTCGTCGCGCATCGCATCCTCGAGCACCCCCATGTCGATCCATGAATCGGACCGCGCCACGCCGATGCGCTCGGCGAACAGGCGAAAGCCTTCGGGCGTGAAGCCGCGCCGCTTCGCCGCGACGAGCGTCGGCATCCGCGGATCGTCCCAGCCGTCGACGTGACCGTCATCGACGAGCTCGATCAGGCGTCGCTTCGACAGAACCGTGTAGGTGAGATTGAGCCGCGCAAACTCGTGCTGGTGCGGAAGCGGCCGCTCGAGCCTGCCTCCCTCGGCGAGCCGCTCGATGATCCAGTCGTAGAGCGGGCGATGGTCCTGGAACTCGAGCGTGCAGATCGAGTGGGTGACACGCTCGAGCGCGTCCGAGATGCAGTGTGTGTAGTCGTAGAGCGGGTAGATGCACCAGCGATCGCCGGTGCGATGATGTGACGCGTGCCGGATTCGATAGATCGTCGGATCGCGCAGATTGATGTTCGGGCTCGCCATGTCGATCTTCAGGCGCAGCACGTGCGCGCCGTCGGGGAACTCCCCCGCGCGCATCCGCCGCAGCAGGTCGAGGCTCTCGGAGGGATTGCGATCGCGCCACGGCCCGGCGCGGCCCCGCTCGGTCAGCGTGCCCCGCGTCGCGCGCATCTCGTCAGGCGTCTGGCTGTCGACGTAGGCGAGCCCCCGCTCGACGAACCACTCGGCGAATTCGTAGAGCACCTCGTAGTAATCGGACGCGTGATAGCGGTGCGGCCCCCAGTCGTAACCGAGCCAATGCACCGATTCGGCAATCGCGTCCTCGAACTCGACGTCCTCCTTCAGCGGGTTGGTGTCGTCGAAGCGAAGGTGGCAGGTGCCACCGTTCTCGGCGGCGAGCCCGAAGTTCAGGATGATCGACTTCGCGTGACCGAAATGCAGATAGCCGTTCGGCTCGGGCGGAAAGCGCGTGACGATGCGACCGCCATAGGTTCCGCGCGCCAGGTCGTCAGCGACGATTGCGCGCAGGAAGTTCGACGCCGGCGCAGCGTCGGACGGCGTAGCTTCTGGGCGCTGCTGCGACGCAGCATCAACCGTTTTGTTCATGAACAAGCGATGGGCAGATCATTCTAACCGTGCCGCCTGCGGCCGTCATGGTTCCGGTTACGTGGGGCAATTACGTCCCACCCCGGAAAGCCGCGCCGAATAAGGCTTCGCGGCCGACGACCGCTGCGGTCGCGTGGACGTTTTCCACAAATCCTGTGGATCGTGGTGTGCATATCTTGTACATTCGAATCCTAAGTCGCGCCCTGACAAAGGAATTTCGTCGCGGGCCGATTTTCGACCAGATTCAAAGGCATTGCGAAACAACGGGTTATTTTCGACGCTCGGGGAAGTGCGCGGCGAAAATCCCCCCGATCGGGACGCGGATCCCTGTCGGTCCGGCGGCTCGGTGACAGGTCCATGAACTACAATTGTCCAGGACATAATGCCAAAGCGTGATCCGACCGGCGACGGCGTCGCCGGTGGGGCACCGGTGATCCCGGTGTCGCTGCTGGTCTCGTCGGCGCGACTCCTGCTCGAGCGTCATCTGGGCCTCGCCTGGATTGCGGGTGAGGTATCGGGCTATACGCGGGCCGCTTCCGGTCACCTCTACTTCACGCTGAAGGACGACCGCGCGCAGGTACGCTGCGTGTTCTTCAAGTTCAAGGCGCAAGGGCTCGCCTTCACGCTCCGCGACGGGCTGGCGGTCGAAGTGCGCGCGACGCCGACGATTTACGAGCCGCGAGGAGATTTCCAGCTCGGTGTCGAGACGATCCGACTGGCGGGGCTCGGTGTCCTCTACGAGCGCTTCCTGCGGCTCAAGGCGAAGCTGGAGGCAGCGGGGTGGTTCGACCCGGCGCGCAAGCGCGCACCGCCGCAGTTTCCGCGTCGTGTGGGAGTGGTCACTTCGCTGAAGGCGGCGGCTCTGCGCGATGTGCTGACCACCCTTCGCCGGCGCATGCCCGTCGTTCCGGTGATCGTCTACCCGGCTCCGGTCCAGGGTACGGGTGCCGCCGGCGAGCTCGCGCGGGCGATCGGCGAAGCCAGCGTCCGCGGCGAAGTCGACGTGCTGATCGTCTGCCGCGGCGGCGGGTCGCTCGAGGACCTGTGGGCGTTCAACGAGGAGGAGCTCGCGCGCGCGGTCTTCGAGTCCAGGCTGCCGGTGATCTCGGGCGTCGGCCACGAGACCGACTTCACGATCTGCGACTTCGTCGCCGATGCCCGCGCCCCGACGCCGACGGGTGCCGCCGCACTCGCGGTTCCGGACCGGGTGGCGCTCGCCGCCGCGCTTGCCCAGCGCGCCCAGCGGCTCGCCCGCGGCTGGACCCATGCCGCAGGCACCTGCGCGCAGCGACTCGACCTCGCGGCGCGCAGGCTCGTCCATCCCGCTGCGCGCCTTGCGCAACAGGACGAGCGCCTGCAGGCGCTCGGCGGGCGCCTCGTCCGCGCGGCAGCGGCACGCCTCGGTCTCGCAACCAGCGCGCTCGCGCGACACGCCGACGCGCTTTCGCACCTCAACCCGCTGGCCGTGCTCGAACGCGGCTATGCGCTCGCCGAGCGCAGTGACGGCAGCGTCGTGACCGATGCCGCGCGACTCGCGCTGGGCGAGCGGCTGAGGCTGAGCTTCGCACGCGGCCGCGCCGAGGCCGACGTCGCCGCGACCGAGATCACCGGCGGCGTACTGCAGTCCCCGCGCCACTGACCTTTCGCACCGCAGCCCCCGCTCCACCGACCTTTCGCGCGACCGCCGCCGGGTGGACGCGCGGCTTCAATCCGGTGACTCGCGAGAGCTCCCATCGGCGCATCGCCATGAGGAGCCCTGTCGTCTCGCGTTCGCGCGAAGGCAGCGTCGCATCGAGCTCCGCAAGCTCGAGAAACTCCGCAGCGAGGCGCGCGAGCCTGCGCTGCATCAGCTCGTAGGACGCCTTCGACAGCTCGCGGTACTCGAAGCGGAAGTAGGCGCCGACGCGATCGAATTCGGCGGCGATGAAGTCGTTGAACACGCGCGTGCCGTGGACGCGGTGGATCGGCCCCCCTGGCTGCAGGCGCAGAAGCTTCGGGACCTTCAGGCGCACGCGGTCGTGCGACTGGAGCTCGATCAGTCCGAGACGGTCGAGCCTCACGAGATGCTGCGTAAGTGCGGTCGGCACGAGCTCGTAGCGCGCCAGAATGTCGGCGACCGTCCAGTCGGACAGCAGCAGGTAGAAGACGCCGAGTAGCTCCGCGTCACGGGCGAGCGCCTCTTCCTGCGCCTCGGTCATCTCGCGCACCTCGTCGTCGCGTCCGCGCGCGAGCCGCGCGAGTTCGAAGAAATCGATGTCGAGCACGCGGCAGAACTCGTCGAGCCGGGCGATCCGGTAGCGGCGCGCCCCGTAAATCCCCGTCACGCGACCCACCGGGAAGCCCCGGCGCCAAGCACCCA
>JAICXH010000093.1 GCA_025981645.1 Burkholderiales bacterium
CGAAGTTCACCTGACCCGTGCGCAGATCGACCGATGCGTGGCCACCCGACGTCGTCCACGGTTGGCCGCCGCCGGTCACCGCGCCGGAGCCGGAGCCGACGACGTTGTTCGCCTGAAGGATGCCGACGATCGACTGCCAGTGCAGCGTTTCGCCTTCGTCGGCGTTCGCCGCAATCGGAGTCGCGAGCGCGACCGCAGCGCGCCAATGCGGCAGGATGTCTCTGAGCACGCATGTGTCGTCGTTGCGAACGGCATGCGCGCATCCGAAGCGACAAACACGACGATCCACGGAAAGATTCCCTCGCTTCGATCGGCACGGCGCCCGCGGTCGCGTCGGAACCGCGCGCCGGGGTGCGACGCACCCCACCGCGTGCCTGGCGCGACCAAGGTCTCGCGCGACGCACCGCGGTGCGCGTGAGGAATCCCGTCGGACGCCTCAGCCGAGCACGGTCGCGAGGAGTCCCGCGATGCCGAGCGCGAGCGCAGCGATCGCGTCGCCGGCGATCAGTCCGCCGCCGACCAGCGACGTCGTGCTCATGTCGCTCGGCAGCGCCGGTTCGCTCTTCGCAGCCTTCGGCAGGCTGTTGACGAAGCTCGACACGACGCCACCGGCGGCGAACCAGGCGGAGGTGAGCAGATTGACGAAACCGCCGAACGACGACGCGTACGGAGATGGCAGGATCACCGCATCGAGCAGGAAGTCGGCGCTGAAGCCGACCTTGCCCGACGTCGCGAAGCGCTGCCACGCCGCGCGCGACTTGATGACTTTGCGCAGCACCTCGGTCGCGAAGCCGATCGCGACGCCGACCCAGATCGCCGTTCGCTCGTACGGACGGTCCTGGGTCAGGCTCCTCAACACGCCGACGAACTTGTAGGTCATCGCCGAGGCCCAGCGTGCGGGCTGCTGATCGGCAGGGAGCACCGTCTGATCCTTGAGCAGGATCGGATACGCGTCCATGAAGAGCCGCGCGAGCACGACGGCGAGGATCGCGCCCATGACGATCCCGGCGACCTGGAAGCGGAACTGGATCGTACGGTTCGTGCCGATCCGCCAGCCGGTCGAGCGATCCTGTTGCATGTCGCAGGCCTCGCTCGTCGACACGAGCAGCACCGTCGCCGCCATCAGGCCGACGTTGGGATCCCGGAGGCCGACGGCCGCCATCAGGATCACGGTCACGACGAACGCGGACGAGATCGGATTCGAATCGACCATGCCGACCGAGATGCCGTTCACCATCGCGAACACGAACACCAGCGCCACCGCCATTACGAGGTAGCCCACCGGCTCGTGCAGCACCTGCGAGCCGACGACGACGATCGCGATCCCCCAGAACACCACCCAGAGCACGAGCCGCCGGAAGTTGGTGCGCTGCCAGTCGGGCTGCGGCGCCTCGGGTGCCGCCTGCGTGTCGCGCGCGCGCTGCCACGCGCGGTAGAGGATCAGCGTGATGTCGATGATCGCCGCGCCCATGATCATGCCGAGGGCGATCAGGAAGGTGATCTTGCGGAACGGATCGCCGGGCTGGAGCCAGCCGATCGAGACGAAATACGGAATCATCGCCCAGCTCACGAGGCCGCCGACGATCGCCGCGACGCCGATCCTCGCGCCGACGATCATGCCGGCGCCGAACGTCGACGCCGAGAGGTCGATTGCGCCGAGCACCGCGACCTTTCCTGCGCCGATCCCCGACACGAGGCCGGCGGCCATGCCGCCGAACAACCGCGCGACCGATCGGCGCAGCAGCACCGGATCGGTGAGCGCGCGAAGGATGTTGGCGACCGCGAGGCCCGAAGGAAAGGTGAGGCGCAGCCGGTCGACGAGAATCGGCGTGTACAGCATGCCGACGCCGACACCGAACATGCCGATCGACAGCATGTACAGGACGAGCTGCCAGGCCGGCGGCTGCGGCAGGCCCATCCACGACATCGCCTGGATCACCACCGCCATCGCGCTCATTCCGGCGACCGACGCCGCGGTCGTCTGGATGTAGTTCGCGCCGTGGCGGCCGTGGGCGCCATAGCCGAACGTGACCGCCGAGCCGAGAATTCCGGCGAGCACCTGCCCGCCGACGAAGAAGCCGAGCGAGAAGTTCATGTACGACGCCGCGATCCCGCCGAGCGGGCCGAGCACGAGGATCCCGGTTGCGGCCAGGAGCGCGTAATACTTCCAGCTCCCCGCCGCCGGCAGCCACGCGAAGCGCGGCGCCGCGGAGTCGGCAGAGTACGGTGTCGCCGGAGTCGCGTTCATGCCGGCCGCCCGAAGATCGTGCGCCAGCCGGCGTATGCGCTCGCCGCCGTCATCGGCCCGACGACGAGCCAACCGAGCAGGACCGGTATCGACGCGGCGAGTGCGAGACCGACGCCGATCAATCCGTAGAGCAGGAAGGCGCCGACGTTGACCCACGACGCGACGAAGCTCGCGCGCAGCGCGGCGAGCGGCGGTTCACCGTTCAACACAACAAGCGCCGGAGCGAACCAGTACGCGGACGCTGCGACGGCGGTGAGGACGAGCGCGATCGCCGACAGCACCGCGAAGGTCATGCCTGCGGAAAGAAGCGCCGCATAGTCGATCGAGGCGAGGTCGAAACTCATGCTGTCGGCCGCGCGCATCAGGGCGGCGACGCCGCCCGGCCCGAGTGCCAGCAGCGTTCCGGCAACGACGACGAGCGCGATCAGGACGAGGATGCCGATCCAGAGGAGGCCGAGCACTAGAAGTGGCGCGAAATGCCCGCCGCGGAATCCTTCGAACAGACAGCCGACGCTCAATGGCTGCCCGCGTGCAAGGCCGTCGCAGCCGAGCATGACGCCTCCGGCAAACACCGGCGCCAGCACTGTCCCCGCAATGCCGCCAACCACCGGGACGAAGCTCAGAATGATCGAGACGATGGCGTAGACGACGACAACCGCGATCCACTCGAACGGCGCGGCGCGGAAGATCGACCACGCTTCGCCCCACCACGAGGCTCCGGCGCCGGCTTCGAGAAGGCGCGGCGCGGCGGTCCCGCCGGAGTCGGACGCAGGAGCGCCGGTGTCCGGCGATGGCGACGGGTTCACGCGAGGTTCGGAGGCGGCGAGGGGCGCTCGCAGCATACCCGCATCGGGGCGATCCGTGCGCGGGGCAGCGGTCGCCGTGCTGGCGGGGGTGGTCGACGGCTCGGCTATTGCGTTTCCACCCCGGCGCCCCAAGGTCGACCGGGATGGATGCCAGCTCTTCCGCACTGCTCCACTACGGAGCACCGCTCGTCGCGCTCAACGTGTTCCTGCAGCAGGCCGGCCTGCCGATCCCGGCCGTCCCGACGATGGTGGTCGCCGGGGCGCTCGCGATGAGCGGCCACTTCGACCTCGGGCTTGCGTTTGCCGCGGCGGTCGCCGCTTCGCTCGTCGCCGATCTCGGCTGGTTCTGGGCCGGCCGCCGCTACGGATACCGGGTGCTGCGGCTCCTCTGCCGCATCTCGCTGTCGCCGGACACCTGCGTGCGGCAGACCGAGGGCATCTTCGAGCGCTGGGGATTCTTCTCGGTCCTCGTCTCGAAATTCATCCCGGGTTTCTCGACCGTCGCGCCACCGATCGCCGGCGCGCTGCACATGAAGACCGGTGCGTTCGTCGTCGCCTCGCTCGGCAGCGCGGCGCTGTGGGCGGGCATCGCGATGGCCGTCGGTGCGCTCTTCACCCGGCAGGTCGATGCGCTGCTCGGCTGGATGGCGGCGAACATCGCGCTGGGGACGCTCGTGCTGGCGCTTCTCGTCGCGCTGTACGTCGTCGTCAAGGCCCTCGAGCGCTGGAGGATGACGCGCTTCGTCGTCGCGGCGATGATCTCGGTCGACGAGCTTCGCGACGCGCTTGCGGGCGCGTCGCCGCCGCTCGTGATCGACGTCGGAACGCGTCTCGCGCAGGCCGCGCGATCGCGGATTCCCGGAGCGCTTCCGCTGGATCTCGACGCAATCGCGCGTCGCGCCGACTTCCCGCGCGATCGCGACATCGTCGTCTACTGCGCCTGCCCGAACGAGGCGTCGGCGCGGCGTGCCGCGGCGATCCTGCTGCGACGCGGGCTGCGCCGCGCGCGGCCGCTCGCCGGAGGCATCGACGCGTGGGTCGCGCGCGGCTACCCGGTCGAGGCTGGCGCACCCGTCGAGGTTCGCGTGGCGGTTCCGAAAGTGGCAGCGAGTCGCTGAACCGGCCGGGTTGCTGAACCCCGGTCGCTGAAACGATTGCTTGCAATTGATCGCCGGGTGTCGCGCGATTTTCGGCGACGATCGCTGAACCCCGCGGCGCGGCCGCCATCCCAGCGGTCTCACGCCGAAACCACGCGATAATCTGGCAGCGCGCAGGTTCGCTGCGCGCCCCTCCTCTATCGATGGATTCCTCCCCGCCAACGATGCCTACGTCCACCCGAGTCGCGGAGGCCGCGCCGCCCCGTCGCCGCCGCTTCTGGAGCTTCGTCGTCGTGCTCGTCATTCTCGCTGCGCTCGCCGGGCTCGCGTGGTACCTCACGCACCGGCCGGCTCCCGATGGCGGAGGCCAAGGGCGTCCCGGCGCGGCCGGACCTGGCGGGTCCGCCGGTGCGCGCGGCACGCCGCCCAGCACCGTCGGCGTCGCGACGGCTCGGCACGCCGACATCCCGATCTACATCGATGCGCTCGGCACGGTGACCTCGCCCGCCACCGTGGCCGTGGCCCCGCAGGTCTCGGGGGTGATCACCGAGGTGCTCTACAAGGAGGGCGAGCTCGTCCACAAGGGACAGGTCCTCGCGACGATCGACCCGCACCCGTTCGAGATCGCCCTCGACCAGGCGACCGGCGCACGGACGCGCGACGACGCGCAACTCGATGCGGCACGCGTGCAGCTCGAGCGCTACCAGAAGCTGCTCGCGCAGGACTCGATCGCGCGCCAGACCGTCGACACCCAAGCCGCCCTCGTCAAGCAGTTGATCGGCACCGTCGCGCTCGACCGTGCGAACGAGGCGAGCGCACGGCTCAACCTGCAGTGGTCGAAGATCGTCGCGCCGGTCGACGGGCGCGTCGGGTTGCGCACGATCGATCCTGGCAACTACATCGCGGCGGGCAATGCGACCGGCGTCGCGACAATCACCCGCATCTCGCCGATCGACGTCGAGTTCGCGGTCCCGCAGGAGCGCATCCCGGAGATCCGCAGCCGTGTCGGGTCGGGCGCGGCGCTGCCGGTGACCGCGTGGGACAGCACGCGTTCGCGCGAGCTCGAGTCGGGGAGCTTCCTCACGCTCGACAACCAGATCGACACGCAGACCGGCACGATCAAGGCCAAGGCGCGCTTCGACAATCGCGACGGCGCGCTGTATCCCAATCAGTTCGTCAACGTGCGCATGCTCTTGCGCACGGTCGACGGTGCCGTGGTCGTGCCGGTCACCGCGCTGCGCCACGGGCCGGGCGGCGACTTCGTCTACGTGGTCAACTCCGACCACACGGTGAAGCTCACCGACGTGACCGCAGGCGTCGCCGGGGTTGCCGACGTCGTCATCACCAAGGGTCTCGCGCTCGGCGAAGTGGTCGTCACCGAAGGGGGCGATCGCCTCAAGGACGGCGCGACGATCCGCACGGCGCCGGCGAAGTGACCGTCCGCGACCCGCGGGGAGCGCCGGCGTGAGCCCGTCGCGTCCGTTCATCGAGAGGCCGGTCGCGACGTCGCTCCTGATGGTGGCGATCGTGCTTTCGGGTCTCGTCGGCTTCAGGTTCCTGCCGCTTTCTGCGCTGCCGCAGGTCGACTACCCGACGATCCAGGTGCAGACGCTCTACCCGGGCGCAAGCCCGCAGGTGATGAGCAACACGGTGACCGCGCCGCTCGAAGGACAGTTCGGGCAGATGTCGGGGCTCGCGCGGATGAGCTCGACGAGCGCCGCCGGCGTATCGGTCATCACGCTGCAGTTCTCGCTCGACCTGTCGCTCGACGTCGCCGAGCAGGAGGTGCAGGCGGCGATCAATGCCGGCGGGTCGCTTTTGCCCGCCGACCTGCCGGCGCCTCCGGTGTACGCGAAGGTCAACCCCGCCGACGCGCCGATCCTCACGCTCGCGGTGAGCTCGGACAGCATGCCGCTCACCGACGTGCAGAACCTCGCCAACACGAGGCTCGCGCAGAAGATCAGCCAGGTCTCCGGGGTCGGGCTCGTCTCGCTCTCCGGCGGACAGCGCCCCGCGGTGCGCATCCAGGCGAACACGCGCGCGCTCGCCTCGTACGGGATCGGTCTCGACACGCTGCGCACGGCGATCGCCGCCGCCAACTCGAACGGCGCCAAGGGGAGCTTCGACGGCCCGCAGCGCGCCTACTCGATCAACGCCAACGATCAGCTCGTCACCGCCGACGACTACCGGCGGCTGATCATCGCCTACCGGAACGGCGCGCCGGTGCGGCTCGACGACGTCGCGAGCGTGATCGAGAGCGCGGAGAACAACCAGCTCGGCGCGTGGGCCGGCGTGCAGTGCACCGACGCTCCCGGCGCGTCGCAATGCGCGAGCGGCGGGAAGACCGCACTGATTCCGGCGATCATCATGAACGTGCAGCGCCAACCTGGCGCGAACGTGATCGCGACGGTCGATGCGATCAGGCGCGAGCTGCCCACCCTGACGGCGGGGCTTCCGGCATCGCTGCGCGTCGAAGTGCTCTCCGACCGCACCGCAGGCATCCGCGCGTCGGTCGCCGACGTCGAGAAGGAGCTCCTGCTCGCCGTCGCGCTCGTCGTGCTGGTGATCTACGCATTCCTGGGAAGCCTGCGCGCAACCGTGGTCGCGAGCATTGCCGTGCCGATCTCGCTCATCGGGGCGTTCGGCGTCATGTACCTGCTGGGCTACAGCGTAAACAACCTCTCGCTGATGGCGCTCACCATCGCGACGGGCTTCGTCGTCGACGACGCAATCGTGATGATCGAGAACATCGCGCGCTACATCGAGGCGGGCGAGCCACCGCTCGAGGCCGCGGTGAAAGGTGCGACGCAGATCGGCTTCACGATCATTTCGCTCACCATCTCGCTCGTCGCGGTGCTCATCCCGCTACTCTTCATGCAGGACGTCGTCGGCAGACTATTCCGCGAATTCGCGGTGACGCTCGCGGTCACCATCCTGATCTCGGCGGTCGTGTCGCTGACGCTGGTGCCGATGATGTCGGCGCGGTGGCTGCGCGGGCGCGGCACGCACCAGGGGGCATCGGGTCTCGGCCTGCGTACGACGGCGATCTTCGCGCGCGTCGCGCAGGGCTATGACCGGATGCTCGGCTGGGTTCTCGCGCACGAGCGCCCGACGCTGTGGCTGGCGGTCGCCACGCTCGCCGTGACTGCGCTTCTCTACGTCGTCATACCGAAGGGCCTGTTTCCGACGCAGGACACCGGCCAGCTCCAGGCGCGCATCGACGCTCCGCGCGACGTCTCCTACGCGAAGATGGCGCAGATACAGGGGGACGTCGCGCGAGCGCTCCTCGTCGACCCTGCGGTCGCCAACCTCTCGTCGATCGTCGGCGTCGACGCTGCCAACAACACGATGCTGTCGACCGGCACCGTGCTGATCGACCTCGTGCCCTCGCACGGCGACCAGCAGCAGGTGATGGAGCGCCTGCGCGAGCGCGCGAGCGCCGTGCCCGGTGCGACGCTCTACCTGCAACCGACGCAGGATCTGACAATCGACGCCGAGACCGGCCCGACCGAGTACCGCGCCTCGCTCGAGGGCGTCGACTCCGATGCCATCACCCAGTGGATGGGCAGGCTCGTCGCGAAGCTTCAGGATGCGCCGCAGGTGAGAAACGTCAGCAGCGACGCGGGCGCAGAGGGGCTCGCGAGCTACGTCGACGTCGATCGCGACACCGCGGCGCGACTCGGCATCTCGGCGAGCGCGGTCGACGACGCGCTCTACAGCGCGTTCGGCCAGCGCATCGTGTCGACGATCTTCACCGACACCAACCAGTACCGCGTGATTCTCGAAGCGCATCCAGGGCTCGCCACCGGCGCTTCCGACGTCGGCAAGCTCGAACTCATCTCGGCGGCCGGACGACCGACTCCGCTCGCGGCCTTCGCGACGATCAGCGAGCGCCCGGCGCCGCTGCAGATCACTCACGTCGGGCAGTACCCGGCGAGCACGCTCAACTTCGACACCGCGCCCGGAACGGCGCTCGGCGATGCGGTCGACGCCGTGCGCAAGGTCGCGGCGGACATCGGCCTGCCGCCGTCGATCCGGCTCGTGTTCCTCGGTGCGTCGGGGGGTTACGAAGGCTCGCTCGCGAACGAGCTGTGGCTGGTGCTCGCGGCGGTCGTCTGCGTCTACATCGTCCTCGGCGTCCTCTACGAGAGCTTCGTGCATCCGCTGACGATCCTCTCCACGCTGCCCTCGGCGGGGATCGGCGCGCTTCTCGCGCTCATCGTCACCGGCCACGATCTCGGAGTGATCGGCATCATCGGCATCATCCTCCTGATCGGCATCGTGAAGAAGAACGCGATCATGATGATCGACTTCGCGATCGATGCCGAGCGCGAGCAGGGGCTTCCGGCGCGCGAGGCAATACACCAGGCGGCGCTCCTGCGGCTGCGGCCGATCCTGATGACGACGATGGCAGCGCTCTTTGCGGCGATCCCGCTGATGCTGAGCTTCGGCGTCGGGGCCGAGCTGCGGCGGCCGCTCGGCATCGCGATCTTCGGCGGGCTGATCGTCAGCCAGGCGCTGACGCTGTTCACGACGCCGGTCATCTACCTCGCCTTCGATCGCCTTGCCGGACGCAGCACGAAGCGCAGGATCGACGGCGCGCCAGCATGAACCTGTCGCGCCCTTTCGTCCTGCGTCCGATCGGCACCGTGCTGTTGACGGCCGGCGTGGCACTCGCCGGCATCGCCGGATTCTTCGCGCTGCCGGTCGCGTCGCTGCCGTCGATCGAGCTGCCGGTGATCTCGATCAACGCGAACATTCCCGGGGCGAGTCCGCAGACGATGGCGACGAGCGTCGCCACGCCCCTCGAGCGTCACCTCGGGATCATCGCAGGAGTCAACGAGGTCACATCGACGAGCTCGCAGGGCGCCACGCGCGTGACGCTGCAGTTCGACCTCTCGCGCGACATCGACGGCGCCGCGCGCGACGTGCAGGCGGCCATCAACGCCGCGCGCACCGATCTCCCGGCGACGCTGCGCTCGAACCCCACCTACCGCAAGGCCAATCCCGCTGCGGCCCCGGTGCTGATCCTCGCGCTGACGTCGAAGTCGAAGACGCCCGGGCAGATCTACGACGAGGTGTCGAACGTCCTCAACCAGCAGCTCCTGCAGGTGCAGGGCGTCGGCGATGTGCAGATCGGTGGTGGGTCGCTTCCCGCGGTACGCATCGAGCTCCATCCGTTCGCGCTCAACCGCTACGGCATCAGCACCGAGGACGTGCGTGCGGCGATCCAGGCCGGCAACGCGAACCGGCCGAAAGGAGACGTGCAGGGAGAAGGCCGCAGGCTGCAGGTCTACACGCAGACCCCGGGTCTGCACGCGTCGGACTACGCGCCAATGGTGATCGCGTGGCGCAACGGCGCCGCCGTGCGTCTCGAAGACGTCGCCGATGTCGAGGACGGCGTCGAGGATGCCCATACGCTCGGTCTCTACAACGGGCAGAAGGCGGTCATCGTGCTGATCCGCACCGAGCCGTCGGCCAACGTGATCAAGACGGTCGACTCGGTGCGCGCGCTGCTGCCGACGCTGCAGCAGCAGCTCCCTGCGGACATCGAGGTCCACGTCGCCGCCGATCGCACGCATTCGATCCGCGCCTCGCTCGACGAGGTCGAGATCGCGCTCGTCGCGTCGGTGATCCTCGTCGTGCTGGTGGTGAGCCTGTTCCTGCGCAACCTGC
This sequence comes from Burkholderiales bacterium, assembly GCA_025981645.1. Taxonomy (GTDB): domain Bacteria; phylum Pseudomonadota; class Gammaproteobacteria; order Burkholderiales; family Casimicrobiaceae; genus VBCG01. Next base: position 9,828 of record JAICXH010000093.1, read on the forward strand.
GCGCGACGCTGGTGCCGGCGGTCGCGACGGTGACCGCGCTCCTCGGCACCTTCGGCGTCATGTACCTCCTGGGGTTCAGCCTCGACAACCTGTCGCTGATGGCGCTTGCCG
>JAICXH010000017.1 GCA_025981645.1 Burkholderiales bacterium
GAAGGCCGGCCTCGTTCGTACCGAAGAGGCCGAAGCGTGAACCGGGTGGGGAATTTTCGATTCCCATAACTGGGGAAATTTGGATTCCTCTTGACAGACCGCGATCGATCCGTTCACGCCCGATGAGATCCGGCTGATCTGCGCCGCGTGCGAAGACCGGGTACGGAACCTCGTGCAGTTCGGGTTTTGGACCGGTGTGCGCACGAGCGAGCTATTCGCGCTGCGCTGGTCGGATGTCGACTGGCGGCACGGATCGGTGCGCGTGCAGCGAGCGCGCGTGCGCGGTGAAATCAAGACCACCAAGACCGCGGCGGGCGTGCGCGATGTCAAGCTTTTGCCGCCGGCGCTCGAGGCGCTACAGGCGCAACGAACGCATACTGAATTGCTTGGTGGCGAGATTTTCCACGACACCAGAACCAATGCGCCATGGTTGGGCGATCAAGCGCTCAGATTGGGACCATGGCGTCGTGCGTTGCGCGCTGCTGGGGTGCGCTACCGCTATCCGTATCAGATGCGGCACACGTACGCGAGCATGATGCTGTCGGCGGGTGAGAATCCGGCATGGATCGCTCGACAAATGGGCCACGCCGACTGGGGAATGATCCGCCGCACGTACGCGCGATGGATGCCTGATGTGGAGCCGAACGCCGGAGAAAAAGCTTCGTCTTGGTGGGCCAAAAATACTGCTCAAAATTTAAGCAAACCTGTGACCAAGAAGTGACCAAGCGATGCCCAAACAGGCCCAAAAGTGACCAAAATATGGTCACAGCAGAATTTTAAGTTATTGATTAAAAACGATATACTGGCGGAGAGGGCGGGATTCGAACCCGCGTTAGGGGGTTACCCTAAACACGCTTTCCAGGCGTGCGACTTAAACCGCTCATCCACCTCTCCGGCGCCGCCATTCTACCCGGCACCCCGCCGCGGTTTGGCCGGGACGAGCCGGACTTTGGCCGCGACGAGCCCGTACACGCCAGCTCTGCGGAGGATCTGCGGCGAAACCCCACGCGTCAGACCGCGAACGCCGCCAGCATCGCGACGACGGTGATCGCCATGAACGCCGTCGCCACCCAGCCTAGACGCTTCAGCTTGGGCCGGATCGTGAACGGGCCCATGATGTCGGGGCGCACGGCCATCCGCATCATTACCACCATGATCGGCACGGCGACGATGCCGTTCAGCACGGCCGACCAGACGAGCGCCTTGATCGGATCGACCGGCGTGAAGTCGATACCGGCGCCGATCAGCGTCGCGAGCGTGATGATCCCGTAGAAGCCCTTCGCCTCCATCGGCTGCAGGCCGTGGCCGATCGGCCATTCCATCGCCTCGGCGACCGCATACGCAGCCGAGCCGGCGAGGACCGGTACCGCAAGAAGGCCGGTGCCGATGATGCCCCACGCGAACAGCAGGAACGCGAAGTCGCCGGCGATCGGGCGCAGCGCCTGGGCGGCCTGCGACGACGTCTGGATGTTGGTGATGCCCGCGTCGTGGAGCGTGACGGCGGTCGTCAGCATGATCGAGAACGCGATCGTATTCGACAGCGCCATGCCAAACCAGGTGTCGACGCGGATCCGGCGCAGGTGCTCGCGCGCGCCGACGTGCCGCTGACGCAGCGGCAATTCGCCGGCGACCATCCGCTGCTCCTCGACTTCCTGCGACGCCTGCCAGAAGAAGAGGTATGGGCTGATCGTCGTGCCGAGCACGCCGACGAGGAGCATCAGGTAGTCGCGCGTCAGCTCGACCGGAGGGACCAGCGTCGCGGCGACGAGCTGCCTCCACGGAATCTTCACGACGAGCAGCACCGCGGCGTAGGCGAACAGCGACAGTGTCAGCCACTTGAGCAGCGGAGCCAGGCGCCGATAGGGAACGAACAGTTGCATCAGTACGACCAGCACACCGAAGATCAGTGCGTGGCCGTGCGCCGGACCGCCGACGACGAGCTGCAGCGCCTCGCCCATTGCGCCGAGGTCGGCGGCGATGTTGATCGTGTTGGCGACGAGCAGAATCGCGACGATGAAAACGAGCAGCGGCTTCGAATAATGATCACGGATGTTGCGCGCGATGCCATGGCCGGTCACGCGCCCGATGCGCGCGCTGACGACCTGGATGCCGACCATCAGCGGCGTCGTCAACAGCACGCTCCACAGCATGCCGAGGCCGAACTGCGCGCCGGCCTGCGAGTAAGTCGCGATGCCGCTCGGATCGTCGTCGGCGGCACCGGTGACGAGCCCGGGGCCGAGACGGGCAAAGAGACGGTGCGCGCGGCCGATCACCGGAGGATCCCGCGACGCTGCGCGCTGCCGTGGCTACGCTTCGCGGTCGATCGTGCAGTCGACGACGGTGAGCGCGGTCATGTTGACGAGCCGGCGCACCGTCGCCGACGGGGTGAGGACGTGCACCGGTTTCGCAACCCCGAGGAGCATCGGTCCAATCGTCACGCCGGCGCCCGAAGCGGACTTCAGCAGGTTGAACGAGATGTTCGCAGCGTCGAGCGTCGGCATGATGAGCAGGTTTGCGTCGCCGGCGAGCCGCGAGTTGGGGAACGCGCCGTTCCTTACCGTCTCGGAGAGCGCGGCGTCGCCATGCATCTCACCGTCGACCTCGAGGCCCGGCTCGCGCGCGTTGATCAGCGCCAGCGCATCGCGCATCTTCTGCGCCGATGGGTGGTTGCTGGTGCCGAACGACGAATGGGACAGCAGGGCCACCTTCGGCGTGATGCCGAAGCGGCGGATCTCCGCGGCGCACAGCGTCGCGATTTCGGCGACCTGCGCTGCGGTCGGATCCGCATTGACGTAGGTGTCGGCGATGAACACCGTCCGGCCGGGCAGCAGCACGGCGTTCATCGTCGCGTAGATGCTGGCGCCCTTCCTCAGGCCGATCACCTGCTCGATGTACTCGCGGTGCAGCGCGAACGTTCCGAAGGTCCCGCAGAGCATGCCGTCGGCGTCGCCCTGGTGGATCATCATCGCGCCGATCAGCGTCAGGCGCCGCCTCATCTCGATCTTGGCGAACTGCTGCGACACTCCCTTGCGCTGCGCGAGTCGGTAGTACTCGGTCCAGTAGTCGCGGTAGCGTGGGTCGGATTCCGGATTGATCGTCTCGAAGTCGACGTCGGGTCTCAGGCGCAACCCGAAGCGCTCGATGCGCTGCGCGATCACGCCGGGCCTGCCGACGAGGATCGGCTGGGCGAGGTGCTCGTCGACGACGACCTGTACGGCGCGCAGCACGCGCTCGTCCTCGCCCTCGGCGTAGACGATTCGCTTCGGCGACGCCTTCGCCACCGCGAAGATCGGCTTCATCAGGAGGCCCGAGTGATAGATGATGCCGGTGAGGCGGGTCCGGTACGTTTCGAAATCCTCGATGGGTCGCGTCGCGACCCCCGAGTCCATCGCCGCCTTCGCGACCGCCGGCGCGATCTGCACGATGAGCCGCGGGTCGAACGGCCGCGGGATCAGATAATCCGGGCCGAAACGCAGGTTCTCGTGCAGGTTGTAGGCAGTCGCGACGATGTCGGACTGCTCGATCGTCGCGAGGTCGGCGAGCGCGTGCACAGCCGCGACCTTCATCGCCTCGTTGATGGTCGTTGCGCCGACGTCGAGCGCTCCGCGGACGATGAACGGGACGCAGAGCACGTGGTTGACCTGGTTCGGAAAATCCGAGCGTCCTGTCGCGATGACGGCGTCGGGACGCGCCTCTTTCGCGAGGTCGGGCATGATCTCGGGCTCCGGATTCGCGAGCGCCAGGATCAACGGCCGCTCGGCCATCGCCCTCACCCACTCCGGCTTCAGTACGCCGCCGGCGGAGAGGCCGAGGAAGATGTCGGCGCCGGGGAGGATCTCGGCGAGCGTTCGCGCCGACGTCGGCTGCGCGTAGCGCGCCTTGTTGTCGTCCATTTCCTCGGTGCGGCCCTTCCAGACGACGCCCTTGATGTCGGCGACGAACACGTTCTCGCGCCTCAACCCGAGGCTCACCAGGATGTCGAGGCAGGCGAGCGCGGCGGCCCCCGCGCCGGAGCAGACGAGCTTCGCGTCGGCGAACTTCTTGTTGACGACGCGCAGCCCGTTCAGCACTGCTGCGCCGACGATGATCGCCGTGCCGTGCTGGTCGTCGTGAAAGACCGGAATCTTCATCCGCTCGCGGCACTTGCGCTCGATGTAGAAGCACTCGGGCGCCTTGATGTCCTCGAGGTTGATGCCGCCGAAAGTCGGCTCGAGCGCGCAGATCATGTCGACCAGCTTGTCCGGATCGCGCTCGGCGATCTCGATGTCGAAGCAGTCGAGCCCGGCGAACTTCTTGAACAACACCGCCTTGCCTTCCATGACCGGCTTCGCAGCCAGCGGCCCGATCGCGCCGAGGCCGAGCACTGCGGTCCCGTTGGTCACGACGCCGACGAGATTGCCGCGTGCGGTCAGCGCCGAAACTTCACGCGGATCGCGGACGATTTCGTCGCAGGCTGCGGCGACGCCGGGCGTATAGGCGAGCGCCAGGTCGCGCTGATTGGTGAGTTGTTTCGTCGCAAGGAGCGCGATTTTGCCCGCCGGCGCGCGCCGGTGATAGGCAAGCGACTCGTCGCGGATGGTCTTTTCCTGGTCGGGCATGCTGGGGCTCCTCGGGGCATCGCGAAGCAGCCATCTTCTGCGGACGGCGTCGCTCATCATAGCGCGACGTCTATAATGCGCGGGTTGTAACCGCCTTCCCCGGGGAGCCCCTCCCCTGGTGTGCTGTCCCGCAAGTTCCGACGATGAAGGAGCGCGGAAAGTCAGGCGCCAGGCAAGGCGCGAGACCGAAGCGTACCGCGCGGTACGGTGAGGTTGAGTAACGCGGCATGGTCCATGATTTGCGCCGCGAGCGATCAAGCGAACCTGCGGGACAACACACTCGATGCACATCCTCCTGTTGTTCTGGCTCGTAGCGCTCGCGATCGTCGCGGCTGCACTGGCGGCAGTCGTCTGGCCGCTGCTGCGACGGCGCGCGGCCGACGTCGCCGACCTGCCGGCGGCGGCGATCTACCGTGACGAGAAACGCCAGCTCGACGACGAGCTCGCCGCGGGCGCGATCGCCGCACCCGAGCATGCGCAGTCGGTCGGCGAGCTGACATCGCGACTCGCCGGCGAGCTCGAGACGGCGCAGCGCGCGACGATCGCGCCGGTTGCTTCGCGCAGCGGGCGACGCTGGGCGCTCGGCCTCGTGTTCGCATTTCCGATCGTTGCGGTCGCGCTCTACGCGCTGCTCGGCAATCCGCGGGCGCTCCGCGAGGACACCGCATCGGCGTCGGCGCCGGCGATGTCGAAGGCGCAGGTCACCGCGATGGTCGATCGCCTCGCTTTGCACATGAAGGACCATCCCGACGACGCGACCGGATGGAAGCTCCTTGGGCGATCGTACGGCGCGCTCGGACGCTTCCGCGAAGCCTCCGAGGCCTTCCACGAAGCCGCGCAGCACGGGCCGGCCGACGCCGATCTCCTCGTCGATTGGGCCGACGTGCTCGGCATGGCCAACGGGCAGACGCTCGCCGGCGAGCCAACGCGGCTCATCGAGCGCGCGCTCGCCCTCGAGCCGGGGAACGTGAAGGCGCTGCTCCTCGCCGCCTCGGCGGCGCAGGAGCGCAACGACGCTCCGACCGCGATCGAGATGTGGCGCCGCCTCAAGGTCGAGCTTCCTCCCGGGAGCCCCGAAGTGCAGGAAATCGACACGCTGATCGCGCGCGGCCAGACTGCAGACGGGTCGCGACGCGAAGCGGCGGCGGCCAATGGACCTGTCGCGCCCGCTTCAAAAGCTGGTGCCGGGTCGATACGCGGCGAAGTCAGCATCGCCCCTGCGCTCGCTGCGCGCGTCGCACCCGGCGACACGCTGTTCGTCTACGCGCGCGCGGTCGACGGACCCCGCATGCCCCTCGCCGTGCTGCGCGAAGCGGCGAGCCCGCTGCCGCGGACGTTCACGCTCGACGATTCGCAGTCGATGCGTTCCGACGCGAAGCTCTCGACGGCGGACAAGGTCATCGTCGAAGCGCGCATCTCGCGCTCAGGCCACGCGTTACCGGCGTCCGGCGACCTCGTCGGCACGAGCGCGCCGGTGAAGCCGGGTGCCCGCGAAGTCGCCGTCGTCATCGCGGACGTCGTGAAGTAGACCCGGCATGCCTGCCGCGGCCGCCCTCGAAGTCCACTCGCTCGCCGCGACACGCGGCGATGCGACGCTGTTTCGCGACCTCGCGTTCGGCGTCGGCGCCGGCGAAGCGCTGACGGTGCGTGGGCCAAACGGCTGCGGCAAGACGACACTGCTGCGCATTCTCGCCGGCCTCACCGAACCCGCCGCAGGCGAAGTACGGTGGCGTGGCGAGCGCATGCACGTCGGCGATCCGCGACTGCGTGCGGCGATCGCGTTCAACGGCCACCTCGCCGGCCTCAAGGACGAACTTACCGTCGAGGAGAACCTCGCTGCCTGGACCGCGCTCGACGGCGACGGGGCGGACGCCGGAGCGCGGTCGCGCGCGCTCGCCGGTGCGGGCCTCGCGCGCCGCGCCGGACTGCCCGCCCGAGCCCTGTCGCAGGGACAGCGCCGGAGGATCGGCCTTGCCCGCCTCGCGCTCTCGCGCCGGCGGCTGTGGCTCCTCGACGAGCCGCTGACGGCACTCGACACCGAGGCGACGACGCTCCTTGCCGACCTCCTCCGTCGGCACCTCGACGCCGGCGGCACCGTCGTCGCGGCGTCGCACCTGCCGCTGCCGCTTCCTCCGGAACACGGGGGCGAGCTCGATCTCGCCGCCTTGCGCGAGCCCGCGCGCTCGCACGCGTCCGCCGCATGACGTCTGCGAGCCGGTTATCCGCCGCCGTCGCCGGGATTTCGGGCGTCGAACCGCCGTCGGTCGGCGGCGCCATCGTCTTCGCGCTGCGGCGCGACCTTCGCGTCGCGCTCCGCTCGCGGGCGGAACTCGGCGTCGAGCTTCTGTTCTACGTAATCGTCGTGTCCCTGTTTCCGCTTGCCGCATCCCCTTCGCGCGCGGTGCTGTCGACCCTCGGTCCCGGAGTGCTGTGGACGTCTGCGCTGCTCGCGTCGCTCCTTGCGCTGCCGCGCCTCTTCGCCGCCGACTTCGCCGACGGAACACTCGAGCAGATGGCACTCGCACGCGGCCCGCTCGCCGCCTACGCGTCGGGTAAAATGCTTGCGCATTGGCTCACCACGGGCCTGCCGGTCGCCGTGTTGGCGCCGCTCCTGGGTGCGCAGTACGCGCTGGACGGCGTCGCGCTCGCGCTGCTCGCCGCATCGCTCCTCATCGGAACGCCGATCCTGTCGCTCCTGGGCGCGATCGGCGCGGCGCTGACGCTCGGCACGCGCGGAGGCGGGAGCCTGCTCGCGCTGCTCGTGCTGCCGCTCTATGCACCGGTGCTGATCTTCGGCGCAGGAGCCGTCGACGCGGCGCGCGCAGGCCTGTCCGCCGCACCGCAGCTCTCGCTGCTGGCGGCGGGGCTGCTGCTCGCCGTCGTCGCGGTGCCGTTCGCCGTGGCCGCGGCAGTGCGAATTGCGCTCGACTGAACGATGATCGTCAACTGGTTCCGCTACGCTTCGCCGGTTTCGTTCTATCCGCTCGCCGGCCGGCTCGCGCGCGGCTTCGGTGCGCTCGCGGCGGTGTTCGCGGCGATCGGTCTGTGGATCGGCCTCGTCGCCGCGCCGACCGACGCCACCCAGGGCGACGCCTACCGGATCATCTTCATCCACGTGCCGGCGGCGTGGATGGCGATGATCGTCTACGTCGCGATGGCGCTCTGGAGCGCCGTGGCGCTCGGGCTGAATGCCCGACTCTCGGCGATGATGGCGCAGGCGCTCGCGCCGACCGGCGCGCTGATGGCTGCACTGGCGTTGTGGTCGGGAGCGTTCTGGGGTCGCCCGACCTGGGGCACGTACTGGGCGTGGGACGCGCGGATGACGTCGACCCTGATCCTGCTCTTTCTCTATCTCGGCGTCATCGCGCTGCGCCAGGCGATCGACGATCCGCGACGCGCCGACCGCGCGTGTGCGGTGCTCGCCCTCGTCGGTGTCGTCAACGTACCGATCATCTACTTCTCGGTGCAGTGGTGGAACACGCTGCATCAGGGATCGTCGATCAGCCTCACCGCCGCGCCGAAAATGGCGATGCTCATGCTCGCCGGCCTGCTCGTCATGACGGCTGCGGCATGGTGCTACTGCATCGCCGCCTCGCTCACCCGCGTGCGCGCAATCATCGTCGAGCGCGAGCGCGGCTCGGGCTGGGTCGCATCGCTGATCGACATCGGGACCTCGCCATGACGAGCTTTTTCGAGATGGGCGGCTACGCGTGGTACGTCTGGATGGCGTATGGCGCCGTCGCCGCGGCGGTCGTCGCCGAGACGTTCGCGCTGAGGCGTCGCGGCCACCGCGCGCTCGCCACCGCGCGGATGATGCGGGAAGCCGGCGGTGACGCGGACATGGATGCAATCGACAGCGGAGGTGCCCGATGAAGCCACGTACCCGCAGGTTCGTGTGGATCGGCGCCGGCCTCGTCGCCGTCGCCGCTGCGGCGACGCTGATACTCAGCGCGTTCCGCTCGAACCTGGTGTTCTTCTTCACGCCGTCGCAGGTCTACGCGCACGAGGCGCCGCAGTCGCGGCCGTTCCGGATCGGCGGGCTCGTCCTCGGCGGCAGCCTCGAGCGCGTGCCGGGCACGCTGACCGTGCGCTTCAAGGTGACCGACACCGCGGCGACGGTCCCGGTGACCTACACGGGGCTGCTGCCGGATCTCTTCAAGGAAGGGAAGGGGGTCGTCGCGCAGGGTGCAATGGGCGCCGACGGAACGTTCCACGCGACGCAGGTGCTCGCCAAGCACGACGAGAATTACATGCCTCCGGAGGCCAAGGCTGCGATCGACGCCGCGCACGCGCACTCCGGCGCAATGTCGATGCCGAGCCTGCACGAAGCGAGGGCACAATGATCCCCGAGCTCGGGCACTTCGCGCTGATCGTCGCGCTGCTGGTCGCGATCATCCAGTCGGTGCTGCCGATGATCGGGGCGGCGCGGCGTGACCGTGCGCTGATGGGTGTCGCCGTGACCGCGGCGCGAGCGCAATTCGGCCTCGTCGCGCTCGCCTTCGGCTGTCTTGCGTGGAGCTTTGCCACGAGCGATTTCTCGGTCGCGAACGTCGCAGCCAACTCGAATACGCACCTGCCGCTGCACTTCCGGCTCGCAGCGACCTGGGGCTCGCACGAAGGCTCTCTGCTGCTGTGGTCGACGATGCTCGCCGGCTGGGGGTTCGCCGTCACGGTCTTCTCGCGCAACCTGCCGCAGGTGCTGCGCGCACGCGTGCTCGCCGTGCTCGGCATGATTGCAATCGGCTTCCTCTTGTTCCTGCTCACCACGTCGGATCCGTTCACGCGCCTCTTTCCCGCACCCCCCGAAGGACGTGACCTCAATTCGCTGCTGCAGGATCCGGGCATGGTCGCGCATCCGCCGATGCTCTACATGGGCTATGTCGGCTTCTCGGTCGCCTTCGCGTTCGCGATCGCAGCACTGATCGGCGGCCGGCTCGACGCCGCGTGGGCGCGCTGGTCACGGCCATGGACGACGGTCGCGTGGTCGTTCCTCACCGTCGGCATCGCGCTCGGCAGCGTCTGGGCGTACTACACGCTCGGCTGGGGTGGCTGGTGGTTCTGGGATCCGGTGGAGAACGCGTCGTTCATGCCGTGGCTCGCCGGAACCGCGCTTATCCACTCGCTCGCCGTGACCGAAAAGCGCGGTGCGTTCAGGAGCTGGACCGTGCTGCTCGCGATCGTCGCGTTCTCGCTGTCGCTGATCGGCACGTTCCTGGTGCGGTCGGGCGTGCTGACGTCGGTGCACGCGTTCGCGATCGATCCTGCGCGGGGCCTGTACATTCTCGCCTTTCTCGCGATCGTCATCGGCGGCTCGCTGGCGCTGTACGCGGTCCGCGCCGGTGCGGTCGGCGCGGGGGGCGACTTCGCGCCCGTCTCGCGCGAATCGCTGCTGCTCGGCAACAACGTGCTGCTGGTGGTGGCGCTCGTGAGCGTGCTGCTGGGCACCCTCTATCCGCTGTTCGTCGACGCGCTAGCGGCGGGCAAGATTTCCGTCGGGCCACCCTACTTCAATACCGTGTTCTACCCGCTGATGGCGCCGCTCCTGTTTCTCGTTGGCGTCGGCCCGGTCGCGGCGTGGCGCCGCGCGCCGATTCCCGAGCTGTGGACTCGCCTCCGCTGGGCCGCGGGCATCGCGGTCGTCACGGCCGCGCTGGTGCCGGTTGCGATGGGTCGCTGGAAACCGCTCGTTGCGCTCGGTATGCTCCTCTCCGCGTGGATTGCCGCAGCGACCCTCTCCTCACTCGTCCATAGGCTGCGCCACGCGCCGCAACGCGGCCTCACCGCGAAGCTCCGCGCCAATGCACCGGCGTGGTACGGCATGCTGCTCGCGCACCTCGGCGTGGCGGTGTTCGTCGCCGGAGTGACGCTCGTCAAAGGCTACGAGGTCGAGCGCGACGTGCGCCTCGACGTCGGCCAGAGCGTCGTCGTCGCCGGCGACACCTACACGTTCCGCGGCGTCGCCGCAGTCCCCGGCCCGAACTACGACGCGATCGTCGCGACGATCGACATGACGCGAGCCGACCGGCACGTCACCACGCTGCATCCGCAGAAGCGCACGTTCCGCTCGTCCGGGCAGGTGATCACCGAGGCATCGATCGAACGCGGCATCGGCGGCGATCACTACGTGTCGCTCGGCGAGCCGATCACCGGGAGCGGAGCATCGGGTGCGTGGGCGGTTCGCATCTACGTGAAGCCGTTCGTCGACTGGATCTGGGGTGGCTGTCTGCTGATGGCGCTGGGTGGCTTCGCCGCGGTCGCCGACCGGCGCTACCGTCTCGCGCGCGCACGCCACTCCGAGCCCGCGGCGGCACTCGTCGCGCCGACATGACGCTGAAATCGCTGCGCTGGCTGATCCCGATCGCGGTTTTCGCCGTGATCGCTGCATTCCTCTATGCGGGCCTGTTCCGCGACCCGCGCGAAGTGCCGTCACCGCTGATCGGCAAGCCTGCGCCAGCCTTCTCCCTCGCCGAGTTGCACGCTCCCGACCGGCGTCTGTCGCCGTCCGACATGCGAGGTCAGGTTTGGCTGCTCAACGTCTGGGCGTCGTGGTGCGTGTCGTGCCGCGAGGAGCATCCGCTGCTCGTCGCGCTCGCGAAAACCGGAATCGTTCCGATCGTCGGGCTCGACTACAAGGACAAGCCCGGAGACGGGCGCGCGTGGCTCACCGACAACGGCAACCCCTACCGGACGTCGGTAATGGACTCGGACGGACGGACAGGGATCGATTGGGGCGTCTACGGCGTTCCCGAGACCTACGTCGTCGACCGCGCCGGCATCATCCGCTACAAGCAGATCGGGCCGTTGACGGAGCAGACGCTGAAGCAGACCATCCTGCCGCTCGTGCGCAGGCTGCAGGCATCGTGATCCGCGCGCTGCTTGCCGCGGCGTACGTCGTCTTCGCGCTCGTGCCGACGGCCCGCGCCGACGATGCGCTCGATCTTCGCCTGCGGCATCTCGAATCGGGATTGCGCTGCCTCGTCTGCCAGAACCAGACGCTCGCCGAGAGCGACGCCGATCTCGCCGCCGACCTGCGCCTCGAGGTGCGCAAACTGGCGCTCGCCGGCAAGAGCGACGACGAGATCAGGGATTACCTCGTCGCGCGCTACGGCGATTTCGTGCTCTACGATCCGCCGCTGAAGCCGGTGACCTGGCTCCTGTGGTTCGGCCCTTTCGTGCTTCTCGCGGCTGGCACGGTGACGTGGATCGTGGTCGGACGCAGCCGGCGGCGTGCCACGCCGGGCGTCAAGGCCGAGTTCGAAGTCGCAGCGCGCAATCTGCTGGCGGGGGCCGCGGCGAGTCCGGCGGGCGCCGCTCCTGCGGGGGTTGGACAGGCGGAAACGGACTCAGGCGACGCGGCGCGGCAACCGCTCGACGGCTGAGTCGCGCCCGGGAGACGCGACGCTTCGCAGCACTTCGACGATGCGGTCGAACGGGACGGCACGGCTAAAGAGGAATCCCTGCACCTCGTCGCATTCGTGACGGAGCAGGAACGCGCACTGATCCTGCGTCTCGACGCCTTCCGCGACGACGCGCATCTTGAGGCTCTTCGCCATCGCGATCACCGCGAGTACGATCGCCGCATCGTCGGAATCGTGCGGCAGGCCGTCGACGAAGGCGCGGTCGATCTTGAGCGTGCGAATCGGGAAGCGCTTCAACTGCGACAGCGACGAATAACCGGTTCCGAAGTCGTCGATCGAGATGCCGATACCCGCGGCGGAGACATCGTGCATCAGCGTGACCGCCTGGTCGAGGTTGCGCGCGATCGCCGTCTCGGTGAGCTCGAGCTCGAGGCGCTGCGGAGCGAGGCCGTGCTCGTCGAGTACGCGCCTGACCGTCGCGACAAGCCCCGCGTCCGAGAGCTGCGAATGCGACACGTTGACCGACAATCCGAGCTCGGGGTAGCCCATCGCGGTCAGCTCGGTGAGATCGCGGCAGGCACGCCGCAGCACCCATTCGCCGAGACGCCCGATGAGCCCCGCGCGCTCGGCCGCGGCGACGAACTTGGACGGCTCGATCGAGCCGAGAACGGGATCGTGCCAGCGCGCGAGCGCCTCGACGCTCGAGATCCGACCCGAAGCGAGATCGATGCGCGGCTGGTAGTGCACGTCGAGTTGCCCGGCGTCGAGGGCGTTCCTCAGCATCTGCTCGAGGCGGATATCCTCGCTTACTTTCTGGTGCAGGTCCTCGCTGAACACGCGGAACGTGTTCTTGCCGAGCTCCTTCGCGCGGTACATCGCGGCGTCGGCATTGCGCAGCAGCGACTGCGCATCGGCACCATGGTCGGGATAGATGCTGATGCCGATGCTCGCCGTCACCACATAGTCGTTGCCGAACACCGGGATCGGCTTGACGATCTCGGCGAGCAGGTTACCGGCGATGTGCTCGAGGTCCTCCTGCGAGCGCATGTCGGGGAGCATGACGATGAACTCGTCGCCACCCTGGCGCGCAACGGTGTCGCTGCTGCGGACCCGGCTGCGCAGCCGGTTGGCCACCACGCGCAGGAGCTGGTCGCCTGCGTCGTGGCCGACGGTATCGTTGACGTACTTGAACCGGTCGAGATCTAGGAACAGCACGCCGAACTTCGACTTGGCGCGCGAGGCGAAGCGAACGGCTTGCACCAACCGGTCGCTCAGCAGCGCGCGATTGGGGAGACCGGTCAGCGCATCGTGCAGCGCCGCATGGACGATTGCCTCCTCCTTCTGCTTGCGGTCGGAGATATCCTGCGCGACCCAGATCGTCATGTCGGGAGCGCCGCCGGCCTCGAACGCGCGCACTGCGGCGCGGCACCAGAACTGGCTGCCGTCGGCCCGCAGGGCAAGCACGTCGTTGTCGTAGGCGCGATGCGCCTCCACTGCCCCGCGCACTGCATTCTGCCAGGCGTCGCGCTGGTCGACGGCGCAGAGGTCGGAGACCTGCAGGCCGACGAGGCCCTCCGGCGGATAGCCGAACATCCGCTCGAGTTCGCGATTCGCACGTACGATCCTCGTGCCCTTGGCGATCACGATCCCGACTACCACCGAATCGAGCACCGCCTGCTGCTCGTCGAGTGCACGGCGCAGCCGTGCCTCGGCCTCCTTGAGCCCGCTCACGTCGACGGCCGTGCCGTTGGCACCGGCGAAGCGGCCTTCGCCGTCGTGGAATGCGATCGCGCGTACGGCCAGGTGCACACCGTGCCCTTCGCGGTGGACGAAGGTTCCCGTCAAATCGAGCTGCGGCGCGCCCTCCATCAGCCGGAAGAGCTCGTCGTCGAACGCCTGCGCGGTGGCCCGGTCGGCGAACTGCGTCAGCGGGAAGCCGAGCACGTTCTCCGGACGGTAGCCGAGGGTAGCTTCCAGCGCGCTGCCGTTGACGTAGGTTATGCATCCGCTCCCGTCGACGGCCCAGACGATGTCGCCCGACGTCTCGACGAGCGCGCGAAACAGTGCGTCGTGCGCCTCGGTCGTGCGCCCGTCACGCGCGAAGTGGATCCTCTGCGAATCCAATCGGGCACCGTCGCGGTACCCGGTGCGAAGCGTCACGAGGCGCAGCACGCGCGATGCGAAGCTGGTGCGACCACCCGATCGCGTCAAGGCGACCGCCGCTGCGCCGAGCGCGACGGCGATTCCCATGACGAACGCCGAGGCGGCGAACAGGACCGTACTCTGACTGTTCAAACGCTCGATGAGGAGCACGGCGATCGTCGCCGCAAGGAGCGCGATGGCGAGCGTCGTGAACACGCCGGTGCCCGAGAATGTGCTGCCATCGAGCGCAACGCGCTCGCGCGCGGCGCCGTGGTGGGCGGGAAGCATCTTCGTCGGCGCGTGCATCGGCACTGGGTCGGATGCTGAGTCGAAAGAGTTTGTGCTGGCGTCGCCGTCAGTCGAGGACGTCGCCGTCACGCCCGACGATCGCGAGCCTGATCGACGCCGGCGTGTTCCCGTTGCCGACGGCCGCGGTGAGCCAGGTGCGCTCGTCGCCGGGAAGCCGGCGTACGACGTCGCCGGGCTCCGCGGGAGCGATCAGCACGACCATCGCGTGACTGCCCGCCTGCCGCAGGCCGTGGACGAGCGCGGCGGCGGCGGGGCTCGACCCCGACACGATCACCGCCTGCACCCGATCCGCCGCGAGTCGCCTTGCAGCGACGGGTGTCTGCATCGCGCAGCTCGCGTCGCATTGCGCGATGTCGCGCATTCCGAGCGCAGCCAGCGCGCGCCTCGCCGCCTCGACCGCCGGTGGCCCCGAGGCGATCGCGGCGTCGGCACGATTCGCGACGACGGCGCGCCCGGTCGCTGCCGCAGCGTCTCGCCCGTCCCGCGAGCCGGCGACGAGGCCCGCCCCGGCGCACAGACACATCGCGACGAGCATCAGTACGCCGTGCGCAGCCGGGACGCGAGCGACCGCACGACCGGCCGACCGGGCGGCTCCGGGCAATGGTTGCGTGAACGCGTCAGTCGTCATGGCGGTTCTCCGGTGGAGTGTCAGCGGGTCGTCGCACCGCGCGGCATCAGCAAACTGCGCAGGGCGCGCAGGCGCTCGCGTATCGATATCGCGGCACGCGACGGTGCGCTCTTCGAAGCGTCGGCTTTCTGCTCGCGCAGCAATGTCGGGAAGCGCCGATAGCGTTGCAGCTGCGCAAGCGCCGAGTCGATAAAGAACTTGAGCTTCTGCGGCTTGTAGGGCGCGAGCACGTAGCGGAAGATCTTTGCCTGGTTGATGAGCTCGACGACCTGGTCGGCGTCCGCCGTTTCGGCGACGACGATCGTAAGGATGTGCGGATGCTCCTGCTTCAATAGCTTCAGGAGCTCGGCGGTGTCGCGCTTGCCAACCTGCAGGTCGGACACCACGACGCCGACAGTCTTGCTGTGCAACGCTTCGATACACTCATCGAATGTGCGCGCGAAGTAGAACGGCTGCGTGTTGTCGAGCAGCGGGCGCAGCCTCTCGAAGGACTCGCGCTGGTCGTGGAGCATCAACACTGCCGGCTGCTCGGACGGCGAAGCCGCCGGGCCGGGTGCCACGTCCCGCGCATCCGCTGCGGCACTACGTTCGGTTTCGAGCGCGAGCCCGATCGCCAGAGCGTCGGCGATCACAGCCTGGATTTCCAGATTGCCCCACGGCTTGTTCAGGAAGCGGTACACCTCGCCGTCGTTGACCGAATCGATGATGGCCGGCAGATCCGAGAAGCCGGTCAGCAGGATCCGCACGCTATCGGGCGACACCGCCTTCGCCTGGCGCAGGAACTCGACGCCGGTCATCTCGGGCATCCGCTGGTCGCTGACAACGACGTGGACGTGGTGCTGGCGCATGATCGCGAGCGCATGCGCGCCACGGGTCGCCGTGAAGACCTGATATTTGTAGCGAAACAGCGCCGCCAGCGCGTTGACGATTCGCTCCTCGTCGTCGAGAAAGAGGATCTTCGGGCGCTCGCCCGCGGCGCGCGCCGCATTCGCGGGGCCATCCGGCCTCGCGGTGGCGCGGAGCGCGACCGGCCGCAACCGGGTCGCCGGCCTCGATGGAGCGCCGGGCTGACTGGCTGCTCGGGGGAGTCTCTCTGGTACGCTCATGACGATTTCCTGGTCGTGCGTTGTGCGTGGGCGCCGCCTTTACGCGGCGATATCGATTTCGGGTACGGGTTGCGAGTCGAGCGCGGACGATTCCCCTGAGGCGACGGGGAAGACGACGGTGAACTTGGTTCCGACGCCGGGGCGCGAATGCACGCGAATGCTCCCGCCGTGCTGCTCGACGATCTTGTAGACGATCGACAGGCCGAGTCCCGTTCCCTCGCCGACCGACTTGGTGGTGAAGAACGGGTCGAAGATCTTCGGCAGCACGTCGTCGGGAATCCCCGATCCATTGTCCATCACCTCGACGACGACGTGCTGCGCGTCCGCCATCCGCGTGACCAGCGTGATCAGACCCTCTTCGCCGGTTGCCTGCGCTGCGTTGGTGATCAGGTTGAGGAAGATCTGGTTGATCCGCGACGGCGCGCATTGGATCGGAGTCGTCGGCGCGAACAGCCTGCGCAGGTGGCGCCCGGCGAGCACCGGCTTCGCGATCTGCAGCGTGCTCGCGAGGCAGTCCTCGATCGCGCAGCGCGACATCTGGCTGCGGTCGCGGCGGCTGAAGTCCTTCAGGTTGACGACAATGCCGCTGATCTCGTCGACGCCGTGCACTCCGTCCTTCAGCAGGCTGGCGATCTCGTCGGCGACCGGAATCTCGTCCAGCCGGTCGCGAATCGCGACGGCGGTCTCGAACTGATCGGAGATCTCGGTGTCCGGCGTTTCGGGACTGCGCATCAGGTCGACGAGCCGCGTCATCGCACCGACGAACTCGCGCACGAAGCCGTCGAAGTGCGTCTGCACGGTTTCGAGGCTGCTGCGCACGTAGGCGAGCGGCGTGTTGATCTCGTGCGCGACGCCCGCGACCATCTGTCCGAGCGAGGCCATCTTCTCGTTCTGCACGAGCTGCGATTCGGACTCCTTCAGGTCGTCGAGTGCCCGCGACAGCTCCTCGGTGCGCTGGTGTACCCGGCGCTCGAGGGATTCGTTGGCGTCCTTCAGTTCGTGGTTGACGCGGGCGATGACGCGGAAGCTCCGCACCAGACGGTAACCGACATAGGCGAGCAACGCGAGGAGCAAGCTCGCGTAGGCGAGCAGCAGGTGACGGTAGCGGTTGCTCTTCTCGAGCGAGACCGTGAAGTCGCGGTCGAACGCGCTACCGAGCCTGTCGGCATCGGCGTCGATCGGTGCGGCGAGGATGTTGCCGAGCACGGCATCCCCGACCTCGCGCTGCGCGAGAATGACTTGCGCGTGGCGTACGAAATTCGTGAGCGAATCGCCGACGTCGTCGCCGACCCCCGCGGCGAGCGGAACGAGCGTTGCCACTTCGGTGGCGAGCGTGGCCGCCGTCGACCGGTCGGGAAACAGGTTGTAGCGCAAGATGCCCGTCAGCGTCTCGTCGGCGCGGTTTCCGAGGGCGTTGAGAAGCGCAGCGCGCGCGGGGTCCGCGCGGGTCGCTGCGTCTATCCTCGCGTCGAGCTCGGAGACTGCCGTCGGGGCGTAGCGCAGTGAATTGCGCAGGATCGCGTTCTCCGACTTGAAGCGCTCGATGAGATCGGTCTTGTGGTCTATCGTTGCGCCGACCGCCGCGAGCGCGGGAGCGATCTCGGGGTCCGTGACGCCAGCGAGTTCGTGCGCGAGCTTCGCGCGCAGCGTGCGGAGCTTCGGCAGCGGACTTACCAGCGGGTCGTAATTCGCGTTGATCCCCATTCGCGACTTCAGCACGTCGACGTTCCATTCGGCATCGACCTGCTTCAACTGCCTCACGTAACCCTCGACGCGGCTTCTCTTCTCGACGTCGACCGCGCTCGACTTCGCATAGAGCGCCGCGAGCACGCCGATCAGCACGACCGCGGCGACCGCGCTCGGGACGAGCCTCGTGATCCGGGTGCTCATTGCGCGCTCCTTCCCGCGGCTTCCGCGGCCGACGCGACCGCGCTCGGCGCCGGTTTCCCGGGCGCCGCCTTCGCGAGCTCCGGCTGTCGCTCGCCGGTCAGCGTCTTCAGAAACTGGACAATCAGCGCCATGTCGGCGGGCGGTGCCGTGCGGCCGAGCTGGTACCTGAACATCACACCGACCGCCGCTTCGAGCGTGGGGGCCGAGCCGTCGTGGAAGTACGGCGCCGTCAGCGCGACGTTGCGCAGGCTCGGCACCTTGAAGACGTGGCGATCGCTGTCGCGTCCGGTCACCGCGTAGCGTCCCTGGTCGGCAGGAGTATCGTGGCCGTGGTCGCGGAAGTAGTCACCCATCACGCCGAACTTCTGATACATGTTGCCGCCAACGTTGACGCCCTGGTGGCACGCGATGCAGCCGTAGCTCTTGAAGCGCTCGTAGCCCTGCGCCTCCTCCGCGGTGATCGCACGCGTGTCACCGCGCAGATAGCGGTCGAAGCGGGAGGGGGTGACGAGCGAGCGCGTGTAGGTGGCGAGGGCATCGACGATGTTGTCGCGCGTGACGCCATCGCCATAAAGCGCGGCGAAGCGCGCGTCGAGATCGGGATCGCGCGAGATTTTGAGTACGACGTCGCTCCATTTCGAGCCGAATACCTTCGGGTTCTGCACGACGCCGGTGACGAACGCCTCGAGCGACGGGGCGGAGCCGTTCCACAGCTCGCGAAAATTGAGACCGCTGTTGAACACCGAGGGAGCATTGACGGCGCTCGCCGCGCCGTGGATGCCGATCGAGCGCGGCCGCGGATCGGCACCGCCGTTCGCGAAATCGTGGCACGACGAGCACGCGATCGTGCCGTCGGCCGATAGCCGCTTGTCGACGAACAGCAGGCTTCCTAGCTCGACCTTGCGGTGATCGAGCCCGAGGCGTTCCGGAAGCGGGCGCAGCGGCTCGTCGGCATTCGCGGCGGCCGCGGCACCGGCACAGACGCCGAGGGCGATTCCAACGGCGAGCGCTGCGAGCTGGCGAAACGTCATGGTCGGGCTTTCTATCCGGTCTGATCGATATGCCAACGGAATGGTCGGCACGACATATCTGCAAGCGATATGCCAAAGCCTTGTGGACTACGAGACAGCCGGACCAACGGTCGCGTCCTGACGCCGAGTTGCCGGAATACAACGGGTTCACTCGGTCCTTTCACGCGAAGTCTTGACGCGACTGTACCGATTGTCATAAACAATATCTCCGCGAGGCGCGTTCGCGCACGCGGGTCTTCGAAGCTCCGGGTCCGAAGCTCCCGGGCGTGCCGGGTCGATCCCGGCGACGACGACGAATCCTTCAGGGGGAAGATCGGTGAAGCGGAATTCATCGCGGGTGGGCGCCTCTGCGATGCAGCGCGGTACGACGTGTCGTCGAGGAACCCGCGGACGCTGGCGCGCGCTCGCATGCGTCGCGGCCGCATTGTTGCCCGCCGTTGCCGAAGCACACGTCAAGTGGTTTGTGAAGTACAACCTGCTCGACCCGCCGCGCCCCATCGAGCGCGTCGTGACGAGCGAATACTTCATCGGCCTCGGGCTCGCCGTGCTGGTGCTGATGTTCGTCGTCGCGGCGACGGATCGATGGCTCTGCGAACGCGACTTCGCGGTGCAGCGGCAGATGCGCGAGCTTTCCGCGCGTGCGGCGCGGTGGTTCCCGCTCGGGCTGCGCCTCGGCGTCGCTCTTTTCCTCACCGCGGCGTTCGCGTTCGGATGCGCCGGACAGGTCATGATCCTCACCCCGGAGCTGCACACGCCGCGCGCATGGATCTGCTGGCTGCAACTCGCGCTCGCGCTCTTCGCGCTGACGCGGCGGACCGCACCGCTGACCGGGCTCGGGATCGTGTTTCTGTACTTCTACGGAGTGGCGGGCTACGGGCTCTACCACATGCTCGACTACCCGATCTTCGTGGGGATCGCCGTCTACCTGATCATCGACGGCTGGTTCGCCGGACGGCGCAACCTGCTCGCGCACGACATCCTGCGCATCAGCGCAGGCGTGACGCTGCTGTGGGCATCGATCGAGAAATGGGCATTTCCAGAGTGGAGCTTCATGCTGCTTTCGCAGCGGCCCGGCATGACCTTCGGGTTCAACCCCGAGTTCTACATGGTCGCGGCGGGATTCGTCGAGTTCTGCGCGGCCTGGCTGCTGATCACCGGCCTTCTGTCCGCGCGTGCGGCAGCGCTGGTGCTGCTCGCGATGTTCGTGTCCGCGATCGTCCCGTTCGGTACCGTCGATGCCGTCGGGCACCTGCTGATCATCGTCGTGATGGTGATGCTGATTTTCGGCAACAATCCAGTGGGCCTGCGGCTCGGCGCACGCGGACGCCCGCTCGCGACGGGGGCGGCGCACACTGCGGCATTCGCCACGGCGTTGGCATTCTTCATCGCCATCTATTACGGCGGCTACTACCTGAGCTACGGCACGGCACTCGCGCACAGCGCAGGCGTCGCCGCGCAAACGGCATCGATCAGGTAAGCGCCGTCCCGCAGTTCCAGCAGAGGTCGAAGCTGCCTGGCGACGACTCGCCGCAGGCGCGGCACCAGCGCGGCGTCGTCTGCCTCGCGTCGCGCTCCATCTCCTGCAACAGCGCACGTGCCCGCGACGCGTCGGCGTCGTCGGCGATCCACACCTGAGGCTGCGCGACGTCCGGAGGAATGTCGCCGACGATGCTCGACATATGCTCGTTGAACACGTGCGCGCGGATGCCCGCCTGGTTGAGGCGATCGGCAACGAGATAGGCGTCGAAGCGCTGCCGTGCGACGTAGACGCGGATCATCGTGCCGCTCCGGCAGACTCGCGGCCGCTAAGGCCCAGTACGCGCCCGGCACAGCGCGTGACGCCGGCGCGCATCGTGGCGAGCCGGACGCGACGCGGCAACAGGTCGATTTCGGGTGGCATCGGGCAACGGACGCGATCTGCGTCAGTAGTGCCCGCCGTTCTTCTGCCAGCGCCACGCGTCGGCGCAGATGGCTTCGAGGTCCCGTGTCGCGCTCCAGCCGAGCACCGACGCGGCGCGGGAAGTCTCGGCGCGACTCGTCGCGACGTCGCCGCGGCGCACGGGTCCGACCACGCGCGCGATCGGCCGTCCGCAGGCTCGCTCAAAGGCGGCAATGACCTGCAGCACCGAGCTCGGCACGCCGGAGCCGAGGTTGAACGTCGCGACGCCGGTATGGGTGGCGAGATGCTTCAGCGCGCGATGGAATCCATCGGCGACGTCGGCGACGTGGACGTAGTCGCGCTGCGCGGTTCCGTCCGGTGTGTCCCAGTCGTCGCCGCAGATCGCGAGCTCGGACGATTCGCCGGCCGCCACGCGGGCAAGGCGCGTGACGAGGTGCGACGCGCCACCGCGAGGCGCTTCGCCCATCATCCCGGACGGATGCGCGCCTGCCGAATTGAAACCGCGCAGGATGGCGATCCGCCAGTTCGCATTGGCAGCGGCAAGGTCACGCAGGAACACCTCGACGGCGAGGCGCGTGCGTCCGTGCACGCTGCGCGGCATCGTCGGCGCATCCTCGGCGGCGCCCGACTCGTCGCCGTACACGCTCGCCGACGACGAGAATACGAGCGTCGCAACGCCGGCCTCGCCCATCACCTCGACCAGCGACAGCGTGCCGCCGACATTGACGTCGTAGTAGGCAAGCGGCCGCGCCTCCGACTCGGACACGCTCTTCAACCCGGCGCAATGGACGACGGCAGCGATCGGATAGTCGTGGAATGCGGCACGCAACGCCGCCGTATCGCGGATGTCGCTGCGTACGAACGGCACCGGCGTGCCGGCGACCGCTTCGAGGCGCGAGCGGATCGCCGGGGTGCTGTTGGCGAAATTGTCGAGCACGACCGGCTTGTAGCCGTTCCGCGCCAATTCGACGACGACGTGCGAGCCGACGAAGCCGGTCCCGCCGGTGACCAGTACCCGCTCGGACATGGAGCCGGATGCTACACGCATCCCGCTCCGTGTGTCAGCCGGACTGCGCGGCCTCCCCGGCAGTCGGCTGCGGCCGGTCGATCAGCTCGACCAGCGCCATCGGTGCGGTGTCGCCCGGTCGGAAGCCGAACTTCAGAATGCGCAGGTAACCTCCCGGACGCGCCTTGTAGCGCGGGCCGAGGTCGTCGAAGAGCTTGGTCACCACGCTGCGGTCGCGCAGCCTGGCGAAGGCAAGCCTGCGATTGGCGAGCGTCGGCGTCTTGCCCAGCGTGATCAGCGGCTCGGCGACGCGGCGAAGCTCCTTGGCCTTGGGCAGCGTCGTCCGGATCGCTTCGTGGGTGAGCAGCGAATTGGTCATGTTGCGCAACATCGCGAGGCGATGCGCGCTGGTGCGATTCAGCTTGCGTAGTCCGTGTCGGTGCCGCATGACCCTTGTCCTTGTGATGGCGCGGATGACGCCCGCAGCGGGCTACGGGCGATCGAGGCCGGCCGGCGGCCAGTTCTCGAGCTTCATGCCGAGCGAGAGACCGCGCGAGGCGAGGACCTCCTTGATCTCGTTCAGCGATTTGCGCCCGAGGTTCGGCGTCTTCAAAAGCTCGGTCTCGGTGCGCTGAATGAGGTCGCCGATGTAATAGATGTTCTCGGCCTTCAGGCAGTTCGCCGAGCGCACGGTGAGCTCGAGGTCGTCGACCGGACGCAGCAGCACCGGGTCGACCTGCGGCGATGCGCGCTCCGACGCAGGCTGGTCGGTACCCTCGAGGTCGGCGAACACGGACAGCTGGTCGACGAGCACACCGGCTGCATAGCGGACCGCCTGCTCGGGCTCGACGACGCCGTTCGTCTCGATGTCGAGGACCAGCTTGTCGAGGTCGGTGCGCTGTTCGACGCGCGCCGATTCGACCGCGTAGCTCACCCGCCGCACCGGCGAGAACGACGCGTCGAGGAGGATGCTGCCGATGGTCCGGCCACCTTCCGGCTTCACGCGTGCAGTCGCCGGCTGATAGCCGCGACCCTTTTCGACCTTGATCTCCATCTCGATCTTGCCACCGGCAGTGAGATGCGCGATGACGTGCTCGGGATTGATGATCTCGACGTCGTGGTTGGGCTCGATGTCGGCCGCCGTCACCGCGCCTTCGCCGCTCTTCGCGAGCTTCAGCATGACGTGGTCGCGGTTGTGCAGCTTCAGCACGACGCCCTTCAGGTTGAGGAGCACGTCGACGACGTCCTCCTGCACGCCGTCGAGCGCCGAATACTCGTGCAGCACGCCGGTGATCCTGACCTCGGTCGGCGCGTAGCCGGGCATCGACGACAGCAGCACCCGTCGCAGCGCGTTGCCGAGCGTGTGCCCATACCCGCGCTCGAACGGCTCCATTACGACCTTGGCGTGGAACGGCGACATGCTCTGCACGTCGATGATGCGCGGCTTCAAGAGGACATTGCTCTGCATGCGGAACCCTTATGGCGAATCCTGAAAGAAACCGGAAAGATCATTCGGGCGCGCACTGCTGCGAGCGCGCCCGCTCGTCACTTCGAATAGAGCTCGACGACCAGGCTTTCGTTGATGTCCTGCCCGAACTCGGCGCGATCGGGCGCACCCTTGAACGTCCCCGTCATCTTCTTCGGGTCCACCGAGACCCAGGACGGGAAGCCGACCTTCTCGGCAAGCTGCAGCGCGTCCTGGATGCGGAGCTGCCCTCTCGCCCTGTCGGTGGCCGCGACGACGTCGCCGGCGCGCAGCAGCGCCGACGGCACGTTGAGGACCTTGCCGTTCACCATGATCGCCCGGTGCGACACGAGCTGGCGCGCCTCGGCGCGCGTCGACCCCAGTCCCATCCGGTAGACAACGTTGTCGAGCCGCGACTCGAGAATCTGCAGCAGGTTGGTGCCGGTCGAGCTCTTGCCCTTGGTCGCCTCGGCGAAATAGCGCCGGAACTGGCGCTCGAGCACGCCGTAGATGCGCCGCAGCTTCTGCTTCTCGCGCAACTGGTGGCCGTAATCCGATGTGCGCGAGCCGGACTTCACGCCGTGCTGGCCGGGGCGCGCGTCGAGCTTGCACTTCGAGTCGAGCGATCGGCGCGCGCTCTTCAGGAAGAGGTCGGTCCCCTCCCGGCGCGCGAGCTTGCAACTGGGTCCTGTGTATCGAGCCATCTTGTATCGGTATCCGGTGTCGGTTAGATCCTGCGTCGCTTCGGCGGACGGCAGCCGTTGTGCGGGACCGGCGTCACGTCCGAGATGCTGCCGATCTTGAGTCCGAGCGCGTTCAACGCCCGCACCGCGGATTCGCGGCCGGGTCCGGGGCCCTTGATCCGCACTTCGAGGTTCTTGACGCCGCATTCCTGCGCAGCGCGCCCGGCCGACTCGGCAGCCATCTGCGCGGCGAAGGGGGTCGACTTGCGTGAGCCCTTGAAGCCGGCGCCGCCCGAGGTCGCCCACGACAGCGTGTTGCCCTGGCGATCGGTGATCGTGATGATCGTGTTGTTGAAGGACGCGTGGATGTGCGCGATGCCCTCCGCGACGCTCTTGCGGACCTTCTTGCGCGTGCGTGCCGCTGCGGCCTTCTGCGACGGTTGCTGTGCCATTCGTGTTCCTGTCCCTTAGGTCTTCGAGAGCGACGGCCGGTTGAGCGCGACCTGCTTGCCCTTCTTCGGGCCCTTGCGCGTGCGGGCATTGGTGCGCGTACGCTGTCCGCGCACCGGGAGGCCCTTGCGATGGCGCACGCCGCGATAGCAGCCGAGATCCATCAGCCGCTTGATGCTCATCATGACCTCGCGCCGCAGATCGCCCTCGACGGTGAACTTCACGATGTGCTCGCGCAGTCGGTCGATCTGCGTGTCGGTGAGGTCCTTGATCTTGGCGCTGCCGGGAACGCCGGCGGCGGCGCAGATCGCCTTCGCGCGCGGACGGCCGATGCCGTAGATCGCGGTCAGCGCGATCTCCGCGTGCTGGTGGTTCGGAATGTTTACGCCTGCAATGCGAGCCATGGTCAACCCTGCCGTTGCTTGTGCCGCGGATCGGTGCAGATCACCCGCACGACGCGGTTGCGGCGGATGATCTTGCAGTTGCGGCAGATCTTCTTCACGGATGCCAGAACTTTCATCGTTTGTGCTCCTCGACCCTCGCCTACTTCGCCCTGAACGTGATCCGTGCCCGCGAGAGGTCGTAGGGCGTGAGCTCGACGGTGACCTTGTCGCCCGGGAGGATCTTGATGTAGTGCATGCGCATCTTTCCCGAGATGTGCGCGAGGACCACGTGACCGTTCTCGAGCTTCACGCGGAAGGTCGCATTGGGCAGCATCTCGGCGACCTCGCCCTGCATCGCAATCGTCTCTTCCTTCGCCATCAGCGCGTCGGCACCCCGCCCTTGAAATTGGCCTTTCGCAGCAGGCTCTCGTACTGTTGCGACATCATGTACGCCTGCACCTGGGTCATGAAGTCCATCGTCACGACGACGATGATCAGCAGCGACGTCCCGCCGAAGTAGAACGGCACGTTCTTCCACGCGATCAGGAAGTTCGGGACGAAGCACACGACGACGAGGTAGAGCGACCCGATAAGCGTGAGCCGCAGCGTGATCTTCTCCAGGTACTTCGCCGTCTGCTCTCCCGGGCGGTAGCCGGGAATGAAGGCTCCGCTCTTCTTCAGGTTGTCGGCAGTCTCCTTCGGGTTGTACTGCAGCGCCGTGTAGAAGAAGCAGAAGAAGATGATCGCCGCCGCGTAGAGGATCTCGTGGATCGGCTGCCCGGGGGCGAGCTTGTCGGCGATGTCGCGCAGCCAGTACCAGTTCTCGCCGGTGCCCGCCCACTGCACGATGGTCGCCGGGAACAGGATGATCGACGACGCGAAGATCGGCGGGATCACCCCCGACATGTTGATCTTGAGCGGCAGGTGCGAGCTCTGTCCCTGGTAGACCTTGTTGCCAACCTGACGCTTCGCGTAGTTGACGAGGATCTTGCGCAGCGCACGCTCCATGAACACGACGAACGCGGTCACCACGACGACGAGCGCCGCGATGCCGATGATCAGCAGCCACGAATAGGCTCCGGTGCGCCCCTGCTCGAGCGTCTGTCCGATCGCGCGCGGCAGGCCGGCAGCGATCCCGGCGAAGATGATGAGCGAGATGCCGTTGCCGAGGCCGCGTTCGGTAATCTGCTCGCCGAGCCACATCAGGAACATCGTTCCGGTGACCAGCGTGATCGCCGACACCAGCAGGAACGACGTGCCCGGATTGACCACGAGGTTCGGCTGCGACTCGAGCGCCCGCGAGATCGCGATCGCCTGGAAGAACGACAGGAACACGGTCGAGTAGCGCGTGTACTGGGTGATCTTGCGCTGCCCCGACTGGCCCTCCTTCTTCAGCGCCTCGAGCGACGGCACCATCGTCGTCAGGAGCTGCATGATGATCGACGCCGAGATGTACGGCATGATGCCGAGCGCGAAGATCGAGAAGCGCGACAGCGCGCCACCCGAGAACACGTTGAGGAGCCCGAGCAGCCCGCCCTGCTGGCCGCGGAACAGTTCGTCGAGCGCCTGCGCGTTGATTCCCGGTACCGGGATGTGCGTGCCGATCCGGTAGACGACCATCGCGCCCAGCAGGAACCACAGCCGGCGCTTCAGGTCGCCGTACTTGGTTCCGCGCTTCAGGGCCGGGTTGGTCGGATTCGCCACGTGTCGTTGTGCCGCTCGTGTGTGCGCGTCAGCCGAGGCTGCCGCCGGCTGCTTCGATCGCCGCCTTGGCGCCGGCCGTCGCCGCGATGCCGGTGAGCTTCACCGCCTTCGCGAGCTTGCCGGTGCGGATCACCTTGGCGGCCTTCGCCGACTCGGGAACCACTCCGGCTGCCTTCAGTGCAATGAGATCGATGTCGGTGATCGGCAGCTTGTCGAGGTCCGACAGACGCACCTCGGCGGTGTCATTGCGCGAGCGCGACACGAAGCCGCGCTTCGGCAGCCGACGCTGCAGCGGCATCTGTCCGCCTTCGAAGCCGACCTTGTGGAAGCCGCCCGAGCGCGCCTTCTGGCCCTTGTGGCCGCGGCCCGCGGTCTTGCCGAGCCCCGAGCCGATTCCGCGGCCGACGCGGCGCCGTGACGTGTTGCTCCCCGCCGCCGGCTTGATCGTGTTGAGTCGCATCGCTCGCTCCGCCTCGCTTAACCGTCCGCCACCTTGACGAGGTAGCTCACCTTGTCGACCATGCCGCGGATCGCAGGGGTATCGACGAGTTCCACCGTCTGACTGATCCGCTTCAATCCGAGTCCGCGCACCGTCTGCCGGTGGTCGGCGCGGCACGAGTTGGTGCCCTTGACGAGCGTGACCCTGAGCTTCCCGTTCGCCGCAGCCATCACGCCTCCAGGATCTCTTCGACCGTCTTGCCGCGCTTGGCGGCAATGTCGGCCGGCGCGTGAATGGCCTCGAGACCATTCAGCGTTGCCCGCACGACGTTGTACGGATTCGTCGGGCCGTGGCACTTGGCGAGGATGTTGGTGACGCCAACGACGTCGAACACCGCGCGCATTGCACCGCCGGCGATGACTCCGGTACCGTCGGAAGCCGGCTGCATGTGCACGCGCGTCGAGCCGTGCCGGCCTTCGACGGCGTGGTGCAGCGTTCCCTTCTTCAGACGCACCTTGATCATGTTGCGGCGCGCCTGCTCCATCGCCTTTTGCACGGCGACGGGCACTTCCTTCGCCTTGCCCTTGCCCATGCCGACGCGGCCGTCGCCGTCGCCGACCACGGTCAGTGCGGCGAAGCCCAGGATGCGCCCGCCCTTCACCACCTTGGTGACGCGGTTGATCGAGATCATCTTCTCGCGCAGGCCGTCGCCGCGGTCGTCCTGCTGCTGCGGCTGGCGCGGGTTGGATCGTTGCTGTGCCATCGTGAGCCTTCGGGAATCCTTCGTCAGAACTTGAGTCCGCCCTCGCGGGCCGCATCGGCCAGCGCCTTGACGCGGCCGTGAAAGCGGAAGCCTGCGCGGTCGAACGCCACCGTTTCGATGCCCAGCGAGCGCGCCCGTTCGGCGATGCGCGCGCCGACGACTGCCGCGGCTGCCTTGTTGCCGCCGTTCTTCACGTCATGGCGCACCGCGGCCTCGAGCGTCGACGCGCTCGCCAGCACGCGGTCGCCGGCGGGATCGATGATCTGCGCGTAGATATGGCAGTTCGACCGCCCAACGACGAGGCGGGTTGCGCGCTGCAGGGCGATCCGCACCCGGGTCCGTCGGGCTCGGCGCGATCGCGCTTCCTTCTTGTTCATCGTCACTCGCTCCGGCTACTTCTTCTTGGTTTCCTTGATCACCACGCGCTCATCGGCGTAGCGCACACCCTTGCCCTTGTACGGCTCGGGCGGCCGCCACGCGCGGATCTCCGCCGCCGCCTGTCCGACCTGCTGCTTGTCGACACCCTTCACGACGATCTCGGTCTGCTGCGGCGTCTCGACCTTGACCCCTTTCGGCATCACCTGCACGACCGGGTGCGAGAAGCCGAGCGAAAGGTTCACCCGGTCGCCCGAGGCCTGCGCACGGTAGCCGACGCCGACCAGCGTGAGCTTCTTTTCGAAGCCCCGGGTGACGCCGGTGACCATGTTCGCGACCAGCGCGCGCACCGTGCCGTGCATTGCGCCGGCGTCCTCGCCCGCGGCCTTGAAGATCAGTGTGTCGCCTTCCCGCTCGATCGTGACCTCGGGCCCGAAGGTCCGCGACACGGTGCCGAGCGGTCCCTTGACCGAGATGTCCCCGCCGGCGAGCGTGACCTCGACCTTGGGCGGAAGCTTGACCGGGTTGTTGCCGATGCGCGACATCCGCTCCCCCCCGCTCAGGCGACGACGCAGAGCACTTCGCCGCCGACACCGCTGGCGCGTGCCTTGCGATCGGTCATCACGCCCTGCGACGTCGATACGATGGCGATGCCGAGCCCGTTCATCACGCGCGGGATGTCGTCCTTGCCCCGGTAGATGCGTAGCCCCGGCTTCGACACCCGCTCGATCTTTTCGATCACCGGACGTCCCGCGTAGTAGCGCAGCGCGATCTCGAGCTGCGGCCGCGGCGTATCGTCGCCCGACGTCTTGAAGCCATCGATGTACCCCTCGTCCTTCAGTACGCGGGCGATCGCAATCTTCACCTTCGACGACGGCATCGTCACCGTGGCGTGCTCGATCATCTGCGCGTTGCGAATGCGCGTCAGCATGTCGGCGATGGGATCAGTCATGCTCATCGTGTCACCTCGCCTCTACCAGCTTGCCTTCACGATGCCGGGAATCTCGCCGCGCATCGCGTACTCGCGCAGCTTGTTGCGCCCGAGACCGAACTTGCTGAATACGCCGCGCGGCCGGCCGGTAATGGCACAGCGGTTGCGCAGGCGCGTCGGATTGGCGTTGCGCGGCAGCGTCTGCAGCTTGAGCCGCGCGGCATAGCGGTCCTCGTCGGAGGCGCGCGAGTCGTCCATGATCGCCACCAGCGCGGCACGCCTCTTCGCGTACTTCGCGACGAGCTTCTCGCGCTTGTGTTGGCGGTTGATCAGTGCCAGTTTCGACATGCGGTAATCCCTCAGTTCCGGAATGGAAACCTGAACGCGGCGAGCAGCGCCCTGGCCTCCGCGTCGGTCTTCGCGGTTGTCGCGATCGTGATGTTCATGCCCCGTGTCGCGTCGATCTTGTCGTACTCGATCTCGGGAAAGATGCTCTGCTCCGTGACACCCATGTTGTAGTTGCCGCGGCCGTCGAAGCCGCGTCCCGACACGCCGCGGAAGTCGCGCACCCGCGGCAGCGCCACGGTGACGAGGCGGTCGAGAAATTCGTACATGCGCTCGTGGCGCAGCGTCACCATGCAGCCGATCGGGTAGCCCTCGCGGATCTTGAAGCCGGCGATCGCCTTGCGCGCCTTCGTGACCACCGGCTTCTGGCCGGCAATGCGCGTCATGTCGGCGACGGCGTTGTCGAGGATTTTCCGATCCGCGGTGGCTTCGCCGACACCCATGTTGAGCACGATCTTGGTGATCTGCGGCACCTGCATCGCCGACGCGTAGCCGAACTCGCGCGTCAGCGCCGGAACGACCTCGCTGCGGTAGAACTCGCGCAGCCGCGCCGGGGCGTGCGGCTGCTCGGCGTCGTGCGCGATCTCGGCCGCCGGGGTGCCCTTGCTGTCGCCCTTGCCGGCCTTCTTCTCCACCTTCGCCGCCTTCGCGGCGGGCTTGGCGCCTTTCGCCTCGCCCCTCGGTGCCTTGGTCTCGGCGCGTTTGTCGTCAGCCATTGATCTGCTCGCCGTTGGACTTGTAGAAGCGGACCTTGCGGCCGTCGTCGAGAATGCGAAAACCGATTCGGTCCGCCTTGCGGGTGACCGGGTTCCAGATCGCGATGTTGGACACCGCGATCGGCGCCTCGACGGTGACGATCCCGCCCGGCTGGTTCTTCATCGGATTGGGCTTCGTGTGACGGCGCACCTGATTGACGCCGTTGACGACGAGGTGCGTCGCGTCGACGACCTTCGACACGTCGCCGCGCTTGCCCTTGTCGCGCCCGGCGATGACCACCACCTGGTCGCCTGTCCTGATCTTGCGCATGGCTCTCTCTCGCAAACCTCGCTCGCCGGGGCCTAGAGCACTTCCGGCGCCAGCGACACGATCTTCATGAACCGCTCGTTGCGCAGTTCGCGCGTGACCGGTACGAAGATCCGCGTGCCGATCGGCTCGAGCTTGTTGTTCAGCAGCACCGCAGCGTTGCTGTCGAAGCGGACGCGCGCACCGTCATCGCGCCGCACACCCTGCCGCGTGCGCACGACCACCGCGTTGTAGATCTCGCCCTTCTTGACCCGGCCGCGCGGCGCGGCATCCTTCACCGAAACCTTGATCACGTCGCCGATATGCGCATAGCGGCGCTTGCTGCCGCCGAGCACCTTGATGCACATGACCGCGCGCGCGCCCGTGTTGTCGGCGACGTCGAGCACCGTCTGCATTTGAATCATGACGACTTCTCCAACTTGATCCGCCCACGGACCCCGTGGCCGGTACGGCCCGGGACCGGCCAACCACGGCCGACGGCCAGTTTTGGACCCCGTCGCGGGTGCGCATCCGCCGCGCATCCGGCTGGGAACGCTGCAACCGCCCCATCGGCGGGCGGAACAGCGGGAAAACTGAAATTATGACAGCTTCGCCCTTCTCCTGCAAGCCAGCGGGCAGGGCCGCCCGCGGCTCCCGTTTCAGACCTCGCGCGCCTTCTCGACGACGCGGACGAGTTTCCACGCCTTCAGCTTCGAAAGCTTGCGCGTCGCCTCGATCTCGACGAGATCGCCGGCCTTGCAGGCATTCGCCTCGTCGTGCGCGTGGTAGCGGTTCGAGCGCGTGACCACCTTGCCGTACAGCGCATGCTTGACGCGCCGCTCGACCAGCACGGTGATCGTCTTGTCCATGCGGTCGCTCACCACGCGGCCGGTCACCGTGTGCGCCGTTGCCGCGGGCGCGGTCGCGCCGCCAGCGGTCCCGTTCTGTTCTGCGCTCATGCGCGGGCTCCTCGTTCGGCCGCCGCCGGCTTCGCCGCCGCGGCCTTCTGCTGCGCCAGCAGCGTGCGTACGCGGGCGATGCCACGGCGCACGTCCTTCAGCTTGGCGGTGTTGGTGATCTGCTGCGTCGCCACCTGCATGCGCAGGCCGAACTGCTCCTTCAAGAGCGCCTCCAGCTCGGTCTGCAGCTCGGTGGCCGACTTCCCGGCAAGCGCCTTCCTGGCTTCGGTCCGTTTCATCGCGTTCTCCGTCAGCCGCCCACCAAACGGTGGACGAACGTCGTGGCGAGCGGCAGTTTGGCGGCGGCGAGCGCGAACGCCTCGCGCGCAAGCGCCTCCTCGACGCCGTCCATCTCGTAGAGCACCTTGCCCGGCGTGATCTCGGCGACCCAGTACTCGGGATTTCCCTTGCCGTTGCCCATGCGGACCTCGGCCGGCTTCTTCGACACCGGCTTGTCGGGGAAGATGCGGATCCAGATCCGGCCGCCGCGCTTGATGTGACGGGTCATCGCGCGGCGCGCCGCCTCGATCTGGCGCGCGGTGAGACGGCCGCGGGCGGTCGCCTTCAGCCCGTATTCGCCGAAGCTCACCTTGTTGCCGACGGTCGCAACGCCCTTGTTGCGACCCTTCTGCTCCTTGCGGTACTTACGCCTGGCTGGCTGCAGCATTCTTCGCTCCTGGTCCTGCGGCCGCTCCCGCGACAGCCGGGGTCTGGCGTCGCGGACGCGCCGGTGCCGGGGCGGGCGCCGGGGCCTGCGCCGGCTCGGCGTTGTGCGCCATGATCTCGCCCTTGAACACCCACACCTTGACGCCGATGACGCCGTACGTCGTGCGCGCCTCGGCGAACCCGTATTCGATGTCGGCGCGCAGCGTGTGCAGCGGCACGCGCCCTTCGCGGTACCACTCGCGGCGCGCGATCTCGACGCCGTTCAGCCGCCCCGAGCTCATCACTTTTATACCCTGCGCGCCGAGGCGCATCGCGTTCTGTATCGCGCGCTTCATCGCGCGGCGGAACATGATCCGCTTCTCGAGCTGCTGCGCAATCGAGTCGGCGACGAGCTGCGCATCGATCTCGGGCTTTCTGATCTCCTCGATCGACAGGCCGACGTCGGTGCCCATCATCCGGCGCAGGTCGGCACGCAGCGTCTCGATGTCCTCGCCCTTCTTGCCGATCACCACGCCGGGGCGGGCGCTGTACACGGTGATCCGCGCGTTCTTCGCCGGCCGCTCGATCGTCACCTTGGCGACCGACGCGTGCGCGAGCTTCTTCTTCAGGTATTCACGAACCTTGAGATCCTCGGCAAGCGTCGGCGCGAAGTGCTTGGTGTTGGCAAACCAGCGCGACGTCCAGTTCCGGTTGACCGCGAGGCGGAACCCGATCGGATGAATCTTCTGTCCCATGGCTATTCCCGTTTCCCGTCGCCGACGGCGATGCGGATGTGGCAGGTCTGCTTGCCGATCGTGTTGCCGCGCCCCTTGGCTCGCGCGGTGAAGCGGCGCAGCGTATCGGCCTTGTCGACGTAGATCGTCGTGACCCTGAGCTCGTCGACGTCGGCCCCCTCGTTGTGCTCGGCGTTGGCGATCGCCGACTCGAGCACCTTCTTCAGAATGCGCGCGCCCTTCTTCGGGCTGAACGCGAGCAGGTCGAGCGCCCTGTCCACGGGCAAGCCGCGGATCTGGTCGGCGACGAGCCGGCCCTTCTGGGCCGACAGGCGGACGCCGCGCAACGTAGCAGTGGTTTCCATCAGATCCTCACTTGCGCCGGGGGGGCGCTGCCGGCGCCGCGACCTTCCTGTCCGAAGAATGGCCCTTGAAGGTGCGCGTCAGCGCGAATTCGCCGAGCTTGTGCCCGACCATGTTCTCCGACACGTAGACCGGAATGTGCTGCTTGCCGTTGTGCACGGCGATGGTGAGGCCGACGAACTCCGGCGTGATCGTCGAACGGCGCGACCAGGTCCTGATCGGCTTCTTGTCGTTGACCGCGCGCGCCACATCGACCTTCTTCAGCAGATGGTCGTCGACGAACGGGCCCTTCCTGATTGAACGTGCCATGTCCGGTTATCCCTTGGTCGCGTGACGGCGGCGCACGATCATCACGTCGGTCCGCTTGTTGCGACGCGTCTTGTATCCCTTCGCCGGCGTGCCCCACGGCGACATCGGGTGATGGCGGCCGCCGCCGCCGTTGGTGCGCCCGCCCATCGGGTGGTCGACCGGGTTCATCGCGATGCCGCGCACCGTCGGGCGCTTGCCGCGCCAGCGGTTGGCACCCGCCTTGCCGATCGAGCGCAGGCTGTGCTCCTCGTTGCCGACCTCGCCGATCGTCGCGCGGCAATCGACGTGCACCTTGCGAATCTCGCCCGAGCGCAGGCGGACCTGCGCGTAGGCGCCTTCGCGCGCGAGCAACTGCACACCGGCGCCCGCCGACCGCGCGAGCTGCGCACCCTTGCCGGGTTGCATCTCGATGCAGTGGATCGTCGTGCCGACCGGGATGTTGCGCAGCGGCAGCGTGTTGCCGGGCCGGATCGCCGCGTCGCTGCCCGACATCAGCTGCACGCCCGCGGCGACACCGCGAGGGGCGATGATGTAGCGCCGCTCGCCGTCCGCATAGAGCAGCAGCGCGAGGTTCGCGCTGCGATTGGGATCGTATTCGAGCCGCTCGACCTTCGCCGCGATGCCGTCCTTGTTGCGCCTGAAATCGACCACCCGGTAGTGGCGCTTGTGCCCGCCGCCCTTGTGCCGCGTCGTGATGTGGCCGTGGTTGTTGCGCCCGGAGCCGCGCGTCGTGCTCTCGGTGAGCGACGCGACCGGTGGTCCCTTGTGCAGGGTGTGGTTGACGACCTTGACGAGCGACCTGCGGCCGTTCGACGTGGGCTTGACCTTGACGAGCGCCATCTCAGGCCTCCGCCGCGAAGTTGATCTGCTGGCCCGGCTTCAGGCACACGTACGCCTTCTTCCAGTTCCGACGCCGTCCCATGAAACGCCCGAAGCGCTTCTCCTTGCCACCTACGTTGGCGATCTGCACGGACTCGACCTCGACCTTGAACATCAGCTCGACCGCGGCCTTCACCTCGGGCTTGGTCGCATCCTGCAGCACGCGGAAGATCACCTGCTCGTGCTTGTCGGCGATGAACGTTGCCTTCTCGGACACCACCGGCGCCAGCAGCACGGTCATCAGCCGTTCGGAGTTGTACTTCACCGCGGCGTTCATCCCAGCATCTCCTCGAATTGCGCCACCGCGCCGCGTGTCAGCAGCACGTGGTTGAAGCGGACAAGGCTCACCGGATCGACCTCGCGCGCCTCCAGCACCAGCACGTCGGGGAGGTTGCGCGACGACAGGAACAAGTTCTCGTCGAGCTTCTCGGTCACGACCAGTACGGTGCCCGCGAGGCCGTAGCCACGGATCTTGTGCGCGAACGTCTTCGTCTTCGGGCCGTCGAGCGCAAACGACTCGATCACTGCGAGGCGTTCCTCACGGACGAGTTGCGACAGAATCGACGCGATCCCGGCGCGATACATCTTGCGGTTGACCTTCTGCGAGAAGTTCTCGTCGGGCGAGCTCGGGAAGATCTTGCCGCCGCCGCGCCACAGCGGGCTGTTCGCCTGCCCGGCGCGCGCGCGGCCGCTGCCCTTCTGCTGCCACGGCTTGCGGTGCGACTTGTTGATCTCGCCGCGCCCCTTCTGCGCGCGCGTGCCCGAGCGCGCGTTCGCCTGGTACGCGGTCACCACCTGGTGAATCAGCGGCTCGTTGTAGGCGCGCGCGAACAGGGTGTCGGACGCCGCGCAAGTCGCGGATGGCTTGCCCTGGTCGTCGATCAGTCGGAGATCCATCGTCACGCCCCCTTCGTCGCCGGCGTCTTCGCCGACGGCCGCACGACGATGTGTCCGCCGTCAGCGCCGGGCACCGCACCGCGCACGAGCAGGAGGCCGCGCTCGGCGTCGACCCGCACGATCTTCAGTGTCTGCACGGTACGGGTCACGTTGCCGTACTGCCCCGCCATCCGCTTGCCCGGGAACACGCGGCCGGGATCCTGGGCCATCGAGATCGAGCCCGGCGTGTTGTGCGAGCGCGAGTTGCCGTGCGACGCGCGGTTCGAGCTGAAATTGTGGCGCACGATCGTGCCGGTGAAGCCGCGGCCCTTGGTGGTGCCGGTGACGTCGACGAGCTGCCCGACGGCAAACGTGTCCACGCCGAGTACGTCGCCCGCCTTGAACCCCGCGAGCGCGTCGGCGGCAACGCGGAACTCCCGCAGCACCTGCCCGCCCTCGACGCCCGCCTTCGCGAGATGACCCGCCTGCGGCTTCGAGACGCGCGAGGCGCGCCGTTTTCCCCAGGTGACCTGAACCGCGGCGTAGCCGTCGGATTCGGGGGTCTTCACCTGCGTGACGCGGTTGTTCGCGACGTCGAGCACCGTCACCGGAACGCTGCTTCCATCGTCGGCGAAGACCCGCGTCATGCCGATCTTGCGGCCTACCAGTCCCAAACTCATGTCGTTCTCTCTCTTCGTGTTGACCGCATCGCTGCGGTGCCGGCTTCAATTGGCCGGCTGCGGAATCGATCCGCTATCGCCGCTCCCGCCTCATTGCAGCTTGATTTCGACGTCGACCCCGGCGGGGAGGTCGAGCTTCATCAGCTGATCGACCGTCTTGTCGGTCGGATCGATGATGTCCATCAGGCGCAGGTGCGTGCGGATCTCGAACTGGTCGCGCGACGTCTTGTTGACGTGGGGCGAGCGCAGCACGTCGTATCGCTCGATCCGCGTCGGCAGCGGCACCGGGCCCCTGACGACCGCACCCGAGCGCTTCGCCGTGTCGACGATTTCCTGCGCCGACTGATCGATCAGCTTGTAATCGAACGCCTTCAGGCGAATGCGGATTCTCTGGTTTTGCATGGTCTACTCGATCACCTTGGCGACGACGCCGGCGCCGACCGTGCGTCCGCCCTCGCGGATCGCAAAGCGCAGCCCCTCCTCCATCGCAATCGGCGCAATCAGCGTCACCGTCATCCCGATGTTGTCCCCCGGCATCACCATCTC
>JAICXH010000123.1 GCA_025981645.1 Burkholderiales bacterium
GGCGCGCAGCGCTTCCTCGCTGCGGCGGCGCTCGGTGATGTCGGTCGCGATGCCACCCACCGCGTACGGCTCGCCGGCCGCGTCGAGCAGCGGGAAGCAGTGCGACAGGTACGTCCGCCTCCCGCGCTCCGTCTGCACGGTGTCCTCGAAGTCGACCGCGCAGCGCGCCGCGCCGATGTCGTGCTTCCCGACGGTACGTGCGTTCGGCAGATTGCGCTGGGCGCGCACGACGCCTGGTCGCTTCGCGGGTGGCGCGCCGCGCTCGGCGCTGCGTCGCGCCGCCACGCGAGGATCCCGCAGGCTCGCGCGGGGACCACTCCCGTACTACTGACGGAGGCAACGCCGTGACGATTCCGATGTGGGTGCTGCTCGCATTCGCGGCGTGGACGCTTTGCGTGCTGTGCGCAACCATCGGCGTCTACCGTTGGTCGCGAATCTTCGCCGGACGCGCGACGATTCGCGAGTGGCGCGCGGACGCCGCGCAGGGCGCGCAATGGTACCAGCGGGCGATGCGCGCGCACATGAACTGCGTCGAGAACTTGCCGGTGTACGGCGCTGTTGCGCTGGCCGCGTTTGTCGCCGGCGTATCGGGGCCCGCGATCGACGTGCTGGCGCTCGCGTTTCTCGCCGCACGGATGCTGCAGTCGATCGTTCACGTCGCGCTGCGTGCCTGACATACCGGCGCGCTGCGTGCCGGAAGCGCCGGAGCCGCTGCGGCGCGCGCCCGGCCCGAAGCGGCCCGTCGCCTTCGAAAAGACATGGCCTGAACGGTGGCGCGTCGACGCCAGCCCATGTTGACGCCAGTCCATTGCGGTCGACGAAAATCGCGCGTATCGTCACACACTTCGAGAGTTATAGAATAATGGAAGAGGTATCCGTACTCAAGGCGCTGACCGCTCTGTCGCAGTCGCACCGGCTGCGGGTCTTTCGTGCCCTCGTGGTCGCCGGTCAAGCCGGCTCGACTCCCGGCCGGATCGCCGACGACCTCGCGATCGCGCCGGCCACGCTCTCGTTCCACCTGAAGGAGCTGGCCATCGCCGGGCTCGTCACGCAGGAGCGCCATGGCCGGAACCTGATCTACCGGGCCGATTTCGCGCAGATGAACAGCCTCCTCGCCTACCTCACCGAGAACTGCTGCGCGGAAACGTCGCCGCCGGGCCGCTGTTGCTCGCAGGGGTCATCGGCATGACCACCGCAGCGGGCAGGCTCTCCTTCCTCGACCGGTACCTGACGGTCTGGATCTTCGCGGCGATGGCCCTCGGGATCGGCATCGGCTGGCTCGTGCCGGGCGTCGAACGGTTCGTGGACTCGTTCAGCGTCGGCGCCACGAACGTGCCGATTGCCGTCGGCCTGATCTTGATGATGTATCCGCCTTTCGCCAAAGTGCGCTACGAGGAACTTCCCGACGTCTTTCGCGACAGGAGGGTGCTTGCGCTGTCCCTGGTGCAGAACTGGGTCGTGGGACCGGTGCTGATGTTCGCGCTGGCGATCGTCTTCCTGCCCGACAAGCCGGAGTACATGGCGGGCTTGATCCTGATCGGGCTCGCCCGCTGCATTGCGATGGTGATCGTCTGGAACGAACTCGCCCGCGGCTCGACCGAGTACGCCGCCGGCCTGGTCGCCTTCAACTCGATCTTCCAGGTGCTCTTCTACAGCGTCTATGCCTGGCTGTTCGTGACCGTGCTGCCGCCATTGTTCGGGCTGACCGGGTCGGTCGTCGACATCTCGATCGGACAGATCGCGCAGAGCGTCTTCGTCTACCTCGGCATACCGTGCATCGCCGGGGTGCTGACGCGGGTGGCGATGCTCCGATTCGCCGGCAAGGACTGGTACCACGCGCATTTCGAGGTGCCGGTGATGATCGTGCTGGTCAACGTGGCGCTGCGCTTTCGGCGAACGTGGTTTGGGGGTGAACCGCTCACCGCCGATCGGGAGGCGCGCGCGTAACTCTGTCTGAAGGAGACCAATCATGGCTGAAGTCGACATCAAGCAGGTTGTGAAAGAGAAGTACGGGGAAGCGGCTCGCCGCGTCATCGATATTGGTGCCGCCGCGTCGTGCTGCGGGAGCCGGACGACGGCTCCCGCGACGTCGTGCTGCGCGAGCGGACCGCTCGCCGGCAGCGACCCCATCACTCGAGATCTCTACGATGCCGTGGAGACCGGAGATCTTCCGCAGGCCGCCGTCCTGGCGTCGCTCGGCTGCGGCAATCCGACCGCCTTGGCCGAGCTTCGTCCAGGCGAGGTGGTCCTCGACCTCGGGTCCGGTGGCGGTATCGACGTGCTGCTGTCGGCGAAACGCGTCGGCCCGACCGGGAGGGCTTACGGCCTCGATATGACCGACGACATGCTCGCGCTCGCCAATGAGAATAAGCGCAAGGCCGGCGCCACGAACGTCGAGTTCCTGAAGGGTGAGATCGAGCGCATTCCGCTGCCCGGAGCCTCGGTCGACGTGATCATTTCGAACTGCGTGATCAACCTCTCGGCGGACAAGGACCGCGTGCTGCACGAAGCGTTTCGCGTGCTCAAGCCGGGTGGACGCTTCGCGGTCTCGGACGTGGTCACCCGAGGCGAGATCCGCCCCGAGATCCGGCGCAGCGTGCTTGCCTGGGTCGGGTGCGTCGCCGGAGCGCTCGGCGAGGACGAGTATCGCAGCAAGCTCGCGGCTGCCGGCTTTGTCGACGTCGTCGTCGAGCCGACTCGGATCTATGCGGCCGCCGATGCGCGCGAGTTCCTGAGCGCCAACGGACTCGATGCATCGGCCATTGCCGACGAGATGGACGGCAGGTTCCTGAGCGCGTTCATCCGGGCGAGGAAGCCCGCTCGCTGACGAGCCGCGGCGGACGCGTCTCTAACGAGCCGCGGCGGCGCCTCTCGATCGGCGCTCAGGCGCGCATGCGCACGGTGACGCCGAGTCCGCGCCCGCCGAGGCCGGCGCCGATGTCGACGGTGCCGCCGTGCGCGGCGGCGATCTTCTCGACGATCGACAGGCCGAGTCCGCTGCCGGGCGCCGCATGGCCTTCGACCCGGAAGAACCGGTCGCGCAGGCGCTCGCGATCGGCCGCAGCGACGCCGTCACCGTCGTCGGCAACGGTGAGGATCACGGCGCCATTCTCGCATCGCACGCCGACGACGACATGTCCGCCTTCGCGGCCGTACTTGATTGCGTTGTCGACGAGGTTGTCGAGCAGGATCGCGAGCGTCGCGGGGTCGCCGTGCAGCACGCACCCCGGCTGTGCCTCCAGCGCGATCTCGATGTTCCTCGCTGCCGCCGCGTCAGCGTGGCGCGCGACACCGTCGGCGGCGAGCCGGCCGACGTCGATCGCCTGCCGCGCCGCGGGCTCGACGTGCTCGAGGCGCGCGAGCAGCAGGAGTTGCTGCGCGAGATGCGTCGTGCGATCGACGCCGGCGATGACCTGCGCGATCGCGTGGCTGCGCGTCGCTTCGTCCTTCGCCGCAAGCGCCACCTCGGCCTGCACCTTGATTGCCGCGAGTGGCGTGCGCAACTCGTGCGCGGCGTCGGCGGTGAACGCCCGCTCCTTGTCGAGCGAGCGCGCGAGCCGCTCGAGTAGCCGGTCTAGGGCGGCGACGACCGGCTCGACCTCGGTAGGCAGCGGCTGCAGGCGGATCGGCTCGAGATTGTCGGCGCTGCGCGCGGCGATCGCTTCGGAGAGGCGGGTGAGCGGCCGCAGGCCGCGGCTGATGCCGAACCAGACGAAGAGCGCGAGCGGCGCCAGCGCGAGCAGCAGCACCTCGCTCATCCGTCCCGCGAGGTGATTGGCCGGATGCTCGCGGACCGCGAGTGGTTCGAGCACCGTCACCTGGTATTGGCGCCTCTCGTCACGCGCGGTGTAGCTTCGCCACGCACGTCCGTCGATCGCGCGCGTCGCGTAGCCGTCCGTCGCCGGGCGCGGAGCCGGCGGAGCGCCGGCGCTCGCGAGCAGCAGCGTGCCGTCGTCGCCCCAGACCTGGAACGCCAGCGGCCGCCCCGTTTCGTCGCGCTCGCCGCCGCCGCCGCGGTTTCCGCCGCGCTCGCCGTCGCTGCGGTCGCCGCCGCCGGCGGGAGCGCCCTCGACGAGTCGCGTCAGCCGCTTCAAGTCGAGCATCAGCAGCGTGCGCGCGCCCTGCTGCAGGCGGGCGTCGGCGAGCTCGGCGATCTCCTCGCGCGCCTTGTCGTAGCTCGCGCCGAGCATCGCGACCCAGACGATGACCACGCTGCCGAGCACGAGCAGAAGGAGGCGCCCACGGATCGAGAATCGCTTCATCCGGTGTCCTTCGGGATCAGATAGCCAACTCCGCGGATCGTGCGGATGAGGTCGTTGCCGAGCTTGCGGCGCAGATTGTGGATGTGCACCTCGACCGCGTTGCTCTCGATCTCCTCGTTCCAGCCGTACAGGCTCTCCTCGAGCCGCGCGCGCGACAGCGCCGTACCGCGGTGCTCGACGAGATCGGTCAGGATCGCGCACTCGCGGCCCGACAGCGTGATTGTCTCGGCGCCGCGCGTCACCGTCAGGCTGTCGGGGACGAGCACGAGATCGCGGTAGCGGATCGCGTCGACGCTGCGGCCGTGCGCGCGCCGCAGGAGCGCGCGGATCCGCGCGACGAGCTCCGCGAGGTCGAATGGCTTGACGAGGTAATCGTCGGCGCCCGCGTCGAGCCCGGCGACGCGGTCGCGCACCGTGTCGCGCGCCGTCAGCACCAACACCGGCAGATCGCTTCCGCGCGCCCGCAGTTGTCGCAGCAGATCCATTCCCGTCACGCGCGGCAGGCCGAGATCGAGCACGACGAGCTCGTAGGTCGTGGTTTCGAGGGCGAGCTGCGCGCTGCGCCCGTCCTTCGTCCAATCGACGACGAAGCCGGCCTGTCTCAGGCCGACTTCGATGCCGTTGCCGAGGATCGGATCGTCTTCAACGAGCAATAAGCGCATCGCCTCTTCCCGCCGGACTGCGCACGTCGTATGGGCCGCTCAGCTTAATCGGACCTGAAGCGCGCCGGCAGAACCTTTCCACCCCTTAAGCCTTGCTTCAGCGACGGCTCGCACTCTGCGCCCGTGCCAAACGGCATCCGGGCGCCTGCCGGACCCACCCCAACCTGCAAACCGAAAGGAAGCATCATGAAAGCATACTCATCGAAAGTGGCGCTTGCCGCAGCGCTTTCCGTTCTCTCGCTCGGCGCGTTCGCGTCGACTTACGACGGCGAATGCACGGATCAGCCGCAGTCGAAATGGATGAGCACGGCCGACGTCAAGGCGCGCTTCGCATCGCAGGGCTACGACGTGCGCAAGGTGAAGACTGGTGGAAGCTGCTACGAGGTCTACGCGAACGACAAGGACGGAAGCAAGGTCGAGCTGTTCGTCAACCCGGTCGACGCGAGCGTCGTCGGCAGGGCGGCCAAGTGACGAAGCACGCCGTCATGACGACAAGCGTGCCCGGCGCCGGTGCGTCCAGCGCCGGCGTGTCCGGCGTCGAGACGGTTCGCGTCTGGGATCCACTGGTGCGCGTCTTCCACTGGTCGCTCGTGCTCGCCTTCTTCGGTGCGTACATGCTCGGCGACGACGGCGGCGCGCGGCCTCAGGCGCTCGGCTACGCGGTGCTGGGGCTCGTCGCGGTCCGGCTGCTGTGGGGTCTCGTCGGCAGCCGGCACGCGCGCTTCGCGGGCTTCGTGCCGTCGCCGCGCCGCTTCATCGCGTATCTCCGCGATCTTGCCGCATTCCGCGAGAGGCGCTACCTCGGCCACAATCCGGCCGGCGCGGCGATGATCGTCGCACTCCTTGTCATGCTGACGGCCACCGGAGCCACCGGCTGGATGCTGACCACCGACGCATTCTGGGGGAGCGAGGCGCTCGAGGACGTGCACAAGGCGTTCGCCAACGGCACGCTGACCCTCGTCGTACTGCACGTCGCCGGCGTGCTCTACAGCGGCCCGCGTCATCGCGAGAACCTGGTGCGCGCGATGCTCA
>JAICXH010000103.1 GCA_025981645.1 Burkholderiales bacterium
ATCGCTCGTCGTGCCGGCGATCGAATACGAGCCGCGACGGTTCCTGCTGCGCGCGATCGACGCAGCCCACCCGATTCGCTTCGGGCGTCTGATCGAGCAGCATCCCGACTGGGTTTGGACGGCATTCGAACGTATCGACGCAAATCCGCGCCTCGCCACCGCACGCGCAGCGAGCGATCCGGCGAACACCGGAGGTGGCCGCGGGGCGCCGCCGCGCAACGACCACCGCGCGGTATGATGACACGGCATGACCGTCGATCGCTACGCCGAGGTCCACGCCGGATGGCGCTGGAACGTTCCGGCCGAATTCAACATCGGACAGGCGTGCTGCGGTCGCTGGGCGACTGATCGCGCGCGCTTCGCGCTGTACTGGGAGGACGAGGGCGGCGCGCGGCTCGCGCTCACCTACTGGGATCTCCAGCAGCAGGCCAATCGACTCGCCAACGCCTTTCGCGCAGCCGGCATCGCGCGCGGCGATCGCATCGCGCTTATCCTGCCGCAGCGCCCGGAGACGATCGTCACCCACCTCGCCGCGTATGGACTTGGCGCGGTCATCGTCCCGCTGTCGTTCCTGTTCGGCCCTGAAGCGCTCGAGTACCGGCTCGTGAACAGCGCGGCGAAGATCGCGGTCGTCGACCGACAGTCGCTGCCGAACCTCGCGCCGATCCGCGATCGTCTTCGAGGGCTCACCCATGTGCTCGGCGTCGACGATGCCGACAGCGCCGGCGTGACGGCGTGGCAGCGCTTCGTCGACGGACAGCCGCGATCGTTCGAGCCGGTGACGACGGGCCCGCGCGACCCTGCGCTGCTCATCTACACGAGCGGCACGACAGGGCCGCCGAAGGCAGCGCTGATGCCGCATTCGGCCATCCTCGGCAACCTGCCTGGATTCATCCACTCGCACGACGGCTATCCGCTTCCGGGCGACCTGTTCTGGTCGCCGGCAGACTGGGCGTGGACCGGAGGGCTGATGGATGCGCTGCTGCCCGCCCTCTACTTCGGGCAGCCGATCGTCGGCTATCGCGGGCGCTTCGATCCCGAAACCGCGTTCCGGCTGATCGAGCGCTACCAGGTGCGCAACACCTTCCTGTTCCCCACCGCGCT
Source organism: Burkholderiales bacterium (assembly GCA_025981645.1). Taxonomy (GTDB): domain Bacteria; phylum Pseudomonadota; class Gammaproteobacteria; order Burkholderiales; family Casimicrobiaceae; genus VBCG01. The sequence continues at coordinate 1,105 of JAICXH010000103.1, forward strand.
GAAGCTCATGATGAAGGCGTACCCGCGCCCAAAGGAAGCGTTCGACGTCGACCTGCGCAGCATCATGAGCGCCGGCGAAGCGGTCGGCACGGCGGTGTTCGAATGGGCGCGCGATGCGCTCGGCGTCACCATCAACGAGATGTTCGGCCAGACCGAGATGAACTACATCGTCGGCAACTCTCACACGCTGTGGCCGGCGAAGCCGGGATCGATGGGCCGCCCCTACCCCGGTCATCGAGTCGCGGTGATCGACGATGGCGGCAACGAAGTGTCGCGCGGCGAGCCCGGCGACGTCGCAGTCAACCGGATCGCGCCCGACGGTACGCCCGACCCGGTGTTCTTCATCGAATACGCCGGCGATCCCGAAGGGACGCGTAAAAAGTTCAGCGGCGACTGGTGCCGCACCGGCGATGTCGCGACGATGGACGATGACGGCTACCTTTGGTACCAGGGCCGCGCCGACGACGTGTTCAAGGCGGCGGGCTACCGCATCGGTCCCTCCGAGATCGAGAACTGCCTCGTGCGCCATCCGGCGGTCGCGAACGCCGCCGTCGTGCCGTCGCCCGACGAAGTGCGCGGCAACGTCGTCAAGGCGTTCGTCGTGCTCGCGCCCGGACATGAGCCGGGCCGCGAGCTCGAGGACGATCTCGCCCGGCACGTCAGGCGCTACCTCGCGCCCTACGAGTACCCGAAGGAGATCGAGTTCGTCGACGCGCTGCCGATGACGACGACCGGCAAGGTACAGCGCAAGGTGCTGCGCGACCGCGAGCGCGAGCGCAAGCTCGGCAAGACCTAGGATCGCTCAGCGGTCCTCGCGACCGACGACCCCGCGCCGCCCACGCCCGGGCGAAGCTGTGTCGCGACCCACAGCACGACCGGGACCACCGCCGGCAGGATCAGCGTTCCGAGCTGGTAGGCAAGCGCGATCGCCTCGCGCTGCCAGCCCGAGAATCCCGTCTGCGATGCGATCGCCGGACCCGAAGTGATCGCGAGGTTCTTCAGGAAATCGGCGACGAGCCCCCAGGTCACGAACGGCAGCAGCGCAACGTAGCCGATCGCGAGCAGGCGCTTCCAGTGCGGGTTGCGCGACGCGAGCGTCAGCGCGGCGTACATCGGCAAGCCAAACGAATAGAGCAGCAGGTTGACGTCGACGGTGACGACGCCACGCGCGGCAGTCGTACCGGCACTGATGCGCGTGATGAAGGTCACCGTCGCGCCGGAGTCGGTGACAGCCCGCACGAGATCGGGGAAACCGACCGCGCAGAGGCCGCGGGCGAGCCAGACCGACGGCGCAAGAAGGACCGGTGCCGTCAGGTACCACAGCGCGAACGCCGCCGGCAGCCACGCGAGGCAACGGAGGACGAAGCGGCCCAAGCGGGCGTCCGGGAGCCTGAGGCCGGATCAGGCCGCCGGCGCAGGCGCGGGTGGCGTTCCGGTGGGCCCGCCGGGCGGTCCCTGCGAACCGTCGCGTGCAGCGCCGGCCGGCGACCAGCGCACCCACAGCAGCCAGACGACGAGCACGTCGAGCATGATCAGCGCCTGCCATACATAGAGGTGGGCCCACTCGAATGCGTCGCGGCTCCACTGGCCGAGGTAGAAGAGACTGACCACCCGCACGACGTTCAATGCCTGCACGGCAATCGTGCCGATCGCGATGCCGCTTGCGCGACGCCGCCACGACGCCGGCCAGGCGACCATCGCGGCGATCAGCACGAGCGTCGCCTCGACGCCGTTGCAGCCCGCCTCGATCGACACGGCGAAGCTGCCGTCGCCGGTGCCGACGATGTTCCCCTGCGCGCGCGCGCCGGCGTCGAACAGATGGATCACCGCCGTCGCGGTGCGCGCGACGCCGTCGGTCCACGGCGCGACCAGCCACGTCTGCGCCCACGGCGTCAGCTCGACGCCGAACATCAGCGTCAGCAATCCGATGAAAACGGCGAGGAAGCGCAGCACGAGGTCACGCGCGCGCAAGCGGCGGCCGGGTCGAGAAATAGTCGCGGATGCCGTCGGCGATCGATGCGGCGTAGCGCTGCTGCTGGCGCGGATCGCGCAGCTTCGCCTCTTCGTACGGGTTCGAGATGAATGCCGTTTCCACGAGGATCGACGGAATGTCGGGTGCCTTCAGCACGGCGAATCCGGCCTGCTCGACGGTCCCGGTGTGCAGCGCATTATGCACGGCGAGCGACTCCAGCACGTCGTGCCCGACCTTGAGGCTGTCCGCGATCTGCGCGGTCTGCGACAAGTCGAGCAGCGTGCGCGCGAGCAAGGGGTCGCGATCACCGAGATTGACGCCGCCGATCAGGTCAGCCGAATTCTCGTTGGTCGCGAGCCAGCGCGCGGCCGCGCTGGTGGCGCCGTGCTCCGACAGCGCGAACACCGACGAGCCCCGTGCCGAAGTGTTGCGAAACGCATCGGCGTGAATCGACACGAACAGATCGGCGCGCACGCGCCGTGCCTTCGCGACGCGCGTCGCGAGCGGCACGAAGTAATCGGCGTTGCGAGTCAGCATGACGCGCACGTGCGGATCCGTTTCGAGGACCGGTTTCAGCTTGCGCGCGATGGCGAGCACGACGTTCTTCTCGCAGGTGCCGCGCCTGCCGATCGCGCCCGGGTCTTCGCCGCCGTGACCGGGATCGATCGCGATGGTGATCGGGCGCGCACGTGACCGCGGCTGCGCTGCGGGTGATTGCGCTGCCGGTGATTGCGCTGTCGGCGGCTTCGCCGGCGACGCATCCGCCCTCGCCTGGCGGCGCTCTTCGCGCGCGAGAAACGCCATCAGCGGATCGACCGGGACCGCCGGGTAGAGGTCGACGACCAGCCGGTAGCCGTACTCGGCGATCGGCGGCAGCGAGAACACCTGCGGGCGGACGTCGCCTTTCAAGTCGATCACCACACGCAGAAACCCGTCGCTGCGTGGCCCGATGCGAATCGCGCCGATCCACGGATCCGACGGTTCGACCTTTGCGGGCAACGCCGCGAGCGCGGGCGACTCCGCCGCCCGCGCGAGGTCGAGCACGAGCCGCTCGGGACCGTGCAACTCCGCCATCTGGTGCTCGAGCGGCTCCCTCGACTCGAAGATGACGCGTGTGTATTCCTCCGCCGGCCAGATCCGCGCAGAAGCGATCGGCGTCAAGCGCGATGCCGCGACGAGCGCAGCGGCACCGGCCGGTGCGACAATGACCTGTGCCGCGGGCAGGAGCAGCCAGCGAACCGCTCGCCGTCGCGCGAGCATCCCGTCGGTCACGCGCCAGGCGTCATCGCTGTTCTTAGCGCGCGTCCGCATCGCTCACCGCGGCTCGTGAGCGCGACGAGGCGCAGCTCGCGCCCCGGAGGACGCTCCGGATAGGAGAGGAACAGCTGAACATCGGGCGTCGGCAGCCTGTCGAGCGCGCGCTCGGGCCACTCGACGAGGCAAATGGCGTCGTCGCGAAAGCACTCGGCAAGACCCGAAGTCTCCCATTCACTCGAATGCGTGAATCGATACAAATCAATATGATAAAAGTATAAGCTCGAAACAGCGTAATGTTCAACCAGCGAGTAGCTCGGGCTCGTGATGGCGCCAGCGACACCGCGGGCACGCAAGAGCGCCCGTACGAGTGTGGTCTTGCCGCTTCCGAGCGGCCCACTGAGCGTGATCACCATGCTCCCGACGATCGCGGACGCCATCGCTTCGCCGCATCGCACGGTGGCTACGTGATCGGTGAGCGCGAGGTCAAACAGCACGATTGCGTTAGGCTAGCTGGCGTGACGACGGAGTCGAACCGGAACTCGGCGAGCATTCGGCGTCCACCCGAAGGCGGCTGGGACGGGCTCGCCGCACGCATCGATCGCTGGGGTCGCGATCTCGGCTTCACGGCGATCGGCATCGCCGGCACGTCGCTCGGCGACGACGAAGCCGGCCTCGTCGCCTGGCTCGATGCCGGATGGCACGGCGGGATGGATTATATGGCGCGCCACGGAGTGAAGCGCGCGCGCCCTGCCGAACTCGTCCCCGGAACGCTGCGGGTGATCACCGCGCGCCTCGACTACTGGCCCGCCGCGGCCGCGCCGGCGAGCGAAGCGCTCGCCGACCGCGAGCGCGCCTACGTTTCGCGCTACGCGCTCGGCCGCGACTACCACAAAGTGCTGCGCGGCAGACTCGCGCGCCTCGCCGCGCGAATCGAGGACGAGATCGGACCCTACGCGTATCGCGTGTTCAGCGACAGCGCCCCGGTCCTCGAAGTGGCCCTCGCCGCGAGATCCGGCCTCGGCTGGCGCGGCAAGCACACGCTGCTGCTCTCGCGCGAAGGGGGTTCGTGGTTCTTCCTCGGCGACATCTACACCGATCTTCCGCTCCCGGTCACCGTTCCCGTCAGCGCGCACTGCGGGACCTGCGAGGCGTGCATCGCTGCCTGTCCGACGGGCGCGATCGTCGCTCCGTACCGACTCGACGCAAGGCGCTGCATCTCGTACCTCACGATCGAGCTCGCGGGAAGCATCCCTGAGGAGTTGAGGCCGCTGATCGGCAACCGTGTCTACGGTTGCGACGACTGCCAGCTCGTCTGTCCTTGGAATCGGCACGCGGTTGCGACGAGCGAGGAGGATTTCGCAGCCGTGCGACACGGGCTCGACAGTGCGACGCTCGTCACGTTGTTCGGCTGGAGCGAGGCCGACTTCCTGAAGAACACCGAAGGCAGCGCGATCCGCCGCATCGGCCACGAGCGCTGGCTCCGCAACATCGCGGTCGCGCTCGGCAACGCACCGGCGTCGGCGGCGACCGTCGCCGCGCTCGAGTCGCGCATCGACGATCCGTCGGCACTCGTCCGCGAGCACGTCCGCTGGGCGCTCGGGAGGCTCGGGAGGGGTCAGTCGTGCGACCAGCGGTCGAGAAAGGCAACCATCCGCGCCTCGTCATAACTGTCACCGGCCTCGAGGAGGCCGGTATCCTGCGAGTGCAGCAGGCGCCCGCTCGCATCGAGCACGAAGAGGTGAGGATACCCGGCGATGCGCGGCCAGCGCGCCAGCAGCGAATCGTTCCGGTTCGCCTTCGACACGTTGACCTTCACCCAAACGTAATGCGCGCGGGCGCGCGTGCCAACCGCCGCGTGCGTTGCGACGAAGCGATCGAGCGTGTGACACCACGGGCACCATTCTCCGCCGACATCGACGATCACGCGCTTCCCCTCGGCCCTGGCGAGCGACACCGCGGTGGCTACGTCGCGCGCGGCGTCGCGCGCGGGATCGAACTTTTCGGGCAGGTCCGCGGCGCTGGTCGACGCCGCCAACACGAGCATCGCCAGGCCGGCAACGCAGATCATCATTCTCACGCGCCGCTCCTCCTTCCGCACTCCGTTCTCCTCGCTCCTACCGCACCAGCTGATTCATCGTCACGATCGGCAGCATCACCGCAAGGACGAGCACCAGCACGATTGCGCCCATCGCGACGATCAGCGTCGGCTGGATGAGCGCGGCGAGCCAGGCGAGCCTGCGCTCCGCCTCGCGCTCGAGCTCCTGCGCGGCGCGAACGAGCATCGGCGCGAGCGCCCCGCTCTCTTCGCCGTTTGCGACGAGATGAACGAGTACCGGCGGAAACGCGCGCTGCTCGCGGAGCGCTCGCGAAAGCGGCACGCCTTCGCGGACCAGCGTGTTGGCGCGCCGGCTCGCCGCGGCGATCGGAATCAGCCGCACCACGTCCGAGGCTGCGGCGAGCGAGCGCAACAGCGGCGCCCCGCTGCCGACGAGAATCGCCAGCGTGCTCGCGTAGCGGGCGCAGTCGAGGCTTGCGGCGAGGCGCCCGGCGCCGGGGACGCGAAGCAGCCACGTGTGCACGCGCGCGCGAAACGAGTCGGAGCGCCAGCGCCACATGATCAACGCCGCGGCGGCGACGAGTGCCGCGACCCAGTACCAGCCGGTCACACGGAAGAAGTCACTCGTGGCGATCAGCGCGCGGGTCAGCAGCGGGAGAATCTGCCGGCTCTGCTGATAGACCGACACCACTTGCGGCACGACGTAGACGAGGAGCACGGCGATCACGCCGGCGGCGACCACCATCACGAGTGCCGGATAGATCAGCGCAACGGCGAACTTCTGCCGCAACGCGAAGCGCGCGTCGAGGTAATCGGCGAGCCGCGCGAGCACCTCGCCGAGACGCCCCGTCTCGGTACCCGCCCCGACGAGCCCACGATAGAGCGTCGAGAACGTGCGCGGAAAGCGCGCGAGTGCGGAGGGCAGCGGCTCGCCCGCCATCACCTGTGTGCGCACCACGCCAATGATCTTCGCCGCGCGCGGATTGTCGGCCTGCTCGGAGACTGCCGCGAGGGCCTGATCGAGAGGCATGCCGGATTGCACGAGTGTCGCGAGTTGCCGGGTGACCAGCGCTGTCGTCGCGGCGTCGAGCCGTACTCCGGAGAGCGCGTCGCGGGTCGCGGCCGCGGGTGCAACGGCCGTCGGCGTGAAGCCATCGGCACGCAGGCGGTCGCGCGCCGCTCTCGCGGTCTCGGCCTCGACGACACCGCGGCGCTCGCGCCCGCCAGGATCGATCGCTTCGTAGCGGAACGCAGGCATCGCGGTGCGCTCAGGCATCGCGGGTGACGCGGGTCAGCTCGGCCAGCGACGTAGTTCCGTCGGCCAGGTAGCGCGCGCCATCACTGCGCATCGGCCGCATACCGGCGCGGAGTGCCGCATCGCGCAATCCGATCTCACCGGCGCCATCGTGAATCAATCGCCGCAGCGCGTCGTCGACGGCGAGATACTCGTAGATGCCGGTGCGACCGGCGAAGCCGGTGCCGTTGCACGCGTCACAACCCGGCGCGCTCCAGACCGGACCTTCGCCGGCGAGGCCGAGCGCGGCGAGCAGTCGACGCTCGCCGCCGTCCGGCGGCATGCTGACCCGGCACGCGTGGCACAGCGTGCGCAGCAGTCGCTGTGCGAGCACGCCGAGGAGCGACGATGCGAGGAGATAAGGCTCGATGCCCATGTCGGCAAGCCGCGTGATCGCGCTCGCGGCATCGTTGGTGTGCAGCGTCGCCAGCACCAGGTGCCCGGTGAGCGACGCCTGCACGGCGATCTGCGCGGTCTCGAGGTCGCGGATCTCGCCGATCATGATGACGTCGGGATCCTGGCGCAGGATCGCTCGCAGCGCACGCGCGAAGGTGAGATCGATCCGTGGACTCACCTGCGTCTGCGCAACGCCGTCGAGCGCATACTCGATCGGGTCCTCGACTGTCATCATGTTGGCGCTGCCGCGCGGGAGACGGGCGAGCGCCGCGTAGAGCGTCGTCGTC
>JAICXH010000014.1 GCA_025981645.1 Burkholderiales bacterium
ACGCTCTCGTAGATCTGGCCGGTGGTGAAGTTGTTGCGCTTCGCCATCCGCACGTCGGTGAAGCGCTCGTAGTGCCCGAGGTCGAGATCGGTCTCGGCGCCGTCGTCGGTCACGAACACCTCGCCGTGCTGGAACGGCGACATCGTGCCCGGATCGACGTTGATGTAGGGGTCGAGCTTGAGGTTGGTGACGCGGATGCCGCGCGAGGCCAGAATCGCGGCGAGCGACGCGGCGGCGATGCCCTTCCCCAGTGAGGAGACGACGCCACCGGTCACGAACACGAACTTGGTCATGAGCGGCCAGTTCCGGAAATCCGCATTTTACCGGAACGCACCCGCGCGACCAAGCAGACTATGCGGCGAGCGCAGCCTCCACGCGCGAGCGCGTCGCGTCGCGCCCGACGAGTTCGAGCACCGCGTCGATCGCCGGAGTCGCCGTGGTTCCGGCGACGGCGACACGCAGCGGCATCATCACCTGCCCAGGCTTCAGGCCGTGACGTGCTGCCGCGGCCTTCAGTGCCGGGAGAATCGCTTCGCGCGACCACGCGAGGCCCTCGAACTCTGCGACGAGCTCACGCAGCGCCTCGCGTCCCGCAGCATCGACCCGTCCCGCCAGGGTGGCAGTGCCCTTCGCGGGCGGCCGATAGAAGTACGCGGCTGCCTCCGCCATGATCACGAGCGTCGGCGAACGTTCCTTGAGAAGTTCGGCGACGCGGGAAAGCGGCGGCCCGCCGGTGGTGTCGATCCCGGCACGCTCGACGAACGGGGCGAGCTCATCGGCGACCGCTTCGGCCGGCATGCGCCGCAGGTGCTCGTGGTTCAGCCATTCGAGCTTGCCAGGGTCGAAGCGACCCGGCGACGCGGTGAGGCCGGCAAGGTCGAACCACGCAATGAACTGCTGCGCGCTGAACACCTCGGCGTCACCGTGCGCCCAGCCCAGGCGTGCGAGATAGTTGACGAGGGCTTCGGCAACGTAGCCATCGTCGCGATACTGCAGGACGCCGCGGGCGCCGTGGCGCTTCGACAACTTCTCGCCGTCGGGCGTCAGGACCGTCGGCAGATGGGCGTATATCGGCGGCTCGGCGTCGAGCGCGCGCATGATGTTGATCTGGCGCGGCGTGTTGTTGACGTGATCGTCCCCGCGGATGACGTGGGTGATGCGCATGTCGAGGTCGTCGACCACCACGCAGAAGTTGTAGGTCGGCGAGCCGTCGGCGCGGACGATGACGAGGTCGTCGAGCTCCGCATTGGCAATCTCGATTGCGCCTTTGACCGCATCGGCCCAGCGTACCGCTCCGGCATCCGGGTTGCGAAAGCGCAGCACCGGGGCGACGCCGGCTGGTGGCGTCATCTCCTTGGCACGCTCGGGGCGCCAGCGCCCGTCATAGCGCGGCTTCTCGCCGCGCGCGATCTGCGCGGCGCGCAAGGCGTCGAGCTCGGCCGGCGTCGTGTAGCACTGATACGCGAGACCGCGCGCGAGCAGGTCGGCGGCAACGTCGCGATAACGCGCGAGCCGCTGCATCTGATAGAACGGCCCTTCGTCGTAATCGAGCCCCAGCCAGTGCATCGCGTCGACGATCGCCTGCGTCGCCTCGGGCGTCGAGCGCTCCTGGTCGGTGTCCTCGATGCGGAGGATGAAGACCCCGCCGTGGTGCCGAGCGAAGGCCCAAGGGAAGAGGGCCGACCGAATGTTGCCAAGATGCAGAAAGCCCGTCGGGCTCGGTGCGAAGCGGGTTCGGATCATGGCTGGCGGCGGCGGCGAACAGCAAACCTCTGCAAATCAAGCACTTCGATCATGCTCGCGACGAGCCACCGTGAACGTTCGTTCGCTTGGATGATGCGTACGCACCGAACATGTGCAGTATTTATCCAAGACATACATAGACAAACTGGCAAAGCAGGTTTGACCCTGTGTTCCGCCGTGTGGTTAAATCGACGCTCCTGTCTGGGTTCGCGGGGCGGTTAGCTCAGCGGTAGAGCACTGCCTTCACACGGCAGGGGTCACTGGTTCGAACCCAGTATCGCCCACCAGATGAACCAAGGGGTTACGCGCGAGTGTAACCCCTCTTTTTTTCTTCGGCCTCTCGATGACTGCACTCTCTGCGTTCGTTTTCGATGCGTACGGCACGCTGTTCGACGTTCATTCGGTATCGGCCGAGGCGGAAGCGATCGCACCGCGGCAGGGCGGCATCCTGTCGCAGATCTGGCGAACCAAGCAGCTCGAGTACTCGTGGCTGCAGTCGATCATGCTTTCGCCCGCCGCGCCGCGTGACGACTTCGCGGCGCTGACCGGCAAGGCGCTCGACTATGCGCTCTCCCAATTGATGGTCACCGCCGACGCTGCGGCACGCGCGCGCCTCGTCGACGCCTGGCTCGGACTCGCCCCGTTCCCCGACGCCGCCGACGCGCTCGCGAGCCTCGCTCCGCGGCCACGCTGGATCCTCTCCAACGGCACGCGCGCGATGCTGGAACCGATGGTCGCGCAATCGAGCCTCGCCGCGCACGTCGACGGCATTTTGTCGGCGGACCAAGCCGGCATCTACAAGCCGAGCCCGCGCGTCTACCAGATCGCCGTCGAACGCCTGCGCGTGGCACCGGAGAACATCGGCTTCGTCTCCTCAAATGGCTGGGACGCGGCAGGCGCCAAGGCCTACGGCTTCACGACGTTCTGGATCAACCGCAGCGGCCTGCCGGTCGAGCGCCACGCGGCGCCGCCCGACTATGTGCTCGGCTCGCTTGCCGAGTTCGCAGCCCTCGCGCTTTAGCCGGCTAACCCACGCGTCGCAAGAAAGCGCGCGAAGTCGGCCCCGACTTCGGCGTGCTTGAGGCCGTAGTCGACGGTCGCCCGCAGGTATCCCAGCTTGCTGCCGCAATCGTAGCGGTTGCCTTCGAAGCGGTAGGCGAGCACGCGCTCGTCGCCGAGCAGACGGGCGATCGCATCGGTGAGCTGGATCTCGCCACCGGCGCCCGCAGGCATCGCACGCAGGTGATCGAAGATATGCGGTGTCAGCACATAGCGCCCGACGACCGCGAGCGTCGACGACGAGCTTCCCGGCGCCGGCTTCTCCACGATGCGCGTAATGCGGCCGATCCGTGGACCCACCGGGTCGGGCTCGGCCTCGACGATGCCGTATTGGCCGATGTCCGCCGGAGCGACCCGCATCACGCCGATCGTCGCCGCGTTCTCGTGGCCCGCCACCTCGACCATCTGCTGCATCACCGGCACCTCGGCGTCGATGAGGTCGTCGGCGAGAAGCACGGCGAAAGGCTCGTCGCCGACGACCGGCTCGGCGCACAGCACCGCATGCCCGAGCCCCAGCGCCTCGGTCTGGCGGATGTAGATGCAGCAGATGCCAGGGGGGGTCGCCGACTGCACCTGCTCGAGGAGCGCCGTTTTGCTGCGCAGCGCGAGCTCGGTCTCGAGCTCGTAGGCCTTGTCGAAGTGATCCTCGATCGCGCGCTTGCTGCGTCCGGTGATGAAGACCATGCAGGTGATGCCGGCGGCGGCAGCTTCCTCGACCGCGTACTGGATCAGCGGCTTGTCGACGACCGGGAGCATCTCCTTCGGGCTCGCCTTCGTCGCCGGCAGAAAGCGGCTGCCCAGACCCGCCACCGGAAACACCGCCTTGGTGATCTTCTTCACGTGCCCCCTCCCTTGTCGCCGAGCAGCGCGCGCAGGCCCTTCTCGTCGATGATCGTGATGCCGAGCGCACGCGCGCGCTCGAGCTTGCCGCCGGCATCGGCGCCGGCGACCACCGTGGTCGTCTTCTTCGATACGCTCCCCGCCACCGTCGCCCCGGCCGCTTCGAGGAGCGACTTTGCATCTTCACGCGACAGCGTCGGCAGGGTTCCGGTGAGGACGAACGTCTGGCCGGCGAGCGCGCCCGCGGCGTTTCGAATCGGCGTGGTCGGTGTCCAATGCACTCCTGCGCGCAGCAGGCGGCGGATGACCTCGCGATTGTGCGGCTCGGCGAAGAAATCGCGGATCGACTCGGCGAGCACCGGCCCGACGTCGCGAACTTCGAGAAGCTTTTCAGTCGTGGCGCCCTGCAGCGGCGCGAGGTCGCCGAAGTGGTGCGCCAGATCGCGCGCCGTCGCCTCGCCGACGTGGCGGATGCCGAGCGCGAAGACGAAGCGCGCGAGGGTCGTGCGACGCGAAGCGTCGATCGCCGCGACCACGTTGGCGGCGCTCTTCTCGCCCATCCGTTCGAGCCCGGCGAGATCGTCCGTTGTCAGCCGATAGAGGTCGGCGACCGTGGCAACCTTGGCGCTGGCGATCAACTGCTCGACCAGCCGGTCGCCGAGTCCGTCGATGTCCATCGCATGACGGCTCGCGAAGTGGAGCAGCGCTTCGCGCCGCTGCGCCGGACACACGAGGCCGCCGCTGCAGCGCGCCACGACCTCGCCGGCTTCGCGCACGATCGCCGACCCGCATTCGGGGCAATGGGTCGGCATCACGAAGGCCTTCGCATCTGCGGGCCTGCGCTCGGGAAGCGCGCGCACGACTTCCGGGATCACGTCGCCGGCACGGCGCACGACGACCCAGTCGCCGCTGCGGATGTCCTTGCGGCGGATCTCGTCCTCGTTGTGGAGCGTCGCGTTGGTGACCGTCGCACCACCGACGAACACCGGCTCCAGTCGTGCGATCGGCGTGATCGCTCCGGTGCGCCCGACCTGGACATCGATCGAGAGAATCCGCGTCGTCGCCTCCTCGGCTGGAAACTTGTGCGCGACCGCCCAGCGAGGCTCACGTGTGACGAAGCCGAGCTCGTCCTGCAGATCGAGCCGATCGACCTTGTAGACGACTCCGTCGATCGCGAACGGGAGCGCCGCACGATGCGCCTCGACGCTCGTGTAAAACGCCGCAAGCTCGTCGGGACCGCGGGCGATCCGCCAGTCGCGGTTGACCGGCAAGCCCCAGGCCGCGAACTGCTCGAAGAGTCTCGCCTGGGTCGCCGGCAGCTCGAAACCATGCGTCTCGCCGAGACCATAGGCGAAGAAGGCAAGCGAGCGCTTCGCGGTGATTGCCGGGTCGAGCTGGCGCACCGCACCCGCCGCGGTATTGCGCGGGTTGATGAAGCGCTTCTCGCCGAGGCGATCCTGCTCGGCATTCAGCGCGTCGAAATCGCTTTTCGTCATGTACACCTCGCCGCGCACCTCGACGAGCGGCGGTGGGGCGCCCGTCGCGAGCCGGCGCGGAATCGAGCGGATCGTGCGCACGTTAGGCGTCACGTCCTCGCCGACCTCGCCGTCGCCGCGGGTGCCCGCAACGGTCAGAACCCCCTCCTCGTAGCGCAGATTGATCGCAAGCCCGTCGAACTTGAGCTCGGCGATGTATTCGACCGGCGGCGCTTGCGCAGCGAGGCCGAGGTCGCGTCGAATGCGCGCATCGAAGGCCCGGGCGCCCGCCGCGGTCGTGTCGGTCTCGGTGCGGATCGAAAGCATCGGCACGCGATGGCGGACCGGTGCGAAGTCGCTCCTCGCGCGGCCGCCGACTCGCTGGGTCGGCGAATCGGCGGTGACGAGCCCTGGATGCTCGCGCTCCAGCGCCTCGAGTTCGCGAAACAGGCCGTCGTACTCGGCGTCGCTGACCGTCGGCTGATCGAGCACGTAATAGCGGTAATCGTGCCCGGCAAGCTCGCGCCGCAGCGCGCTTGCGCGCTCGATTTCGGCCGGCGTCGGTGCGCGCGCCGCCATCGGCGATCAGCCGGCGAACAGCGCCAGCGCGCGCACGCTCCCCGGCTCGATGTGCACGGCTGCGAGTGCCTCGGACGCGGTGAGCACCTGCTCGCGCACCTTGGCGAAGGCGGCGTCGTCGAGCGGACGCCCGTTGTCGTCGACGAGGCCCGCGCCGAGCGTGGTCGCGAGCCGCTTCGCGGCGATCTTCATCTGGTCGAACACGCGCGGCGGGTCGGCGACTCGCGCAACGTCGAGGACCAGCACGGCGCCGGGCGTTGCCGCGAGGCGCAGCGAATCGGCGGTGAACGGCTCCGGGCGAACGTTCTGCAGCGTGAACAGCACGGCGCCGGTGTCTTCGTGCACGTACTCGAAGCGACCGCCTGGAGCGAGACGGAATCCTGACGCCTCGGCGACACCGCGAAGGCGCGTGCCCTGGATCGTCTCGGGCTCGTGCTTCTGCACGGTGAGACCGATCTGCACGTCGAGATCGGCACACAACCGGTCGAGCTCCTCGGCACGCTGCGCTTCGCGGACGGGATCGAGCGGCACGACAGCGGCGGGGAGCCCGGGCGCGAGCTCGGCGACGAGGCGTGCGAACGCATCGATCTGCGCGCGCGACGCGGCGCCGGTGCGGTCCGCGAGCAGCATGCACGCGACGACCTCGCCGTAGCGCCCCGAAGAATCGCTCGTCAGCCGCTCCCACGCGGCCGAGCCGTCGGTGCGCCCGAACCAGCGCAGCGGCTTGCCGACTCGTGCATGCAGGCCGGCCGCGAGGAGCCCGGCCGCGATGGGCTGCGTCGGCTCCAGCCGGATGATGCACTCGATGTCGGCGTCGGGTCCCGCCGCGGCGGCCGCGGCGGGCGGATGCGCGGGCAGCGCAGCGTGCCCGGCGGATTGCTCATCGTCGCCCCGACCAGCGTCGGCAACCTGCAACGGGCGGTCGGGCTTCGTGGCCGTTGCGGGCGGCGCAGGTGACGCGCCACCCCGCGGGATATTCAGTGTCGGCTCGATGCGCTCGGCGTGCCGGGGCTCGGCGTGTCGGAGTTCGGCAGCCGATTCGGCATGCGGGGGGGCTCCGCGTGTGCCGCGCCGCCAATGAGCCTCGACGACACGGTTGTAGACGATGACCGCGACCACCAAGGCGACACCGGCGGCAATCAGCACGAGTTGGAGCGTCGTCATTCAGGACGCCTGTGCGGCGAGCTCGATATCGGCCATGTCGAGCGCCTCGGCAATATCGACGGCGACCACGCGCGACACGCCCGGCTCCTGCATCGTAATGCCGATGAGCTGGCTCGCCATCTCCATCGTAACCTTGTTGTGCGAAATGAACACGAACTGCGTTTCGCCCGCCATGTCGCGGACCATGCTGCAGAAGCGGTGCGTGTTCGACTCGTCGAGCGGCGCGTCCACTTCGTCGAGCAGGCAGAACGGCGCAGGATTGATCTGGAACAACGCGAAGATCAGCGCCGTCGCGGTCATCGCCTTCTCGCCTCCCGACAGAACGTGGATCGTCGCATTGCGCTTGCCCGGTGGCTGGGCGATGACCTGTACACCCGAATCGAGGATCTCGTCTCCGGTCAGCAGGAGCTTCGCGCGGCCACCGCCGAAAAGTGCCGGGAACAGCTTGCCGAAATTCTCGTTCACACGATCGAAGGTCTGCTGCAGGAGCGCGCGCGACTCGCGGTCGATCTGGCGGATCGCCGATTCCAGCGTGGTCATCGCCTCGGTGAGATCGGCTGCCTGGCGATCGAGGTAGCCCTTGCGCTCGCTCGCGCGGGCGAGCTCGTCCAACGCTGCGAGATTGACCGCACCGAGCGCAGTGAGCTCGGCGGCGAGCTGCTCGATCTCGCCGGGAAGCGTGCGCGGGTTGCCACGCGCGGCGAGCGCCGCGGCGAGCGCCTCGGCATCCGCCTGCGCCGCATCGAGCTGGTCGCGGAACTGCTGCATCGACAACGCGGCCGCCTGCTCCTTCAGCTGCAGCTCCTGGATGCGCGCCCGCGCCGGCTCGAGCTGCTGCTCGGCCGCGAGCCGCGCCTCGTCCGCCCGCACCAGCTCGGTGCTAAGCCCCTCGTGCTCATCGCGGGCGGCCGTGAGCGCCTGCTCCGCCGCGGCCTGCGCGGCAAGCTGGCGCTGCAATGCTTCCTCGACCGGCGTCCAGTCGATCGTCGCGCGTTCGGAAGTTGCCTGCGCGAGCAGGCCGCGCTGCTGCGCGAGCTGCGCAGTCAGCGTATCGCGACGGCGCGCGATCTCGGCGAGCCGGTCGCCGCAGCGTCGCTCGGAGAACGCGGCTTCCTGCGCCGCGCGCTCGGCCTCGCGCAGCCCTTCGCGCGCGCGCGTGAGGGCATTCTCGGCTTCGTTGCGCGCGGCACGCAGCGGCTCGCGCCGCGCGAACTCGTCGTGCAGCCGCGATTGCAGGTCGGCGATCTCGCGCGCGATCGTTGCGTGCTCGTCGGCACCGCGCGCGTGCTGGCTCGCGAGCTCCGCCGCTTCGCCTTCGAGCTCGAGGCGACGCTTCGCGTCGGCCTCGACGTGCTGGCGAAGCTGGACGAGCTCGAGCTCGAGATCGTGGCAGCGCCGCTGCTGCGACGCGAGCGCGAGGCTCTCCGCGTGCCAATGGTCCTGCGCGGCGCCGAGCTCGACCTCCAGCGCATCGAGCGCGGCGCGCGCGACCCGCGTGCGCTCACGCGCGGCGTCGATGTCGGCACCGAGCGCCGAGAGCTCGCGCTGGCGCGCGATGACGCCGTGGAACTCGCTGTCGGGGGCGAAGAACGCGATGCCGAGGCGACTCACCCAGTGTCCCTCGGGCGTCACGAACGCCTCGCCTGGCGCAAGCTCGTGCCGCCCACGCGTCGCCGCGGCGAGGTCCTGGCGGCACCGCACGCCGTGCAGACAGTCGGCGAGGAAGCGCGCCGCCACCGCGTCGGAGGTGCGCAGCTTCGACGCCAGCGCATCGGCCGGTGGGGCCGCGGTCCCCGTTGCGTCAGTCGCCAGCTCCGCGTCGACCGCGTACACCGCAAGCCGTCCCGGCGCACGCTCGCCATCGGCGAGGCGCAGCGCGTCGTCGAGCGCGGGCAGGCGCAGCGCATTCAGGCGCTCGCGCAGCACCGCCTCGAGCGCATCCTCCCATCCGGCCTCGACGTCGATCCCCTGCCAAAGCTTCGGCGCCTCGCCAAGACCACGCTCGGCGAGCCACGCGTCGACGCCGCTGCCTTGACCGATGCGCGCCTGCAGCGCGGCGAGCGCTCCGGCGCGCGCCTCGAAATCGGCCTGGGCGCCGGCATCGCGTTGCCAGGCCTCGCCCGCCTCGCGGTGACGGCCTTGCAGGTCCTGAACGCGCAGATGCAGCGCCTGGTGCGCCGCTTCGCGGGCCGCAGCCTCGCGCCGCTCGTCGTCGAGCTGCCGCTCGATCTCCTGCACGTCGGTGCCATCGGGCGCGACCATGGCGCCGAGGTCGGCTGCGAGCCGCTCGCGCCGCCCGGCGAGGTTCGCGAGCGTCTGCTCGGCGTGCTCGCGCCTCGCCTCGGCCACGCCGATTCCCTGCTCGATCAGCGCGAGCTCGCGCTGCTGGGCGTCGAGTGCAGCCTCGCGCTCGGCGAGCGCGCGCTCGAAGGCGGGCAGCGCCTCGCGCGCAGCCTGCTCGACCCGCCCGGCGTCTTCGCGCGCCGCCCGCGCTGCGTCGCGATCAGCGCCGGCAGCGGTCTCCTCGGTTGCAAGCGCCTCGCCCTGCGCGGTGAGTGCCGCGATGCCTTCGTCGATCTGTGTCACCTGTGCCGCAAGCCGCGTCGCGTTTTCGCGCGAGAACGCGAGTTGCTGCTCGAGCCTCGACACCTCGGCGTTCGCTGCATACCAGGCGCCCTGCCGCTGACCCACCGCATCGCCGGCGGCCAGGTGCCGGTCGCGCAGCCCGACGTGCAGCGTCTGAGTCCGGCGCAGCGCGGCCTGCAATCCTTCGAGCGCCACGGTCTCCGTCGCGATCTCGGCGGCGACTCGCGAGCGCGCCCGCTCGCCGTCCAGAACGCGGGCGAACCAGTGCAGGTGCTGGGCGTTGCGGTGGCGCGCTTCGAGATCGCGGAACGCTTTGGCGACGCGCGCTTGCTCTTCGAGGTGGGCGATCTGGTCGCCGAGCTCGCGCCGGATGTCCTCGACGCGAGCCAGGTTCTCGCGCGTGTCCGCCAGTCGCGATTCCGTCTCGCGCCGGCGCTCCTTGTAGCGCGAAACCCCGGCAGCCTCTTCGAGGAAGACACGCAGGTCCTCGGGCCGCGCCTCGATCACGCGCGAAATCATCCCCTGCTCGATGATCGCGTAGGCGCGCGGCCCGAGCCCGGTACCGAGGAACAAATCGTGGATATCGCGACGCCGGACCGGGATGCCGTTGATGTAATAGGTGGAATCGCCGTCGCGCGTCAGCACGCGCTTGATCGACAGCTCGGCGTACTGGCCCCATTGCCCGCCGATGCGCCCGTCGCCGTTGTCGAAGGCGAGCTCGACCGATGCGCGGCCGACGGGCTTCCTTTCGCCGGCGCCGCTGAAGATCACGTCCTGCATCGACTCGCCGCGCAGTACCGAGGCCTTCGATTCGCCGAGCACCCAGCGCACGGCGTCGATGACGTTCGACTTGCCGCTGCCATTCGGGCCAACGATGCCGACGAGTTGCCCGGGCGTGGCAATGGCCGTCGGATCGACGAAGGACTTGAACCCCGAAAGCTTGATCTGCGTCAGGCGCAAGGGACGTGACGGAACGGTCGTAAAGCGAGCGCGGCGTTCGGGCGATGAAAAATCGGCCGCACGTGCGACGAGCGGCGCCGCTCGGCTGAGCGACGCCGGATTATAGCGGAAGAACTACGGTCGCTTGCAGCCGGGAATGCTCTCGACGTAATCGATGACCGGCATCCAGTCCGGGCTCGCGGGATTCTCGAACTGGGCGTTGATGTAATAGCGCTCGCAGGGGTCGACCTTCACGTTAAGCGATTTGATGGTGCCGGTAAAATGGGCGTGCCGCGGCGACTGGACCTCGATCCTGTAGGTGCCCGGCGCGACCTTGAACGGCTGCTGCGCGCGCCCGACGCTCTCGTCACCGACGCGGATCAGGATCGCGGGCCTGCGGTCGAGCGCGACGCGCGTGTAGCGCGCTCCGCTCACCTCGCTCCAGGTCGGCCCCCAGGTCTGGCAACCGGCCATCACAACCGCGGCGAACGCGGTGGCGAGCATCGTCGGAATCCAGCGCTTCATCGGCACCTCCGGTCGATCGTTGCGGGAATTATGCGCGCAGCCATGACTGCGCATCGTCGGCTCACCCGGAAAGCGCATGCAGTGCCTGCAGTGTCGCCACGCGCGCCTGCCCGTACACCATCGCCTGCCACGCCTCGCTATCGTCGTGGAACGCGCTGCGCATCCCGGCTTTGATCGAATCGTGCATCGCGCGTTCCGCGTGCGGATGATTCGCGAGCCACTGGTCGGCGCGTAAGGCCGCGAGCGTCTCCTCGAATGGCAGGGTGCCGAATTCGAGTCCGATGCCGGTGAACTCGGCCCGGGAGCACTCGTCGAGCGCGGCCTGCCACGCGACACCCGACAACTCGGCCGACGCCGACGACCCGTCGTAATACGACGTGACGTCCGCACCGAAGCACGCCCTGGTGCGCGCGATCATCGCCGGGTCGTTGGGGCCGCAGAAGATCTTCTCGCCGTGACCCCAAGGTCCGAGGCCGGTATGGATGTCAATCCACGCGAGCCGCCTGCGCCGGCTGCCGTGCCGCCGGAGCACGTCGCGCAGCACGCGGTTGCTCCACTCGGGAGCGTTCCCGGCGTAGAAAAGCCCGTCGGGACGGACGCTCTGGCCGCTGCTGACCGCAGCCTGTATCGCAGGGCGCCCGCGCGCCGCGACGAGCGCGGCGAGCGCGGCGCGGTTCTCGGCCGCCGGCGGCCACTCGACGGGGACCATCAGCGCGTGGATCCCGGCGTAGGCGTCATCGCGCGCCGAATGCGCCGGTTGCGCCGCGAAGTCGCGGAAATTGCGGTTCAGGTCGACGTTGTTCTCGTTGGTCCGCCGCAGCCACGAAAACCCCCACGGATTGACCGCGTGGTGGAAAAGCACCGCGACGCCGCTCTTCTTCGCCGCAGCGAGAAATGCCTCGTCGCGAAGCAGTGCCACCTGGCATCCGGATCCGCAGAACCCCTCGACACCGTGCATCGCCGACGTGACGACCACGAGCGCCGGCGCATCGGAGGAACCGAGGATCGCCGTATCCGAGGCGAGTTCCTCGCCCTCGGCGCCTCGCCCCGCAGAATTGACGTGATGCTCGGCGGCGAACCCCCGCTCCGCCGCCGCGGCGAGGAACTTCGCGCGCGCTGCAGAATAGGTGGCGGCGAACGCCTCGCTGATTGCCGTCATCGTCATCAGCATTGGTTCGGTCGCGGCCGGCGATCGGATGCGAGTAATGCGCGGCTCACGTCAGGGCCCACGTCATACGGCGGTGGCTTCGACGGGCATCGAGCGCTCGGCGAGTGCTGCGAGATAGCCGGCACCAAGGGCGATCACGTCGTCGTTGAAATCGTAGCGGCTGCTGTGCAGGAAGCAGCCGCGCTCGGCGCCGCCCTGCCCGAGCCGGGCGAACGCCCCGGGCCTCGCCTGCAGCATGAACGCGAAGTCCTCGGCGCCCATCGATGGATCGAGGTGGCGTTCGACATTGTCGCTTCCGACCAGCGTCTCGGCCACGTCTCCGGCAAAGCGCGCCTCGACATCGTGGTTGAGCGTCGGCGGGTAGACGCGCTCGTAGGTGACCGTCGCGCTCGCGCCGAATGCGGCGGCAATCGACGCGACCAATTCGCGCAACCTGCGCTCGATCATGTCCTGCGTCGCCGGCCGGAACGTCCGCACGGTACCGACGAGTCGGGCATGGGCAGGGATCACGCTGAACGCCGCCGGGTTGCCGGCTTGCATCGAGCAAAGGCTGATCACCGCAGTGTCGATCGGATTCACGTTGCGGCTGACGATCGATTGCACTGCAGTGACGAGGTGGCCCGCGACGAGCACCGGATCGACGGCGATGTGCGGGTGCGCACCGTGGCCGCCGCGCCCGTCGACGACGATCTCGATGCGATCGGCGGCGGCCATCGCGGGCCCCGGGGTGATGCCGATCTTCCCGGCAGCGAGCGCCGGCCAGTTGTGGAGCGCGAACACGCGCTCGGCTGGAAAGCGCTCGAAGAGGCCGTCGTCGATCATCGCCTTGGCGCCTGCGTAGCCTTCCTCCCCGGGCTGGAAGATCAGATAGGCGATTCCGTCGAACGCGCGCGTCTCCTGCAGATAGCGCGCGGCGCCGAGCAGCATCGTCGTGTGCCCGTCGTGGCCGCAACCGTGCATGCGCCCGTCGTAGCGTGACTGCCACGCGGCACCGGTCTCTTCCTGCAAAGGCAGCGCGTCCATGTCGGCGCGCAGCGCGGTGCGCCGTCCTGAGCGATCGCTGCGTCCGGGGATCACCGCGACGACTCCGGTCCGTCCGACGCCGGCGTGATGCTCGATCCCGTGCGAAGCGAGGAAATCGCAGACGAGCCTTGCCGTGCGATGCTCCTCGAAGCCGAGCTCAGGGTGCGCGTGGAGGTCGCGTCGGACCTGGATGAGGCTGTCGCGCCAGCGCGCGACGTGCTGGACCGGGGAGCCGCTGGTCATGAAGGCGGTAGCGTAGCACGCGGCTGCACCCTCGCAACCGGCGCGCCCGGAGCATGAAGACGCGCGGCGCGCGTCGCATAGAGACACACGCCGACCGCGACCGACACGTTGAGGCTCTCGACGGCACCCTGCATCGGAATGCCGACGAGCCGATCGCAGACGCTCCGAGTCAGGCGCCGCAGCCCCGCTCCTTCGGCGCCGAACACCCATGCGATCGGCCCGCCGAGGTCGGCGTCGACAAGCGTCTCGCCTCCCTGGTCCGCGCCGAGCACCCAGACACCCCGCTCCTTCAGTTCGCGAAGTGCCCGTGCGAGGTTGGTCACCGCGACCAGCGGCACCGTTTCCGCGGCTCCGCTCGCGGCCTTCGCGACCGTCGCAGTGATGCCGGCAGCGCGATCCTTCGGAACGATCACCGCCTGGGCGCCGAATGCGTCGGCGCTTCGCAGGCATGCGCCGAGATTATGGGGATCGGTTACCCCGTCGAGCACGAGCAGCAGCGCCGGTTCGGCAAGAGCAGCGAGAACCTCGTCGAGGGTCGCCGGCTCCTCGCCCGCGCGGATCAGCGCGACGACCCCCTGATGCGCAACGCCACCCGCGAGCGCGTCGATCCGCACTGCATCGACGCGCTGCACCGGCACGCCGGCCCCCGCAGCGCGCGAAACGAGCTCGCGCATCCGCGGATCGTGGCGCGATGCATCGACGTAGAGCGTCTCGACGCCAGTGGCGCGCCGGCGCAGGCGCGCCGTCACCGCGTGGAAGCCGCACAGGGGTCGCGTCGAAGCCAAGCGCGGCATTGTAGTCCGCACGAGTCGCGCGGCGACGACCGGTCCGGCAAGGGCCCTCCTGTGCCAGAATGCGCGACCCTTGGCTCCGCGACGACGCCGTGACCGCCGATCTGCGCCAATTCATCGAAGCGCTGCTGCTCGCCATCGCAGCGCTGCTGCCGATCGTCAATCCGCTCGGAAGCGCTCCCGTCTATCTCGCGAAGACGAACGACCTCGATGCCGGCCAGCACGCCGACCTCGCACGCCGCGTCGCGATCAATTCGTTCCTGCTGCTGCTTGCGTCGCTACTGATCGGCGCCTACGTGCTCGATTTCTTCGGGCTGTCGGTTCCGGTCGTGCAGGTTGCCGGCGGGATCATCGTGTGCTCGATGGCGTGGACGCTCCTCAATCAGCCCGCGCAGCCGCCTGCGTCGGTCCGTGACGCGCAGCACGCGCTTTCGCGCACCGATCTCGGCACGCGCGCGTTCTATCCGCTGACGATGCCGCTCACCGTCGGTCCTGGCTCTATCTCGGTCGCGATCACGCTCGGCGCGAACCACACCGAAGGGATGCGCTCGCTCATCTTCTATTCACTCGCCCATACGCTGGGCATCGTTCTGGTGTCGATTGCGGTGTTCGTCTGCTACCGATACGCACAGGCGATCCTGCGCCGCTTCGGACCGACCGGAACCGCGGTGCTCGTCCGCATGTCCGCGTTCATCCTTCTCTGCATCGGCGTCCAGATCGTCTGGAACGGAGCCTCGGCACTGCTGCGCAGCCTCCACGCCGGGTAAAGGCTGCCGACGCAGAGGCTATAATGCGCGCCGGCACGCCGGTGTAGCTCAGTTGGTAGAGCAGCGCATTCGTAATGCGAAGGTCGAGGGTTCGACTCCTTCCACCGGCACCACCCGCCTCAGAACGGATAGTCGATCCCGCTGAATACCGCCGCCTTCTCGCCGCCGAATCCGACGTCGACGTAGCCGACGACGAATGGGCTGGCGACGAGGCGAAAACCCATGCCGCCGGCGACGTGCAGATGGGTGAACGGGTCCGCAGTCATCGTCGCGAACACCCTCCCGGAATCGACGAACGGCGCGAGTTCGAGCGTGAGCTCGGTGCCGAAGAGATGGAAGGTGTCGACGGCGAAGCGCGCCTCGGCGCTCGCCTCGAAGCTGTTGCGGTCGACGAAGCGCCCATCGCCGAACGCGCGCAGTGGTTGCGCGCCGCCGGTAACGCTGCGATCGCCGCCGAGGTTCGACAGGTCCCAGAACGGCGCCTTCGAGTACGACGGCATGTAGCGGAAGGCCGCGTGGCCGACGAGGGTCGCGTTTGATCCGATTGGCCGCAACGTCGTAAGTTCGAGACCGACGAACGAATAGCCGTTGCCGCTGCCGATCCCCGCCGGGGAGAACCCTGCGAAGGCAGCCCAGCGCTCGCCGCGGTGCGGTACCACGTCGGAATCGCGCGTATCCCAGGTCAGCACGACACGTTGCTGCAGTTCGCGCACGTGGCCCACGCCGGGCTGCGCGGGGTAGACGCTGTCGATCGCGGGCAGAAAGTCGAGCGCGCGCCCGCCGACCTCGGCATCGACCGCGTGGCCGATCCAGGCGAGCTGCAGTTCGTGGGTGAAGTTGCGCGCTGCGGTGAGTTCGAGGCCGAACTGGCGATCGATGAACGTCGTCTCGCCGTCGAGACGCGAGTGGTTGCCGAGACCGTAGAAGCGGCCGGTGCCGCTGCGGTCGTAGAGCGCGTGCGCGCTCCACGACCAGTCGCTCGCGCGGAGCAGCCCGGCGTCGTACTCGGCATCGACCCCGCTCTCGACGCGCTCCTTGACGCTGGCGACGAACGACCACTTCCGGTCTGCCGACGGATAGCGAAAGCTGCGCCAGCTGGCGCCCCAGCCGAAATACCGGCTGTGGATGACGTCGGGGGCGAGGATGCGGTCGATCTCGCCGCGGTCGTTGTTCGACAGAACGACCGGGATGAGCCCCAGCGTCACCCCGCTGTCAGGCGCCGTATCGATCTCGGGAATCGGAATGAATTGCGGATCCCGAAGCGGCGACGCGTCCCGACCCCCATCCGCGTGGGCGCCCGAAGCTGCCGCCTCGGGCTGGGCCGCGGCAAGCGCCGGCAGTACCGCGCAGCCGAGCGCGAAGCACAGGGCCCGGCCGACGAACCCGCGCGCGCTGCGGCGACGCACGAAAGCGAACTCAGCCCGCGCGGCCGAAGCGGTAGGTGAACTCGACTCCGTACTCGCGGGGCGGTCCGGGGATCTGCCAGGCCATCGCGTTCGGCGCGACCGTGCCGCCCGTCACCGCGTACTGGCGGTCGGTGAGATTGGTGCCGAAGAGCGCGAGCTCCCACGCGTCACCGGGCGCCGCGTAAGTCGCCCGCGCGTTGAGGGTCCCGTAGGCGCCCTGCCTGTTGAAATCGTTGATCACGTTGAACTGCGCGGTGTCCTGCCACGCGTAGTCCGCGTGCAGGCGCAGAGATCCATGCGACAGCGGCCGAGCGTAGCCGACGCCGAGCGCGGCGTTGAAGCGTGGAGTCTGATCGAACGCGTTGCCGGCGAGATCGACAGGCGGCAGACCCGGACCCGGCGTGTACTCGAACTGGCGGTAGCGTGCATCGGTCCAGCCCAGCGCCGCGCGCATCGACCAGCCGTGCGCGAGGTCCATGTCGGCCTCCACCTCCGCGCCGCTGACCCGCGCCTTGCCGGCGTTTACCACGAAGGTGGTCGGCGTGCCCCCAACGAGCTGCGGCAGCAGCCGCTGCATGTCGTCGTAATTGCCGTAGAACACGTCGGCGTTGATCGCGAGCGCACCACCGAGAAGATCGGTCTTCACGCCCAGCTCGTAATCGGTGAGCTGCTCGGGCCTGAATGGCTGGTCCTGCAGCGTGCTCAACGGGACGTTCCAACCACCCGAGCGCTGGGCTCGCCCCGACCGGAAATAGGTGCTGACCTGATTGGACAGCCGGTAGCGCGTCGAGAATTCCCACGACCAGTACGAGAAGCTCACGCTCTTGTCGATCGGCGGGCACGGACCACCGTTGTTCGCCGGGTAGCCCGTCGTCGCGTCGATGATCGTGCAGGACTGGCCGAGAGGCGTCGCCGCGTACGAGTTCTCGCTGAGCTTCCTCGTGTCCTCGGTGCGCCGCACGCCCGCCGCCACCGCCCAGCGATCGGTGAGGTGGTACTCGCCGTGCAGATAGCCAGCCGTCGAACGGTTCTGGAGCGCGTTGCTCTCGATCACCGGATAGGGGACGACCGGCCCGCCTGTCGCCGCGAAGAACGCCTGGTAGGGAGGCGACTGTGCGGGAATCTCCGACGGCGCGCTGCCGTCGTCGCGGAACCAGTAGAGACCGCCGACCCAGTCGAGCTTGCGATCGAGTGACGTACCGTTCAACTGCAGCTCGGCGCTCTTCTGGCTCGACGAGTTCGCCAACAGCGTGTTCGCGAACGGCAGCGACGTCGCATCGACGTCGATCGCGGTTTCGTTGTTAAGGTGCCGATATCCGAGGATCAGCTTCGCATGCGTCGCGCTGCCGAGGTCCTGCGTCAGCGTCAGCTGTGTCGCGTCGAGGTGCGTGCGGTCGTACGCCGGAAAGTCGGCGTCGGTCTGGCGGAAGTTCGACGGAAACACCACAGGTGGCAGGCCCGGGAAGAGCGGAATCGCGTCGCCGAATTGCGCGACGATGGTCCCGGCGCCGGGGCCATGCAGCGGATGCAGCAGTGCGCCCACCTCGTCAGCCTCGAAGTGCTCGTAGGTCCAGAACACCTCGGAACCGGCACGCGGGCGCCAGAGCGCCGAGATGCGCCCCTGGTAGCGATGCTGGTTGCCAAAATCATCCTGACCGCTCGCGAGGCTCGATCCGTAGCCATCTCGCTCGTTGTCCTGGTACGCGAAGCGCAGCGCCGCGGTGTCGCCGAGCGGAACGTTCGCGATCGCCCGCCCCGTGAACAGATTGCCGCTGCCGCCGTCGACGGCGACCTCCGAGCTCCACCGGCCGAGCTCGGGCCGGCGCGTGGTGAACAGGATCGAGCCGCCGGTGTTGTCGCGCCCGAACAGCGTGCCTTGCGCGCCGCGAATGATCTCGACCTTGTCGATGTCGAGCAGCGTGTTCATCGCAGCCTGGCCGTTGGCGACATAGACGCCGTCGACGTAGATGCCGACTGCCGGGTCGTAGGCGATCGCCGAGCGAATCGCGCTCTGCCCGCGGATCGTCACGTCGAGCGCGGAGACCGAAGTCGGCGATTGCGTCATCCGGACGTTTGGGACCTCGCGCCCAACGTCGTCGAAGAGGACGGCATTCTGGTCCTGCAGCTGCTCGCCGGTCTGCACGGTGACGGCGACCGGAGCGTTCATGATCGTCTCGTCGCGGCGCCGCGCAGTGACGGTGATCGTCCCGAGGTCAACCGTCGCACCGGTGTCGTCGGCGCGCGCGACTTGCGCGGTCGGCGCGAGCGCGGCGAGCGCGACGACGGCCGACGTGGCTTGGATCGAGCGTCGCACCGTGGCGCACCGCACGGCGGAGCGAATGATCGTGATTGCAGGCATGTCGGTCGATGCGCAGGGTCGCAGTCGGCGCACCGAACGTGGCCGAGCCGCGTTGGCCGTGCGTCGTACCGGATGCTAAACCCGCCGATGGATCGGTCGCAACCCGCGACCCGGGACCGACTTCCCGCGCGTGCCTACTCGATCATCGCCGGGGCGAGCGCCGCCGGTACGGCGGCAGGCTCCGCGCGCCGCAGCGGAAGCCATACGGTGAAACGGCTGCCGCGCCCGACGTCACTTTCGACGTCGATGCGACCGGCGTGCTTGCGCACGATCGAGTTCGCGATCGAGAGGCCAAGCCCGGTCCCCTGCCCCGCCAGCCGCGTGGTGAAGAACGGCTCGAAGATTCGCGTCAGGTTCCCCGGACGGATCCCGCCTCCAGTGTCCTCGATCTTCACCCACGCCTCGGCTTCGGTCGCGCCGGTCGCGACCCGGATCGTCCCGTGACCCTCGATCGCCTGCCCCGCGTTGACGATCAGATTGTGGAACACCTGCGACAGCCGCGCGGGCAGGCACTCGATCTCCGGCACCGCGCCGTACTCGCGCACGACGGTCGCCTTGTACTTGATGTCGCCGCGGACAGCGTCGAGCACGTGGTCGAGCGCGCGGTGCAGATCGATCGCCTCCCATTCGTCGTCGGGTGCGTTCGGTGACACCTGGCGCAGGTCCTGCACGATGCGCTTGACGCGCAGCAGCCCTTCGCGCGATTCGTCGAGCAGGCAATCGATGTCGTCCGACAGGAACGCGATATCGGCGCCCTCACGCAGCGATCGGACCCGCTCGAACGGAACGACCCCTGACCCCTCGGCCGCATCGTCGATTTCCGTGTACGCGGCGACGATCGAGAGGATCCGCGCGAGATAGGCGTCGAGCGACGTGAGGTTCGACTGCACGAGGTCAAGCGGCCGGTTGATCTCATGCGCGACACCCTCGGAGAGCTGGCCGATCGACGCGAGGTGCAGCGAATGCATCCCCTGAGTCTGCGCGTCTTCGAGAAGCTCGTTCAGCCGCTTCATCGTGGCATTGAGCGTCGAAAGCTCGACGATGCGGCTCTCGCTCTCGACGTGCATCCGGTGGTGGGCGACGACCAGCGCGACGAGCCGGGTCAGCGGCTGACCGCGATCGAGCTCCTGCACGGTGAACCTGGGACGCTCGGCGGTCCGGCTGACCGCGAGCGCGCCGATGATCCGGCCGGCCGCGACAAGCGGCCAGCACATCGCCGAGTGCTGCGGCGATGCGCCGTCCTCTCCGGAGCGCGGAGGCAG
Organism: Burkholderiales bacterium; assembly: GCA_025981645.1. Lineage (GTDB taxonomy): Bacteria > Pseudomonadota > Gammaproteobacteria > Burkholderiales > Casimicrobiaceae > VBCG01. The sequence goes on from JAICXH010000014.1 coordinate 19,930, forward strand.
GCCGGTTTCGGCGGCGTCGCCGTTGACGAGCAGCGGTTGCCCGGTCGCGACGACGTGGCCGTAGAGGCCCATGCCGCGCGAAAGCGGAGTTCCAACCCAGCCCGGAGGAAGATCGGTGCCCGCGGCAAGTTCGAGCTGCTCACCCTTCGCATCGCCGGTCAGTGCAATCGATCCACCCTGGGCGTCGAACCCCCGCACAATGTGCTCGAGGATGTCCTGCAGCGCGCGCTGCGGATGCGCGCCGGAGGTCGTGCGCAGCCCAAGTTCGAAAAGCTCGACGATCCAGTTGAAGGCGGTGTGCCGGTTGTCCATGAGCGATGATTACCGATCGGAACGAAATGGATGGATGGATGGGTGATTGGGTGATTGGATGAGTGTGTTGGTGCGGACCGCTGCCACCGCACGATCTACTTGCGCTGCGGTCGCATCGCCGCGCGCCGGCTGGGTGCCGGCGACCATCCCGCGTCGGTAGCGCCGGCGCGCGGCGTGCGTTCCTGGTGGGGTCGTCGCTAGCTGTCCAGCATCTCGTCGGCGAGGTCGCAATCGGCCCACGCACGGGCGAGCCGCTCGTAGCCGTCGCTCCTGACCACTCGTACTGCAGCATCGCCGTCGCCGATCGACGTCTGTGTCACCACAGGCTCTCTGTCTGCGGACCGGTCGGGCATCGCATCATTTGCCATGCGGCGATTCGAGCAACCGGCGTGCCAACCGGATGGCCGGCCGACGCGCGTCGATCGCAGTCACACTCGCGCGACGCACGGTCACGACGCAAGCTCGCGGCGCAATGTCGTTACGGGCTGTTGCACACAGATTTGCTACCATCGCGCGCACGAAGCGTGTTGCCCATTCCCTGCCCCGGTTCCGCCCCGTCTCGCCTCCCACCTGCCACGCTGGAGACCGCATGCTCCGACCCTTCCTCTTCGCCGCAGCGGTCGCGCTCGTCGGCTCGGGCGCTGTCGCGCCGCATGCCACGCTCGCGCAGCCGATCCGCCTCGGCGAGATCAACGAGTACAAGCAGTTCCCGGCGTTTCTTGCCCCGTACCGCAAGGGAATGCAGCTTGCCGTCGACGAAATCAACGCGAAGGGGGGCGTGCTCGGGCGTCCGCTCGAGATCGTCTCGCGCGATGACAACGGCGTTCCCGGCGACGCCGTGCGCGCCGCCGAGGAACTCACCACGCGCGAGCACGTCGCGCTCTTGATGGGGACGTTCGCGTCGAACATCGGGCTTGCCGTGTCGGATTTCGCGCGGCAGCGCAAGGTGCTGTTCATCGCAGCCGAGCCACTCACCGACAAGCTGGTGTGGCAGGACGGCAACGCGTACACGTGGCGATTGCGCGCGTCGACCTACATGCAGACGGCGATGCTCGTCCCCGACGCCGTGAAGACCGGCAAGAAGCGCTGGGCGATCGTCTACCCGAATTACGAATACGGCCAGGCGGCCACCGAGACCTTCAAGCAGCAGATGATCGCGCGCGCCGGCTCCGGGCTCGAGTTCATCGAGCAGCCGGTGCCGCTCGGGAAGATCGATCCGGGCGCGGTCGTGCAGGCGCTGATCGACGATCATCCCGACGCCATCTTCTCGTCGCTGTTCGGCCCCGACCTCGCGCGCTTCGTGCGCGAGGGCGAGCTGCGCGGCCTCTTCAAGAACCGCCCGGTGTTCGATCTCCTCGGCGGCGAGCCCGAGTATCTCGATCCGCTGAAGGACGAGGCGCCGGCCGGCTGGTACGTGACCGGTTATCCGTGGTACGCGATCGACACGCCGGAACACCGAGCGTTTCTCGCCGCATACCAGGCGAAGTTCGACGACTATCCACGCCTCGGCTCGGTCGTCGGCTACAGCGCGGTGAAAACCGCCGCCGCCGCGATCGCGCGCGCACATTCGACCGACACGGCGAAGCTCCTCGCCGCGATGGCGAACCTGAAGGTCGCGACGCCGTTCGGCGAGGTCACCTTCCGCGCGATCGACCACCAATCGACGATGGGCGCCTTCGTCGGGCGCCTCGCGGTCCGCGACGGCAAGGGCGTCATGGTCGACTTCCATTACGCCGACGGGAAGGACTACCTGCCGCCCGACGACGTCGTGCGCCGACTGCGCCCGGCGGCGCACTGACCGCGCCGGGACGACGAACCGGCCGCCCATTCCCGATCGACGCGTTCGCAGCGCCCATCCGGTCAAAGCGGTGTCGCTCGCGTCATTCGCCATCCAGCTCCTGAACGGGCTGGCGTCGGCGTCGTCGCTGTTTCTCGTCGCCGCGGGTCTCACGCTGATCTTCGGCGTGACGAGAATCGTGAACTTCGCGCACGGGTCGTTCTTCATGCTCGGCGCCTATGTCGGATGGTCGGCGGGCCACGCGCTCGCCGCGGCGTTTCCGGCATCGCAGCTGGCATTCTGGCTCGCGGTGCTGACCGCCGGCGCCGTCGTCGCGGCAATCGGTGCGGCGATCGAGGCGCTGATCCTGAAGCGCATCTACGCAGCTCCCGAGCTCCTGCAGCTCACGGCGACCTTCGGCGTGCTGCTGATCGCCGGCGACGCGGCGCTCGCGCTGTGGGGTCCCGAGGACCGGCTGGGCCCGCGCGTACCGGGCTTGAGCGGAGTCGTTCCCGTGATGGGTTACCGGGTGCCGGTCTACGAGCTCGTGCTGATCGCGATTGCGGTCGCCGTCTTCGTCGTGCTGACGGTGCTGCTGCGCCGGACGCGCTTCGGCGTGCTCGTGCGTGCCGCCGCGGAGAATCGCGAGCTCGCCGGAGCGCTCGGCATCGACCAGGCGAAGCTCTACACGGCGGTCTTCGCGCTGGGCTCGTTTCTCGCCGGTGCTGCAGGCGCGCTCGCGCTGCCGCGCGAGCCGGCGAACCTCGCCATGGATCTCGCGGTGATCGCCGACGCATTCGTCGTCACCGTACTGGGCGGACTCGGATCGATCCCCGGGGCGTTCGTCGCTGCCCTCGCGATCGGCGTCACCAAGGCGCTGTGCATCGCCGCCGGGAGCATCGACATCGGCGGCATGACGCTCGCACTTCCGCGGCTCACGCGCGTGATCGAGTTCATCGTGATGGCGCTCGTGCTGCTGGTACGCCCGGCGGGACTGTTCGGCGCGCCGGTCGCGTCGACGCCGACGGCAGCGCACGAGCCCACGCGGCTCGTCCCGCCGGGCCGCGTCGCCGCCTGGGCTGCGATCGCGATCGCCTTGGTCGCGCTGCTCCTCCCCGCGCTATTCGGCACGTACGCAGCGGTCCTCGCGACCGACATCCTGATCGCCGCGCTTTTCACGGCGAGCCTGCAACTTTTGACCGGCAGCGGCGGGATGGCATCGTTCGGGCATGCGGCGTGGTTCGGGATCGGAGCCTACGCCGCGGCACGGGTGGTCCTTGCCGGCTATCCTTTCGCCGTCGCGCTCGTCGCCGCGCCGATCGTCGCCGCGATCGTCGCGGCGGCGTTCGCGGGCGTCTCGTCGCGCGTCTCGGGCATCCATTTCGCGATGCTGACCCTCGCCCTCGCGCAGATCCTTTGGTCAGCAGCGCTCGATTGGACGCCGGTGACCGGCGGATCCAACGGGCTGATCGGCATCTGGCCGCCGACCGCGCTCGCCGACCCGAGCCACTACTACATGCTGACGCTTGCGCTCTGTGCGACCGCACTGCTCGCACTGGTCGCGATCGCGTTCACGCCGTTCGGCTATACGCTGCGCGCGTCGCGTGACGCGCCGCTGCGTGCGCGCGCCAGCGGCATTGCGGTCGGCAAGCGTCGCCGAGAGGCGATCTGGCTGTCGGCGGCGTTCGCCGGGCTCGCCGGTGCGCTCTACGCGTTCTCGAAGGGTGGCGTCGGACCCGACTCGCTCGCGATCCCGCGTTCGGTCGACGCGCTGGTCATGTTGCTGCTCGGCGGACTCTCGGCGGTGTTCGGCCCGCTGGCCGGCGCTGCGGCGCTGACGTGGCTGCAGGACACGCTCGCGCGCTCGACCGAGTACTGGCACGCCGCGACCGGGGTCGCGATCCTCGCGCTCGTACTCGCCTTCCCTGACGGCATCGCGACGCTCGGCAGCGTCGCACGCACGCTGCGCCGGAGCGCCGCTGCGGTACGGCGCCGTGCCGTCCGATGACGGCGATCCTCGAGCTTTCGGGGCTCACGCGCCGCTTTGGCGGCGTGACCGCGCTGCGCGGCGTGAGCTTCGCCGTCGGCGAAGGCGAGCTCGTCGCGCTGATCGGACCGAACGGCGCCGGCAAGACGACGTGCTTCAATGTGATCGACGGCACGCTGCGCCCGGATGCGGGTGCCGTGCGCTTCGCAGGCGCGCGCATCGACGGCCTTGCACCCGAGACGATTGCCCGCCGGGGCATCGGCCGTACGTTCCAGGTCGCGTCGACGTTCGGTTCGATGACGGTGCGCGAGGGCATCGCAATTGCCGTCGCCGCACGCGAGCGGCGCGACGGGCGCTTCGCCTCCGGCCCGCTCGCGACGCACTCAGCCGCTATCGATGGGCTCGTTGCGGCGGCCGGCGTCGAGGCGCTCGCCGATCAGCAATGCTCGACCCTCGCCTGGGGCGATGCGAAGCGCGTCGAGCTCGCGCTGGTGCGCGCCGGCTCGCCACGGCTCATGCTGCTCGACGAGCCCGCGGCGGGCCTCGAGCCGGATGCGCGCCGGATACTGATGCGCGAGGCGAGCGCCCTCGCGCGGAGCGAGGGCGTCGCGGTTCTATTCAGTGAGCACGCCATGGACGTGGTGTTCGGTTTCGCCGATCGCGTCGTCGTGCTCGATCGGGGAATCGTCATCGCCGACGGTCCGCCGTCGGCGATCCGCGCCAGCGCGACCGTCGCCGAGGCGTATCTCGGCACGCCGATACCCGCGCCCGATGCAACGGGCGCCGGCGGCGGCGTGAGCGGACCCGCCGCGCGCGGATCGGCGCGCGAACCGCGGCAAGGTTGACAGCCTGCACGCCTCGCATAGTATGGATGCCTGAGCCGGATGCCGCCTGCCGGCCCGCCATGCATCGTCCGCACCTGCAGTGCCACGCCGCTTCGACTACGAGCCCCTGACACCGACCGCGTTCCTCGACCGCGCCGGGACAGTCTTTGCCGATCGCGTCGCGGTCGTCGACGGCGAGACGAAGTTCACCTGGGCCGAGTTCCGCGAGCGTTGTCTCAAGTTCGCCGGTGCGCTCCGCCGCGCTGGGGTCGCTCCCGGCGATCGCGTGGCGCTCCTCGCGCCGAATTCACAGACGCTGCTCGCGGCGCACTATGCGGTGCCCTGGGCCGGGGCGGTGCTGGTCGCGCTCAATACGCGAATCACCGCATCCGACATCGCGTGGATCCTCGATCACAGCGGCGCGCGCCTGCTCGTCCACGACACGACGTTCGCCGCCACCGCGGCCGACGCCGTGACGAAGGCGAATGCCAAGATCGACACTTGGCCGGCCGGCGGCGATGCGGACGCCATCGAAGAACGGATCGCCGCGGCGGAGCCGTTCAGGCATCCGGTCGACGATGAGCGCTCGATGCTCGCGATCGATTACACGAGCGGCACGACCGGACCGCCGAAAGGGGTGATGTATCACCACCGCGGCGCGTACCTGCAGGCGCTCGCGATGGCGTTCCACATGCGTCTCGACAGCGATTCGGTCTACCTGTGGACGCTGCCGATGTTCCATTGCAACGGCTGGTGCTTCCCGTGGGCGGTCACCGCCGCCGGTGCGCAGCACGTCTGCCTGCCGCGCGTCGATGCGGCATCGATCTGGCGGCATCTCGACACGTCGGGGGTTACGCACTTCTGTGCGGCACCGACGCTGCTGACGATGGCCGTATGGGATCCGGACGCCCATCCGCTCGGACGGACGGTGCGCATCGCCACGGGCGGCGCGCCGCCGACGCCGGTGCTTCTCGAACGGCTCGCGACGCTCGGCATGGACATCACCCATCTCTACGGGCTCACCGAGACCTACGGACCAAGCGTGATCTGCGACTGGAAGAGCGAGTGGAACGCGCTTCCACCAGCCGCTCAGGCGAGGATCAAGGCACGCCAGGGAGTCGCCAACGTGATCGGCGAGCCGCTGCGCGTCGTCGATCGCGACGGCTGCGACGCTCCGGCGGACGGGAACGCAATGGGCGAGATCGCAATCCGCGGCAACAACGTGATGCTCGGCTACTACCGCAACGACGATGCGACGCGCCTCGCGTGTCCCGACGGATGGTTTCGCACCGGCGACCTCGGCGTCATGCACTCCGACGGCTACATCGAGCTTCGCGATCGCGCCAAGGACATCATCATCTCGGGGGGCGAGAACATTTCGTCGGTCGAAGTCGAGCAGGCAATCACCAGCCATCCGGCGGTGCTCGAGGTCGGCGTCGTGGCCGGACCTGACGAAAGGTGGGGCGAGATTCCGGTCGCGTGGGTTGCGCTGAAGGACGGCGCGACAGCGACCGAGCGCGAGCTGATCGATCACGTGCGCTCGCGCATCGCACACTTCAAGGCGCCGCGGCGCGTGGTCTTCGGCCCGCTGCCGAAAACGGCGACCGGCAAGATCCAGAAGAACGTCCTGCGCGATCGCCTGCGAAAACCGGCGTAATCGATATGACGATCATTCCTCGCCGCTGCTCGACCTCATGATCGCCTTCGAGCCTTCGCCCGAGCACGCCGAGCTCAGGCGTCGCGTGCAGCGCTTCGTCGCGGAGGCGGTGATCCCGCTCGAGCGCGATTCGCGGCGCGAAGCCCACGGGCCGACCGACGAGCTGCGCTGCGCGTTGCAGGCGCGTGCACGCGAAGCCGGGCTCCTCGCTCCGCAGGTCGCACGCGAGTACGGCGGGCTTGCGCTGTCGCACGTCGGCCGCGCGATCGTGTTCGAGGAAGCGGGCTACTCGCTGCTCGGTCCGCTCGCCCTCAACATCGCCGCGCCCGACGAGGGCAACATGCACCTGCTCGAGGCGATCGCCGGCCCTGCTCATCGCGAACGCTGGCTGGCGCCGCTCGCCGCCGGCGCGATCCGCTCGTGCTTCTGCATGACCGAGCCGCCGCCGGGAGCGGGCTCCGATCCGTCGATGCTTGCGTCCCGCGCGGTGCGCGACGGCAGCGGCTACCGGATCGACGGGCGCAAATGGTTCATCACCGGCGCTGCGGGTGCGGCGTTCGCCATCGTCATGGCCAACCTGGAAGGCGCCGGTCCGACGATGTTCATCGCCGACATGACGAGCGATGGCATCGCCGTCGAACGGACGATGGACAGCCTCGACACGTGCTTTCCGGGCGGCCACGGCGTCGTCCGCTTCGACCGCGTGTACGTTCCTGCCGACGACCTGCTCGGCGCCGCGGGCGAGGGCTATCGGTATGCGCAGTTGCGCCTGTCGCCCGCGCGCCTCACCCATTGCATGCGCTGGCTCGGCGCAGCGCGGCGCGCGCACGACATTGCGCTCGGTTACGCGCGCCGGCGTGAGGCGTTCGGACGCACGCTCGGCGAGCACGAGGCCATCGGCTTCATGCTCGCCGACAACGACATCGACCTGCACGTCGCGCGGCTCGCCATCTGGCACTGCGCCTCGGCGCTCGATGCCGGGGGGCTCGCGCTCGCCGAGTCGAGTCGCGCGAAGGTGATCGTCGCCGAAGCTGTCGGCCGCGTCGCCGACCGCGCCGTGCAGATCCTCGGTGGGCAGGGCGTCACCGGCGAGACCGAGGTCGCGCGGATCTATGCCGATCTGCGCGCGTTTCGCATCTACGACGGGCCCTCGGAGGTCCATCGCTACAGCCTCGCACGGCGCTTGCTGCGCAAGGGATCCGTGACACCGTCGCCATGACGCAAGCGGCAGCGGCGGTCGCCGCATGGCTCACGCCCAGGATGGAGGCGGATGGGGTCCGCGTTACCGGCTGGTCGCAGCTCTCGGGCGGCGCGATCCAGAGCAATATCGCGCTCGACGTCGACGTCGACGGCGGCGCCTTCGCCGGTTCGCAGCGCTTCGTGCTGCGCACCGACGCTGCGACCGCCGTTGCGGCGAGCCTCGACCGGCCGCGCGAATACGCGGTGCTGCGCGCCGCGTGGGAAGCGGGTGTGCGTGCGCCCCAGCCGCTCTTCCTCTGCGACGACGAGACGGTCCTCGGCGCGAGATTCTTCGTCATGCGCCGCCTGCCGGGAGTCGCCGCAGGCCGGCGTATCGTCCGCGACGCGACGCTCGTGCCCGATCGCGCCGCGCTCGCGTTCGAGCTCGGCGAGAATCTCGCGCGGATTCACGCGATCGTGCCGCCTCGTTCGGAGCTCGCCGCGCTGCCTGCGGCTGCTGCCGACCACGCCGTGGCGGCGATCGCCCAGTACCGCCGGTTCCTCGATGCGATGAACGACGCCCACCCGGCGATCGAATGGGGCCTGCGCTGGTGCGAACTCCACGCGCCGACGCCTGCGCCCGCGACGCTCATCCATCGCGACTACCGCACCGGCAACTACCTCGTCGACAGCGGCCACCTCACCGGCGTTCTCGACTGGGAGTTCGCGGGCTGGGGGGATCCGCGCGAGGACCTCGGCTGGTTCTGCGCGCGCTGCTGGCGCTTCGGCGCGCTCGACCGCGAGGCCGGCGGCATCGCGTCGATCGAGCCGTTCGTGCAGGGCTACGTGGCGGGCCATGCGCGGGCCCCGTCACGCGAGGAGCTCGACTACTGGCAGGTGATGGCGCACCTGCGCTGGGCGGTGATCGCGCTCCAGCAGTCGCGTCGTCACCTCACCGGCGGGGAACGCTCGCTCGAGCTCGCACTGACCGGACGCATCGTGCATGAACTCGAGCACGAGATCGTGCAGGTCACCGGCCGGCCGCCGTGGACGCGAACGCCCGTCGACCGCGACACTGCGTCGGGGCATTCGGCGAGCCCGCGCGCGCGACGCGATGCCGCGGCGCCACAGGACGCGTCCTCGGGGAACGTCGCCGCGGCCACCGACATCGCCGATGGCGACGAGCTCCTTGCAAGTGCCGGCGAGACACTCGAGCACAGTGTGCTTCCGGCCGTCGCGACCGAGCAGCGCTACCCCGCGCTGATGGCCGCGCGGGCGATTGCCATCGCACTGCGCGAGCACCGCGACGGGCCTGCGGCCGCCGCGGCGGAAGCCGAGCGCGTCGCACGACTCACCGGTCACCAGGACCTTTCGCCGGCACCCGACCGGCGCGAGGCGAAGCGCGCACTCGCTGCGGCGATCCGCGAAGGCTCGTTCGACGCCGGGGCGAGACACGCTGCGCTGTGCGCGCATCTCGCCGAAACGGTGCGACGCGATGTCGCGATCTCCAACCCTGCCGCGCTACGCGAAACATCGTGAGCGATTTGGCCGCGCTCGCGGGGCAGACCGCACTCGTCACCGGAGCCAACGGCGGGCTCGGCAGCCACTTCGCGCGCACGCTCGCGCGCGCCGGTGCCGCGATCGCGCTCGCCGCGCGGCGCCGCGAGTCGCTCGCCCCTGCGGCGAAGGCGATCGAGGACACCGGAGGCCGCGCACTGGCGCTCGCGCTCGACGTCACCCGGCCAGGCGACGCGCAGCGCGCGATCGACGAGGCCGCCGCGGCACTCGGCCCGGTGACGATCGTCATCAACAACGCGGGCATCGCGATCACCAAGCCCCTCCTCGACCATACCGAGGACGACTGGCGGCAGGTGATCGGCGTGAACCTCGACGGTGCGTGGCGCGTGGCGCAGGCCGCCGCTCGACACATGGTCGCGCACGGACGCGGAGGAAGCATCGTGAACGTCGCATCGGTGCTCGGGCTTCGCGTCACCGCGCAGGTTCCGAGCTACGTGGCGTCGAAGGCCGGGTTGATCCAGCTCACGCGCGCGATGGCCGTCGAACTCGCGCGACACCGGATCCGCGTCAACGCGCTCGCCCCGGGGTACATCGAAACGCCGATCAACCGGGCCTACTTCGCATCGGACGCGGGGCAGGCGATGGTGAAGCGCATCCCGCAGCGGCGCCTCGGCAAACCGGAGGATCTCGACGGCGCGCTGCTTCTGCTCGCCTCCGACGCCGGCGCGTACATCACCGGCAGCGTGCTGTCGGTCGACGGGGGCCATCACGTGAGCAGCCTGTGAGCGCGAGCCGCCCAGCGCATCGATCGACTCCGCAACCGATGGGACCCGCGAGAGGCGCGCGCTGTTCCCGCTGCCGTCGGCGTAGCCGGTAGACGGCGCGCAAGCGGGATCGGGTTAGGCACCAAGACGGCGCAGGCCGTCGGCGAGGTCGGCGATGAGATCGTCCGGATCTTCGAGGCCGACGTGCAGTCGCAGGCACGGTCCGGCGGCCGACCAGGTCGTCGCGCTGCGCGTACGCTCGGGCCAGGTCGGAATGATGAGGCTCTCGAAGCCGCCCCAGCTCCAGCCCATGCCGAAGAGCCGCATCCCGTCGAGCATCGCAGCGACCCGCTCGCGTCCGGCCGGCTTCAGGATCACGCCGAAGAGCCCGCAGGCGAGCGTGAAGTCCCGCTTCCACAACGGATGCCCACGCGCGCCGGGTAGCGCCGGATAGAGCACCTCGGCGATCTCGGGTCGTGCGGCGAGCCAGGCGGCGACGCGCAGCGCGCTCGACTGGTGGCGCTCGAGCCGCACGGCGAGCGTACGCAATCCGCGCAGCGCGAGGAAGCAGTCGTCCGGAGACGGCGTGACGCCGAGATCGGTCCACAGCATCTTCAATGCCGGCAGCGTGCGCGCGTTCGCGACGACGGCTCCGAGCAGCACGTCGGAATGTCCGCCGATGTACTTGGTCGCTGCATGCACGGAGACGTCGACGCCGAGCTCGAAGCTCTTCAGGCCGAGGGGCGTGGCCCAGGTGTTGTCGAGGATCACGATCGCGCCTCGCGCATGCGCGACCGCAGCGATCGCCGGCAGATCCTGGACCTCGAACGTCAGCGAACCGGGCGATTCGGTGAACACGATGCGCGTGTTCGGCTTCATCAGCCGCTCGATCCCCGCACCGATCAGCGGATCGTAGTAATCGACTGCGACCCCCAGCCTGCGCAGATGGTGCTCGCAGAAGCGTCGCGTCGGTCCGTACACCGAGTCGGCGACCAGCACGTGATCGCCGGGATTGGCGAGCGCCAGCAGCGGAAAGGTGGTCGCCGTGAGGCCCGACGGCAGGACGAGCGCGCCATCGCCGCCCTCGAGTGCCGCGAGCGCATCCTGCAGGTCGGCGATCGTCGGCAGGCCATGGAGGCCATAGGTGATGCCGTCGTACGCACCGCGCGACGCACGCTCGAGGTCGTCGAGCGTCGAAAACAGGATCGTCGACGCGCGAAACACCGGCGTGTTGACTGCACCGAGAAAGCGCCGGGGCTCGCGGCCGACGTGCACGACCCGCGTCGCCGCGGCGAAGCGGGCGTCACGCCCCGATGGTGCTGCCTCCTGCGCCTGCGCGGCGCGCGGCGCCGGCTCGCCCGTGGGCGGTGGCTCCGGGCGGCCAGGGTCGTTCGTCGAAGCCGAGTCCGTCATGATGGGTATCCACTTGCATCCGGTCGATCCGGCGATGCTACCGAATGGCGCCCTTCGACGCCACGACTGCCGCGAAGACGATCAGTGCAGCGCCGGCGAGCGTGCGTATCGACGGAATCTCGGCGAGGAGCACCGCGGCGAGCGCGATCCCGTAGACGGGCTCGAGCGCCGCGACGACGCTCGCCGCGTGGACCGACACCCGCCGCATACTGCCGATGAAGAGCGTGTGCGCGAGCGCCGTGCAGAGGATGCCGAGGACGGCCAGCAATGCCCAATCTGCCGCGCCCGGTATCCGTGCGCCGGGCACCGCGAGCGCGACCGGAACGAGCAGCAACGCCGCAGCGAGGTTCTGCCAGAACGCGATCGTGACGGGGTCGACCTCCGCGACGAGCCTGCGGTTACGCAGCACCAGGATCGCGAACGCGAAGCCGGACAGTATGCCGAGCAGCAGTCCCTGCACCCGACGGTCGCCCGGTGCAAGCGACGGCGCCGTCAGCACGAGCCCCGCGACGACAAGTGCGGCGACGGCATAGCGACCCGCCTCCACGCCACGGCCGCGCTCGAACAGCACGACAAAAAGCGGGAAGCTCGCGTAACCGACGAGTGCCTGCGCGACCGACGCCCGTTGCACGGCGGCGAAAAACGCCACCCAGTGGACGGCGAGAAGTGCGCCGTTCACCACGAGGGGAAGGATCGGTCGGCCCGGGTTCGCGCGGCGGCCGAGCATCGTGGCCGCGAGGGCGAGCGCGGCGAACGCCGTGCGCCCGAGGACGATCGACGTCGCAGGTAGCTCGACCCAGCGGCCGAAGAGCGCTGCGGCTCCGAACAGCGCCACCGCGGCGTGCAGACGCAGGAGCGCCGCGCCGCGATTCACCCGCCGTCCCGCATCTCGGAGCCGCCTCCCGATGAGCGCCGCAAAATCCTGCGATAGAATCGCCGCGACCCTTGGAGCCCCCATGCCCGTCGCCGCCACCGCCGCCCGGATCGCAGCCGCCGTTCGCAACTCTCCCGGTCATCGCGTCAAAGTCGCGGTGACCGACATCGACGGCGTGTTGCGCGGCAAGTATATCCACAAGGACAAGTTCGACTCGGCGCTCGAGGGCGGCTTCGGCTTCTGCACCGTCGTGTACGGCTGGGACTGCCACGACCAGTGCTACGACAACACGACGTCGACCGGCTGGCACAAGGGATTTCCCGACGCGACCGTTCGCCTCGACCTCGGTACCCACCGGCGCGTACCCTGGGACGACGGAGTCGACTTCTTCCTCGGCGAGTTCGTCACCGATCGGGGTGGGCGGAGCGTGCCGTGGCCCCTCGACGCCCGCCAGGTGCTGAAGCGCGTGCTGAAGCGTGCGGCGAAGCTCGGCGTCACGCCGATGTGCGGCCTCGAGTACGAGTGGTTCAATTTTCTCGAGACGCCGCAGTCGTGGGCCGACAAGCGTGGCGCCGATCCGGCGCCGCTCACACCGGGCATGTTCGGCTATTCGCTGCTGCGCGCGAACCACTCGCGCGGGTACCTCTCCGCGCTGTTCGACGAGATGAAGGCATTCGGCGTGCCGATCGAAAGCCTGCACACCGAGACCGGTCCGGGCGTGTTCGAGGCGGCGATCGTGTTCTCCGACGCGCTCGAAGCGGCGGACCGTGGCGTGTTGTTCAAGGCCGGCGCAAAAGAGATCGCATCGCGCTTCGGCATCATGCCGAGCTTCATGGCGAAGTGGAGCCAGCAGTATCCCGGATGCTCGGGCCACTGCCACCAATCGCTCTCCGACGGAAAGAAAAATCTCTTTCACGATCCACGCGGACGCCACGGCATGAGCAAGCTGTTCGAGAGCTACCTCGCCGGTCAGCTCGAAGGGCTGCTCGAGTTCGCGCCGATGTTCTGGCCGACCGTCAACAGCTACAAGCGACTCGTCGACGGCTTCTGGGCGCCGGTGAAGCCGACGTGGGGGATCGACAACCGCACGGCGAGCTTCCGCGTGATCGCCGGCTCGCCGAAGTCGACGCGCCTCGAAACGCGCTGCCCGGGCGCCGACATCAATCCGTATCTGGCGATCGCGGCGTGCATCGCCGCGGGCCTCGACGGCATCGAGCGCAAGGCAAAGCTCGCCGCCGCACCGATCACCGGCACCAACGCTGGCGCCGAGAACATCGCGCGTGCGCCGCGCACGCTGATCGAGACGACGCGCATCTTCCGCGCGTCGGAGCGCGCACGCGACTGGTTCGGCGACGAGTTCGTCGACCACTTTGCCGCCACTCGCGAGTGGGAGTGGCGGCAGTGGCAGGACGCGGTGACCGACTGGGAGCGTCGCCGCTATTTCGAGATCATCTGAGGCGTCAGAGCCCCGCGCACTCGCCGATCTTGTTGCCGCCCACCGTGTTCGGCAAGCCGTGGCTGTCGCCGATCTGCGCCGGCGGCGTGTTCTGCACGCAGATCAGGTTGCCGGCGATCACGTTCGTCGCAACCTCGGTCGAGTCGAGCAAGTCCCCGTCGCCAAGACGCGTGCCCTCGGTTTGCGAAAACATCAGGTTGCCACCCACGGTGTTGCGGATGGTGCCGACCCAGGCGCCCTGCCAGCCGTGCACGACGATGTTGCCGTCGACCTGGTTGTCCTTGATCGGCAGCACGAGTCCATCCTGGGCCGGCGGATGGTCGACCATTGCGAGGTTGCCGCCGCCATTCACGACGACGTTGCCGTGAACGATCGTAAAGTCGATGTATGTCGTCAGTGCCTGGTTGGCGACGACGTTCCCGTTGACCGTCACGTTGCCGAGCCAGATCGGCGCGAAGCCGCAGTCGTGATAGCCGAAGCTGCACCCGAGGCCGAGTGTCGCCCCCTTGCCGACGCTGACGTCGCCGTTGATGGTGAGCCGTGTGCCCGAGTACGCGGCGTCGAGGTAGGCACCGTCGGCAACGGTGACGTTGCCGTTCACCGTCACATCGCCATGGACTGTGCAGGTTCCGGTCACCGTCAGGCGGCCATAGGTGCCGGCGGCGAGTTCGCCTCCGGTACAGGTTGTGGCGGGCGCGGCCGTCGCCGCAGATGCGCCGATGCCGAGCGCAATGACCGCGCCGATCTGAATCACATGCCTGAACAGCTTTCTCATCGGACCCTCCTTTTGAAGGCTACAATTCGAATCCCTCGACGCGAATGCGCCGATCGATAACGGGTGGTTTCGTGTCGACGGGACGATCGCCTGCGACAAGCGCCGATTGTCCGGCGCATCGAGCGAACTGTCGAGCGAATATTCGCAGCACCCCGCGCAGCATCGCAGCACTGTACGATCACCTGATCTTTCCTCCAAGCGGCCCACCTTGTCCTCGATCCACGCCTTTTCGTTTCCCACGCCGATCCGCTTCGGCCCCGGCGCACGCAAACTGATCGCGTCTTACCTGCGTGAACAGCGCGTAGCGCGCCCGCTCGTCGTCACCGATCACGGCCTCGCCGCATTGCCGGTGTTCGCCGGATTCATGCGCGAGCTCGGCGAGCCCGACGCGGCCGTGTTCGCAGACATCGAAGGCAACCCGACGCGCAGCCAGGCGATGGCCGGCGCTGCAGCGTTCAAGGACCACCGCGCCGATGCAGTGATCGGCGTCGGCGGAGGGGCTGCACTCGATGTCGCCAAGGCGGTTGCACTGATGGGGGTCCACGATGGCGACATCCTCGAATACGCATGGGACCACCCCAAGGTGCGACCGATCGTCGCTGCCCTGCCCTGCCTCGTCGCGGTGCCGACCACCGCCGGAACCGGATCCGAAGTCGGCCGCTCCGCGGTCATCTCCGACGACGTCACGCACGTCAAGCGCATCGTCTTCTCGCCGGCGCTTCTTGCTCGCGCGGTGTTCGCCGATCCCGAACTCACCGTCGACCTGCCGCCTGCAGTGACCGCCGCGACCGGAATGGACGCGCTGACGCACAACGTCGAGTCGTACCTGTCGCCGGCCTACCACCCGATCTGCGACGGAATTGCGCTCGAGGGTGCGCGGATCGCCGCGCGTGCACTGCCGGTCGCCGTGCACCGCGGGCACGACCTCGCCGCGCGCAGCGACATGATGATGGCATCGATGATGGGCGCGATCGCGTTCCAGAAGGATCTCGGCGCCGTGCATTCATGCGCGCATGCGCTGTCGACGGTTGCCGGATTGCATCATGGGCTCGCGAACGGCATCATGATCGACCACGTGATGCGCTTCAACCTGACGGCGGCCGCACCGAAGCTCGCCGAACTCGCGCGTGTGGTCTGCGCGCCCGGCGGCGAGCACGGCAGCGACGACGCGCGCGCACAGGCGTTCATCGACTGGCTCGTCGCGATGAAGCGCGACATCGGCATTCCGGCGCAGCTCGGGCAGGCGGGTGGCGCGCACCACATCGACAACGCCGATCTTCCGCGCTTGATCGAGATCGCAACAGCCGACACCTGCCACCGGACCAACCCGCGTCCGTGCACCTCCGACGATTTCCGCCGCCTGTTCGAAGCGGCGCTTTGAGAGTCCCATGGCGAAGCCCCTTCTGATCGGCATCTCGGCACGCATCCACCATCCGAGCGAGCTTTCGCGCAGTCTCGGCGGCGTCTACACGAAGACGCTGCACTACCTCGAGCAGTCGGTCGCGCAGTGGGTGATGTCGAAGAACGTGCTGGTGATGATGATCCCGGCAATCGAGGCGGAGAGCATGGTGCGGCGCAGCGACATGCGTCTCTACCACTACGGCGAGGCGCTCGACGGCCTGGTGCTGCAAGGCGGCGCCGACGTCGCGCCGCCGACCTATGGCGAGGAGCCTCGCAATCCGGAGTGGGCCGGTGACCCCATCCGCGACCGCTACGAGATCGAGCTCTTCGAGGCCTTCGTCGGCAAAGGCAAGCCGGTGCTCGGCATCTGCCGCGGCTGTCAGCTCATCAATGTCGCGTTCGGCGGCACGCTCTATCAGGACATCCCGACGCAGGTGCCCGGCGCGCTCGACCACCGCGACACCAGCCAGTACGAGAAGAAGTTTCACCCGGTGAAGTTCGTCGAGGGAACTGCGCTCGCGAAGCTCTATCCGAGCCTTCCCGAAACGATGATCAACTCGATTCATCACCAGGCAGTCGACAAGCTCGGGCGCGGGCTCATCGTCGAAGCCGCAGCAATCCCGGACGGGATCGTCGAGGCGATCCGCTGGCGCGGACCCAGCTACGTGATGGGTGTGCAGTGGCATCCCGAATTCATGTTCGGCCCGGACAGGGATGCCACCTGGCTCGACGGCAGCCCGATCCTCAACGAATTCCTCGACGCCGCCCGCGCACGCAAGGCGCGGCGATGAGCACGACCTTCGCGATCGCCAACCCGGCGACGGGAAGCGTCATCACTCGGCTCGCCACCGACGGCCCACGTGACGTGCAGAGGAGCTTCGAGCGCGCGCATGCGGCACAGCCGCAGTGGGCGGCGCGGCCGATTGGCAAGCGCCTCGCGGCGATCGGGCGTTTCCGCGAGAGCGTGCAGGCCGAGGCCGAGACCCTCGCGCAGACGCTGACGCAGGAAGTCGGCAAGCCGATCCGCCAGGCGAGAAACGAGCTCAAGGGCCTGGTCGCGCGGCTCGATTTCTTTCTCGCCGAGACCGCGCGGACGCTGCGCGAGCGCAGGGTGTACGCAAACGCCGCCGAGCACCTCGACGAGCGAATCGCCTTCGAGCCGCTCGGCGTCGTCGCCAACATCTCGTCGTGGAATTATCCGTACTTCGTCGGCAGCAACGTGTTCGTCCCGGCGCTCGCCGCCGGCAACGCCGTCCTCTACAAGCCGTCGGAGTTCGCGACGCTCACCGGCCAACACATCGCGCGCCTGCTGCACGCAGCCGGAGTGCCCGAGGACGTGTTCATCCCGGTGATCGGCGGCGGCGCAACCGGTGCTGCACTCCTGCGCCAACCGATCGACGGCGTGTTCTTCACCGGCTCGCGCGCGACCGGCGCGAAGATCGCCGCCGCTGCGGGTCGGCGCATGATCAAGGTCCAGCTCGAGCTCGGCGGCAAGGACCCGGCGTATGTCTGCGACGACGCCGATATCGCAACTGCCGCCGCGGCGCTCGCCGACGGTGCGTTCTACAACACCGGCCAGTCGTGCTGCTCGGTCGAGCGGATCTACGTCCACGAGGCGATCCACGACCGCTTCGTCGAGGCGTTCGTGGCCGAGGTCGCCGCGTTCAAGGTCGGCGATCCGCTGGACGAGGCGACCTACATCGGCCCGCTCGCGCGCGCGGCGCAGATCGACGTGCTCAAGCGGCAGGTCGCCGACGCGCGGCGCAAGGGTGCAAAGGTCGTCGCCGGCGGTTCACCGATCCGGAACAAGGGCAACTGGTTCGCGCCGACGGTGCTCATCGACGTCGACCACACGATGGCGGTCATGCGCGACGAGAGCTTCGGGCCGATCATCGGCATCGAGGCCGTCGCCGACGACGATGCGGCGCTCGTACTGATGAACGACAGCGAATACGGGCTCACCGCCAGCGTCTACACGCCCGATGCGGCGCGCGCGAGGCGGATTCTCGCCCGCGCCGAGGCGGGCAGCGTCTACTGGAACTGCTGCGACCGCGTGAGCCCGCGGCTCCCATGGTCGGGCGTCAAGGGCTCGGGCATCGGCCTCACGCTGTCCAAGCTCGGCATCGAGACCTTCGCACGCACGAAGGCGTGGCACCTGCGGTCGACGTAGCAATGGCGCGCAAGCGCGGCCGCAACCCATCAGCCGGACGGACGATCATCGATCGCCTCCGCCGCCTGCAGCGTATTCGATAGCAGCATTGCGATCGTCATCGGGCCGACACCACCCGGCACCGGGGTGATCCACGCCGCGCGCTCCGCCGCCGCAGCGAACTCGACGTCGCCGCAGAGCTTGCCGTCGGCGCCGCGGTTGATGCCGACGTCGACGACGATCGCGCCGTCGCGAATCCACTCGCCGCGCACGAACGCGGGCTTGCCGATCGCCGCGACGAGGATGTCGGCGCCGCGCACGAGCGCCGGCAGGTCGCGGGTCGCCGAATGGCAGATCGTCACCGTGCAACGCGCCATCAGGAGCTCCATCGCCATTGGCCGCCCGACGATGTTCGATTGCCCGATCACCACCGCGTGTTTGCCCGCCAGCGCTTCGCCGGTCTCGGCGAGGACCTTCATGCAGCCGAGCGGCGTGCACGGGCGCAAAAGCGGCATCCGCAGCACCAGCCTGCCGACGTTGTACGGGTGGAAGCCGTCGACGTCCTTCGCGGGATCGATCGCCTCGATCACCCGCTCGGAAGCAATCTGCGGCGGCAGCGGAAGCTGGACGAGGATGCCGTGCACGTCGGGATCGTGGTTGAGGCGTGCGATCAGCTCGAGGAGCTCGCACTCGGGAACGTCGCCCGGAAGGTCGAACGCGCGCGAACCCATGCCGACCGCATCGGTCGTCCTGCGCTTGTTGCGTACGTACACCTGCGAGGCCGGGTGCTCGCCGACGAGGACGACGGCGAGCGTCGGCACGCTGCCGCCAGCCGCGACGCGTGCCGCCACGCGCTCGCGTATCGAGGCGGTCACCCGCGCCGCAAGGGCCTTGCCGTCGAGGATACGGGCGGGCATGCTCGCGTCAATTTCCAGAGGGTCAGCAGATGGAAGGCGCGATTCTAACCGCGATCCTCGCTCGCCTCGGTGACGCGCTTGCGACATCGCCATTCGACGCTGGCGCACCGGCACCGCGCATCCCCTGGCCGGGGCCGGCGAAGGACATTCGGCGCGGCATGCTTGCGCTGCGCGTCGACGGCGTCACCGCCGGCTACGTCGACGCGGCAAGGGCGGCGAGGCTCGCGCACTTCGACGAAGTGTTCCGGGTCGAGCGCGATACCATCGGATTCGTCGAAGCGCTCGCCGACGCGCCGTCACGGACCGCGGCGATGGCCGCAGTCGCGCACGCCCTCGCGCGCGAGGGCGCGCTCACAGCGTGGCGCGACGAGCTCTACGCGGTTTGCGAGGACTTCGGCGCAGCGCCGCTGTTTCTGCTCGAGCGTGCGGCCGCGCGCTATTTCGGCATCCACACGTTTGCCGCACACGTCAACGGCGTCGTCGCCGGCGACGACCCCGCAATGCTCTGGTTCGCGCGGCGCAGCCCATCGAAGGCGATCGACCCGGGCCAGCTCGACAACCTCGTCGGCGGAGGCATCGCGGCGGGGCGCGGGGTCGCCGATACCGTCGTCAAGGAAGCGTTTGAAGAGGCAGGCATCGACGCTGCCCTCGCCGCAACGGCGAGACCCGCCGGGTCGCTCTACGTCGAGCGCCTGCACGCCGATGGACTGCAGCGCGAGACGATCTTCGTGCACGATCTCGACCTTCCGGCGAGCTTCGTGCCGGCAAACCAGGACGGCGAGGTGGTCGCATACCGCCGGGTGGCGCTGGATGGGGCGGCGGCGCTGATCGCCGCGACCGCGGGCCCCGACGTCGTCACCGTCGACGCAAGCGTCGTCGTGCTCGACTTCCTCCGGCGCTACGCGGCCTTCGGCGAGCGCTCGCGCGGCTGAGCATCGTGGATGCCCATCTCGGCGAGCGTGTCGCGCACCGCGTTGACCGCGTGACGCATCTCGTCGGGGCCAATCGCGCCGATGCAGCCGACGCGGAAGGTCTCGACCTTGGTGAGTTTGCCCGGATAGAGGATGAATCCCTTATCGCGTACGCGGTCGTAGAAGTCGCGGAAGCTGTAGCGCGGATCGGCGGGCGCATGGAAGGTGACGATGATCGGCGCCTGGATCGACGGCGCGAGAAAGGCGCGGAAGCCGAGCTCCTCCATCCCGCGCACCAGCACTTCGTAGTTGCGCGTGTAGCGGGCGAGCCGCGCCGGCTGGCCGCCCTCGGCCTCGAACGCCTCGAGGGCCGCTGCGAGCGCCACCACGACGTGCGTCGGAGGCGTGTAGCGCCACTGCGTCGTCTTCTCCATGTACTGCCACTGGTCGTGGAGGTCGAGCGACAGCGAGGTGGAATGACCGGCACAGCCTTCGAGCGCAGACCGCTTGATGAAGACGAAGCCGACGCCCGGTGGCCCCTCGATGCACTTGCCTGACGACGCAACGAGCGCATCGAAGGGAATTGCGTGCGCGTCGATCGGCAAGGCGGCGAACGAGCTCATCGCGTCGACGACGAGGCGCCTCCCCTGCCGCGCGACCTCGCGCGCGATATCGACGAGCGG
>JAICXH010000053.1 GCA_025981645.1 Burkholderiales bacterium
CGCCGGGCGCGTTCGACGCTGCGCCGTCCACCGGCGGCGCACCGGCTGTGCACCCCGTTATCCCGGGGTCTATCCCCAGCTCGTCCACCGCGTTGTCCATCTGTCCGTCCACCGATTCGTCCACCGGCGCGAAGCCCCGGCCGCGGCACGCCCCGGACCCGACGAACGGTCGTCCGGCGTTGCAGAAATGCGACGGCTACCTGTGGAGCGCTTGGCGAGTTTTCGTGTCGCAGTGCAAAATGATCGGGTCGCGGGGCGTCGGCTCCGCGACTCAACCGGCGGAAACGAGCAGCGTGACCCTTCAGTACAAGTGGCTGGACAGCGACTTCGCGACGGCGGCGCAGATTGCGCCGGCCGATGTCGCGGCGATCGCCGCGGCGGGATTCCGGAGCATCGTCAACAATCGTCCCGACCACGAGGGCGGGCCGGCGCAGCCGACGTCGGAAGCGATCGAGCGCGAGGCGCAGGCCGCTGGCCTCGCGTACACGTACCTGCCGGTAAAGTCGGCGATGCAGTCGCCCGCCGAAATCGAGGCGATGGAGACGCTGCTCGAGCGCCTGCCGAAGCCGGTCCTCGGCTTCTGCCGCAGCGGCACGCGCACGGCAAATCTCTTCTACCGCGCGCGGGCAAAGAGCGACGCGCGCTAAGCGCGCTTCGCCCCGCGAGCGCGACCCGAAGCGAAGCGGTCAGTCGGCGGCCTGCTCCGCGGTGATACGTGCGGGTGCCGCCGGCGTTGTGGCGGTGAAGCGCGCGACGAGTTCCTCCTCGTGCTTTCGCGCCTCGGCGAGATGGCGCTCCTTCACGTGGCCGTAGCCGCGAATCGCTTCGGGGACCGACGCGATCTCGACGGCAATCGAGTAATTGCGCGGTGAGAGATGCGCAAGCAGCTCGTCGATGCGCTGCGCGTAGCCGGCGGCGAGCGCGCGCTCTTGCCGGCGCTCGGCGGTCCGCCCGAAGAAGTCGAGCGGTCCTCCGCGCAACCGCCGCAATTTCGCGAGCACGCGAAACGCCGGCATCATCCACGGCCCGTACTCCGACTTTTTCGCCTCGCCGGTTGCCGCGTCCGCATGGTTCAAGGTCGGCGGCGCGAGGTGGAAGCGCAGCCGGTAGTCGCCTTCGAACTGCGCGGCGACGCGGTCGAGGAAATCGGTTTCGGCGTAGAGGCGCGCGACCTCGTACTCGTCCTTCACCGCGAGGAGCTTGAAGTAATTGCGCGCGACCGCTTCGGTGAGGTCGGTGGCACCCGGCTCCTTCGCCGCTTCGGCCGCGCGCACGCGCGCGACGAAGTCGGTGTAGCGCGCGGCGTACTTCGCGTCCTGGTAGTCGGTGAGGAAGGCGCGGCGGCGCTCGATCGCCTCGTCGAGCGTCGACGAGAGGCGCTGCGAATCGGGCACCTCCATCGGAATCGCGGCGGCGGCGACGCGTCCGGGATCGACGGCAGCGAGGCGGCCCCAGCGGAAGCTCTCGACATTGGCATCGACCGCTGCGCCGTTCAATTCGATCGCGCGCAGGATCGACGCCTCGGTCAGCGGCAGGAGGCCGCGCTGCCATGCGTAGCCGACCATGAAGAGATTGGTCGCGATCGAGTCGCCCATGAGCCCGGTGGCAAGCCGCGTTGCGTCGAGAAACTCGGCATCGCCGGGCCCGACGCCATCGCGGATCTCCTGCTCCATCGAGCCCAGCGGGAAGGCGAGATCGGGATCGCGCGTGAACTGCGCGGGCATCACACGTGCGCTGTTGACGATCGCCTTGGTGACGCCCTTCTGCATTTTGGCGAGCGCCTCGTCGCCGACGCCGGTCAGGATGTCGCAGGCGAGCACGAGCTTCGCTTCACCGGCAGCGATTCGCGTCGCGTAGAGCTGCCCCGGATCGTCGGCGATGCGTACGTGCGAGACGACGGCCCCGTTCTTCTGCGCGAGCCCGGTCATGTCGAGCACCGACACGCCCTTGCCTTCGAGGTGCGCCGCCATGCCGAGGAGCGCTCCGATCGTCACGACGCCGGTGCCGCCGATGCCGGTGACGAGAATGCCGTAGGTCGTTGCGCTGCCGACCTGCGCGGGAGCGGGGAGGGCGGAGAAGTCGGCCGCGTCGGCCTTCTTCGGCTTACGAAGCTTGCCGCCCTCGACCGTCACGAAGCTCGGGCAGAAGCCCTCGACGCACGAATAATCCTTGTTGCAGGAGGACTGGTCGATCGTGCGCTTGCGCCCGAATTCCGTCTCGACCGGCGTCACCGACACGCAGTTCGACTTCACGCCGCAGTCGCCGCAGCCCTCGCAGACGAGCTCGTTGATGAA
Source organism: Burkholderiales bacterium (assembly GCA_025981645.1). GTDB lineage: Bacteria > Pseudomonadota > Gammaproteobacteria > Burkholderiales > Casimicrobiaceae > VBCG01. The sequence goes on from JAICXH010000053.1 coordinate 2,295, forward strand.
CACGCGCTTCGCAGGATCGGGAAACGTGCCACGCTTCCTGCGCCGGCGCTTTTCGGCCGCGCAGGTCTGGTCGTAGAGGAGGATCGTCGTGCCGACGGTGTCGCGCAGCGTCTTCTGCACGGTGTCGAGCTCGCGCCGTTGGTGGATCTCGATGCCGCTCGCGAACGTGCCGGGAGCGTACTTGCCGGGCTCGTCGCTGACGACGACGATCTTCGACACCCCTTCGGCCGCGCACTGGCGCGCGACGTCGGCGGGCGAGATCGGCCCGTCGACCGGCTGGCCACCGGTCATCGCGACGGCATCGTTGTAGAGGATCTTGTAGGTGATGTTGACCTTCGCCGCGACCGCGGCGCGGATCGACAGGATGCCGCTGTGATAGTAGGTGCCGTCGCCGAGGTTCGCGAAGACGTGCTTCTCGTCGGTGAACGGCGCCTGACCGATCCACGGCGCGCCTTCGCCGCCCATGTGCGTGTAGGTCGACGTGCGCCGGTCCATCCAGATCGCCATCACGTGGCAGCCGATGCCGGCGGTCGCGCGGCTGCCCTCGGGAACGTTGGTCGACGTATTGTGCGGGCAGCCAGAGCAGTAGTAGGGGATGCGCGTCAGCGCGATGTTCGGCTTCGCGAGCGCGCGCTCCTTCTGGTTGATGAAGTCGACGCGCTGGCGGATGCGCTCGGCGTGCCGTGGATGCAGGTCGAGGCGGGCGATCCGCTGCGCGATCACGCGCGCGATCATCGCCGGCGTCAGCTCGGCATGCGGCGGCAGCAGCCAGTCGCCGTGCGGGCGCACCCATTCGCCCTTCTCGTCGAACTTGCCGACGACGCGCGGGCGCACGTCGTCGCGCCAGTTGTAGAGCTGCTCCTTCAGCTGGTACTCGACGATTTGCCGCTTCTCCTCGACGACGAGGATCTCGTCGAGACCCTCGGCGAAATGGCGCACGCCCTCGGGTTCGAGCGGCCACGGCATCGCGACCTTGAAGAGGCGAATGCCGATCTCCGCGGCGTCGGCGTCGCTGATGCCGAGGTCCGCGAGGGCCTGACGCACGTCGAGGTAGCTCTTGCCGCTGGTGATGATCCCGAGCCGCGGCTTCGGAGGATCGAAAACGATGCGATTGAGTTGGTTGACGCGGCAGTAGTGAAGCGCCGCGTAGACCTTGTAGTCCTGCATCCTCGCTTCGGTGCCGAGGAACGTGTCGGGCCAGCGGATCGACACGCCGTCGGGCGGAAGCGGGAAATCGTCGGGAATGATGATCTGCACGTCGCGCGCGTCGCCGTCGACCGACGCCGAGCTTTCGACGGTATCCGACACGCATTTGAAGCCGACCCAGCAGCCCGAGTAGCGGCTCATCGCAAAGCCATGCAGGCCGAGCTCGAGGATCTCCTGCACCGATGCCGGGTACAGCACCGGCATCATCGCCGCCGAGAACTGGTGGTCCGACTGGTGCGGGAGCGTCGACGACTTCGCCGCGTGGTCGTCGCCGGCGAGCACCAGCACGCCGCCGTGCTTCGAGGTCCCGGCGAAGTTCGCGTGCTTGAATACATCGCCGCAGCGATCGACGCCCGGGCCCTTCCCGTACCACATCGCGAACACGCCGTCGACCTTGGCGCCCGGATACATCGTCACCTGCTGCGTCCCCCAGATCGCGGTTGCCGCGAGGTCTTCGTTGATTCCCGGCTGGAATTTGATCCGCGCGCGCTCGAGGAACTTCGACGCCTTCCACAGCGACTGGTCGAGGCCGCCCAAAGGCGACCCGCGGTAGCCGGAGACGAAACCACCGGTATTGAGCCCGGCCTCGCTGTCGCGCTGACGCTGCAGGATGAGGAGGCGTACGAGCGCCTGCACACCGGTCAGGAACACGCGCCCGGTACCGAGCTCGTACTTGTCGTCGAGGGAAACCGCGCGCAGCGCGGCAGGGGTGCCGGTAGGGCTCATCGAGGGCTCCGCGTGGGGCGTGTCTTTTGGACGCGTTTTCGACCGGATAGGTCCCGGAAGCGCGTGCGGCCTCGGGCTCGTGGCCCGGGCGCGCTCGGCGCGGATGATACGCCCTCGAGACGCTGGCTGTCATGCAACGCTGCGCTAAACTGCCACGATGACAACGTTGCCCGCGATCGAAATCGAGACTGCGCCGAACCCCACTGCCGCCGTGATCTGGATGCACGGGCTCGGCGACGACGGACGCGGCTGGTCCGATGTCGTGCCGATGCTCGGCATTCCGCCCGGCCTCGCCGTTCGCTTCGTCTTTCCGCACGCACCGGTGATGCCGGTGACGATCAACAACGGCATGCAGATGCGCGCGTGGTACGACGTGCGACAGGCCGATCTCTCCGAGCGTGCCGATCTCGACGGCGTGCGCCGCTCGCAGGCGCTCGTCGCCGCGCTGCAGGCGCGCGAGATCGCGCGCGGCGTCGCACCGGCGCGTACCGTGCTCGCCGGCTTCTCGCAGGGTGGTGCGATCGCGCTCTATGCGGGGCTGCGCTATCCGGAGCGGCTCGCCGGCGTCGTCGGGCTCTCGACCTATCTCGTTGCGTCGGCGTCGACCGCTGCGGAAGCGAGTGCCGCGAACCGTGATGTGCCGATCTTCATGGCGCACGGCACCCACGATCCGGTCGTGCGGCTCGCGTGGGCCGAACACTCGCGCGATGTGCTGCGCACCGCGGGCTGGAACGTCGAGTGGCACACCTGGCCGATTGAGCACTCGGCGGTGCAGGAGGAGATCGTCGCGGTTGGCCGCTTTCTTGCCCGGGTGCTCGGCGCGGGCTGACGCGGCTTTCCTGCGCCGGACCCGGCGCGATCCCGCGCGAATGCAGCGCTTCGCGCAGCAGGAACTCGATCTCGGCGTTGACGCTGCGCAGCTCGGCCTGTGCAAGGCGCTCGAGAGCCGACCACAACGCTGGGTCGATCCTGAGCAGGAACGCCTTCTTCGCCGTCACGCGGGGCGCCGGAATGCGCGCTTCGTCGCGATCGCCGTCGCGAGCAGCACGAGCACGGCGAGCACTAGCAACATGACCGCCGCGCCGAGCTCGGCGGTCCCCGACGCGGGGACGTTCTTCGCGATGACCAACACGTGCAGGCCGAGGGCCAGCAGCACGGCGCCGAGCGCGTGAATGCGGCCGAAGGTGTCGAGGCGATCCAGCGTGCGCTCGCGCTCGGCCGGCGCGAACCAGCGGTCGCGGTCGGGAATCTTCGCGAGGCGCGGGAAGCGGCGCGGAACGAGCGCGACCAGCGCCCAGAGGACGAACGGAAAGCCGACCGTGAAGGCAACGATGACGAGCGCGTAGCGGCGGGATGTCATCCAGCCGTTGGCGTGGCCGTCGAGGCCGAAGTGCGTGGCGACGACGGGCGGCAGTTCGGGAAGCGTCGCCGTGATGACGGCGAGTGCCACCCCGAGAAGCAGCACTACCGCGATCGCGAGGAGGCGAGCGAGCAGCGAGTGGGTCGTCGAATGGGCCATCGTCGGGTGTGCCGGGCTGGCGTGGCGCGCCTCGTCGATCACCACGCCGGGCTGCGCGTGACGTGGGCGATGCGCGATCAGCTCTTCTTCGGCTCGAAATCGAGCGACGCCGAGTTCATGCAGTAGCGCAGGCCGGTGTCCGTGGGACCGTCTTCGAAGACGTGGCCGAGATGCGCCTGGCATTTCGCGCAGACGACCTCGGTGCGCCGCATGCCATGCGAAAGATCGGTATGCTCGGCGACGCGGCTCTTTCCGATCGGCCGGTCGAACGACGGCCAGCCGCAGCCGGCGTCGAACTTGGTCGACGACTCGAACAGCGGCTCGCCGCAGCAGACGCAGCGGTAGGTGCCGTCCGCGGTGTGGTCCCAGTACGCGCCCGAGAAGGGCCGCTCGGTGCCTTTCTCGCGCGTCACCCGGTACTGCTCGGGAGTGAGCTTCGCGCGCCACTCGGCGTCACTCCGTGGTGTCGTCGCCTCGGCTTGCACGCGGTCGTCGCGTAGGTCGTTGTCGTCGTTCATGTCCGGTTGCTCCATCGATGGCGATGCGCAGGCAAGCGTCACCGCCGGCACGCATCGGTCGCTGCGCTATAGTGACGGGGAATTCCCGTTCCCTTGCGCGCAGTCGATTTCTTGGATACCGCTTCAGCCACGCCGTTCCGTCGCGATGCGCGCGTGATCGGATTCGTCAGCCTTGGGCACGCGCTGTCGCATTTCCTTCAGCTCGCGCTGCCGCCGCTGTTTCCGTTGCTGAAGGCGCAGTTCGGCGTCCCGTGGACGCTTCTCGGCGCCGTCATGGCTGCATTCTACGTCGCGAGCGCTTCGGTGCAGTTCGTTGCGGGCTTCGCCGTCGATCGCCTCGGGGCGCGGCCGGTACTCTTTGCCGGCATGGCGCTCCTCGCCGGGGGCACGCTTGCGGCGGCGCTGGCGCCTTCGGCGTTGTGGCTCTTCCCCTGCGCGGTCGCGATGGGCGCGGGCAACGGCGTCTTCCACCCGTCGGACTTCGCCATCATCAATGCGACGGTCACCCCGGGCCGCCTCGGCTACGCCTACTCGTCGCACGGCGTCGGTGGCAATCTCGGCTTCGCCCTTGCGCCGCTGGTGAGCTTCGGCATCGGCAGCGCGTTCGGCTGGCGCATGGCGCTCGTCACGATGGGCGTGGTCGGGCTCGTCGTGTTGGCGGTGCTCGTGAGCCAGCGCGAGCACCTCGCGTCGCACCGCGTCGCCGACGCCGGCTCGCACACGCTGCGCGGAAGCATCGCGATCTTCACGCAAAGCGCGATCGTGCTGTGCTTCCTCTATTTCGTGTTCCAGACGATGGCGACGATCGGCATCCAGACCTTCCTGCCCGCGACCCTCAACGCCGCCTTCTCGATTCCGCTGATCGTCGCGACGTCGGTGGTCACCGCGTACCTGCTGGGCGGCACCGCCGGCATCGCCGCCGGCGGCTTTCTCGCGGTGCGCACGACGCGCCACGATCGCGTCGCGGCGACCGGTCTCCTTTGCGGTGCGATTCTCGTTGCGCTGGTGGCCGCCGGAGCGATCGGCAGCGCCGCTGCGGTCACCACGTTCGCGCTCGCCGGGTTCAGCATCGGGGTCACCAGCCCGTCGCGCGATCTCATCGTGCGCAACGCGACGCCCAAGGGCGCCTCAGGACGTGTTTACGGTTTTGTCTACTCGGGTCTCGACACCGGTTCGATGCTGGGCCCGCTGTGGTTCGGGCTGATGCTCGACCACCACCTCGCGCGACAGGTCCTCTATGTGATTGCCGCGCTCTTCGTGATCGCGATCGCGACGGTGATCCGCGTGCGCCGCGCGGTCGTGCCGCAACCCGCTTAATCCCGTCCGGAGGCTCGCCATGGATCTCGGCATCGCTGGTCGCACGGCGCTCGTCTGCGCGTCGAGCCGCGGGCTCGGACGCGGCTGCGCAGCGGCGCTCGCCCGCGAAGGAGTCGAAGTCACGCTGTGCGCACGCACTGAGGCCGACGTCGCACGCGCGGCGGCGGAGATCGCGCGCGAATCCGGACGTGCGACGAAGTGGATCGCCTGCGACATCACCACTGCCGATGGGCGCGCGCGGGCGCTCGCGGCGTGCCCGCAGCCCGACATCCTGATCACCAACGCCGGCGGGCCGCCGCCCGGCGATTTCCGCGACTGGGACCGCGCGGCGTGGATCGTTGCGCTCGACGCCAATATGCTGACGCCGATCGAGCTGATCCGCGCGACCGTCGACGGCATGATCGCGCGCAAGTTCGGGCGCATCGTCAACATTACGTCGAGCGCGGTGAAGGCGCCGATCTCGATCCTCGGGCTCTCCAACGGTGCGCGCTCGGGCCTCACCGGCTTCGTCGCGGGCCTCGCACGCAAGGTCGTCGCGAGCAACGTGACGATCAACAATCTGCTCCCGGGCGCGTTCGACACCGATCGGCTGCGGACGACGATCGAGGCCGAGGCGGCGAAGAGCGGGCGGCCGCTCGACGAGACGCGCCGGCGGCGCATGGGCTCGATTCCGGCCGGCCGCTTCGGTGAACCCGACGAGTTCGGTGCGGTCTGTGCTTTTCTGTGCAGCGTTCACGCGGGGTACATCGCCGGCCAGAACATCCTCGTCGACGGCGGCAACTATCCCGGTACCTTCTGACGATGATCGATCTTTACTACTGGACGACGCCAAACGGTCACAAGATCACCATGTACGTCGAGGAGACCGGGCTCGCGTACACGCTGAAGCCGGTCGACATCTCGCGTGGTGAGCAGTTCGATCCCGCGTTTCTCGCGATCGCGCCGAACAATCGCAGTCCCGCCATCGTCGACCGAGCGCCGGCCGATGGCGGCGCGCCGCTCGCGATGTTCGAATCCGGCGCGATCCTGCTGTATCTCGCCGACAAGACCGGCAAGCTGATTCCGTCGGACACGCGCGAACGCTGGGAGTGCATCCAGTGGCTGTTCTGGCAGATGGCGGGGCTCGGCCCGATGGCCGGCCAGAACCATCATTTCGGAAACTACGCACGCGAGCCGATTCCCTACGCAATCGACCGTTACGTGCGCGAGACCGGAAGGCTCTATGCGGTGCTCGATCACCACCTTCGCGGGCGCGAGTTCATCGCCGGCGACTACTCGATCGCCGACATCGCGTGCTATCCGTGGATCCTCCCCGAGCGCCAGAGGCAGCATCTCGACGACTTTCCCGAGCTCAGCCGTTGGAAGCAGGCGATCTCCGCGCGCCCGGCGACGCAGCGCGCCTACGCGCTCGCGAAGACCGTCAACCTGAAGCCCGCCGTCAGCGACGAGGAGTCACGCCGGATCCTGTTCGGACAGGACCGGACGACGGTACGCTGACTCGAGCACCGGGTCCGGGTCGAACGCGAGATCGCCGACACCGGCGAAGTCGTTCAGCCTGCGGTCCATGAGGTGCGTCGGGATCACGTTGCCCATCGCATTGAAGATCGACTCGAGCCGTCCAGGATATCGCTTCTCCCATTCGCGCAGCAGCGCGCCGACCTGCCTTCGCTGCAGGTTCTCCTGCGAACCGCACAGCGTGCACGGAATGATCGGAAACGCGCAGGCCTCGGCGTAGCGCGCGAGGTCGCGTTCGCGCACGTAGGCGAGCGGGCGGATCACCACGTGGCGCCCGTCGTCGGAGAGGAGCTTCGGCGGCATCGTTTTCAGGCGCCCGCCGTGGAACAGGTTGAGGAAGAACGTCGCCATCAGGTCGTCGCGGTGATGGCCGAGCGCGATCTTCGTCGCACCGAGCTCGCCGGCGACGCGGTAGAGCACGCCGCGACGCAGCCGAGAGCAGAGCGAGCACATCGTCGCGCCTTCGGGGATCAGGCGCTTGACGACGCTGTAGGTGTCCTGCTCGACGATCCGGAACTCGACGCCGCGCTCCGCGAGGTACCGCGGCAGGACGTCGGCCGGAAAGCCCGGTTGCTTCTGGTCGAGGTTTACCGCGACCAGGCTGAACGAAACCGGCGCGCGCGTCTCGAGCGACAGCAGGATGTCGAGCAGGCCGTAGCTGTCCTTGCCGCCCGACAGGCAGACCATCACGCGGTCTCCGGGCGCGATCATCGCGAAATCGGCGATCGCCTGCCCGACCTGGCGGCGCAGTCGCTTCTTCAGCTTGCCGAGCTCGAACTCGGCCTTGCGCGGATCACGCGGCGGAGGCATCGCGCGATTTTACTGCGCGCGCGTGCACGGCTGGCTTTCAGTCGCGATGGAACTCGACGTCGACGTCGGCCTTGCGTCCGGCTGCGCCGGCCGGGAAGCGCCACTTGCCGAGCGCTGTCGTCACCGCATCGTCGAACACGCCGCGCGGCGATGCGCTGACGATCGCGATGCCCGTCACGTGGCCGCCGGCATCGACAGTGACCTGTGCGCGCACGCGGCCCGAATCGATGCGACGCCGAATCGCCTCGGCCGGAAACTCGGGTGCGACGCGCGCGATCGGCGCGAGGACGGCCGGCGCTTCGATCGGAATTCGCGGCGCTGCATCGGCAGGCGGGGCCAAGTGTGCCGGGGTCGGCTGACCCGGAGCGGAATGCATTGGAGCAGCAAGTGTGGGAGCGGCGGCGCTTGGTTCCTCGGACCGATGCGGGATGGTCGGCGCTGCCGACGGAACGACGGACCGGGCCGCCGGCGCTGCGGAATGCGCGGCGGTCGGGGAAGCGGCGGGCGCTTCGTCGGTGCGTTGCGCCGCGGTCTGGCCAGTCTGGCCGATCCGGTCGACCGCGACGGGCGCCGCCGTCGCTGGCGGCGCGGTTCGCGGTGCGGTTTCCGGCCGGGTCGCCGATTGAACCTTCGCGGCGGTTGCGGCGGCGCGCTGCTGCGCATCGGCATTGGTCGCGATCGACTGCGTCTCGCTTCGCCGCAGCGCGGCGATCGCCGCAGTGACCGCCGCGCGTTCGGCGGCGGTCCGGCGCACGGGTTGCCGTGACTCTGCCGCGGCTCCCGGCGCTGCCGACCGTGCAGCGTCTTGCGCGGCGCTTGCCGCCGGTGCCTGCAGAGGCGCCGAAGGTTCGGCGGTGGCCGACTCCCGCGCTCCGCGCAGCCACCAGTAGCCAAACGCCGCGAGTGCCACGATCGCGACCACCGCCGCAGGCACGAGCCAGCGTCGACCGGACGTTCGCCGAACCCCTCGCTCGGCGATCGACTCGGCGTTGGCCGCCGGCCGGATCGTGACGGCGGCGGGCATCGCCACGACAGCACGTGTCACCGTGTCGCCCGGTGCGGCGCCGCGAAGGACGTCCTGCGGCAGCGCCCCTTCGACCAGCCGGAAGCTTGCCAGCCGGCCGAGGTCGCGGATGAACTTCTCGGGTGGCAGCCCCGACCGCTCGGCGAGACTCTTCGCGGCGATGGGGCTGTCGAGCAGCGTCAGCAGGCGACGCTGGGTGAGCGACAGGCCGAGGCTCGGAACGGCAATCTCGTGATCGCCGGCCGCAGTTCTGCTGACCTGTGCCGGGCTGGCTGCGGGTGGCATGCCCGAATCGTCAGCAAGGTGGATGCCAGCCCGTCGCGGCTGTCGTAGACTACCGGGCCCAGGATACCGGAGGGTTGTCCCCGGTGCCCCAGATCCTCATCCGTCACGCACCCCAGGATCAGGCCGCCGCCCGGCGCCTGCGCGATGCGCTCGAGCATCAGGGCTTCGACGTCGCCGACGATTCGGATGTCGACGCCGGCGCCGGACTCGGCGAGCGCGCACGAAACGGAATCGGCAGCGCGCTCAACGCCGCACGCTGCGTCGTCGTGCTGTGGTCGAATTCGGCGCGCGGCTCGAAAGCGGTGCGCCTCGGTGCTCGCGTCGCGCGCCTCGCGGGCAAACTCGTCCCGGTGCGGATCGACGCGTCAGACTTGCCGGCCGATCTCGGCGTCGCGCGTCCGGCCGATCTGTCGAGCTGGCAAGGCGACATCGTCCACCCGGAGTTTCGACGCCTCACCGAAACCCTCGATCGAGCGGTCAGCGTACGTCGCCGGCGCGGCGAACGGTCGCGCGCGCGAGTCTGGTTCGTTCGCGTCACCGTCGGCGCGCTCCTCGTTGCCGTCGGAGCGGTCACGGGCGTCGGCTTCGCGCGCTTCGAAGCGCGCGGCGGCCCGGTGGCGCGGGACTCGCTCGAAGCCGGTCTCGCGCAGTTCTTCAACGGTCAGTACGTCGACGCCGAAACGCGATTGCGTCGTGCCGCCGAGGCGGGCAACGGCGCCGCGGCGTACTACCTCGCGCGGATGTACCGCGACGGGCTCGGCGTGCGCAGCGATCCGGCGCGGGCGCTCGAATGGGCCGAGAAGGGCGCAGCCCATGGCAACGCGCTTGCGCAGAACATGGTCGGCCTGCTGCGCGACGCGCGGGGCGTGAGCGTCGCCGACGACAAGGCGGCGCTCGCGGCATGGCTCGAGGCGGCGGGGCAGGGCCTCGCGTGGGGAGCGTTCAACGCCGGCTACTTTCTCGAAGCGGGACGCGGCGTCGCTCGCCCCGACCCGGTGCGCGCTTTCGAGTACTACCGGCGCGCGGCCGACGACGGCAATGCCGCGGCGGGCAACGCGATCGGCGACCTCTACCGCGCCGGCCGCGGAGTGCCGCAGGACTTGAACCGGGCGACCGCCTGGTACCGCTGGGCGGCCGACCGCGGAAGCGCCGCGGCCGAGCTCACGCTGGGCTACCTTTACGCCAATGGGCAGGGCGTGCCGGCGAACGATGCGCGCGCAGTCGCCCTCTACGAGCGCGCCGCGCGCCAGAACCTGCCCGGCGCGCTCAACAACCTCGGCTTCATGTACGAGCAAGGGCGCGGCGTGACGCGCAACCTCGGCGAGGCCGCCACCTTCTTTCGGCGCGCCGCCGAGCTCGGCGAAAAGGACGCCGAGGGCAACCTCGCCCGCGTGCTCGAAGCGATCCGGAAGCGACAATGAAAACGGCCGTCGCGAGGACGGCCGCTTTCGTTCCAGCTCGACGCGTCGATTACTTCTTCGCAGCGTCCTTCGCGGCATCGGCAGCCTTGCTGGCGGCGTCCTTCGTTGCGTCGGCGGCGTTCGACGTCGCGGTCGCTGCGGTCGACGCGGCGTCCTTGGCGGCGTCGGCAGCCCCCGAAGCGGCGCTCTTCGCAGCGTCGGCAGCGCTCGAAGCGGCATCCTTCGTCGCGTCGGCAGCGGTGGAAGCGGCATCCTTCGCCGCCTCGGTGGCGCCGGTGGCCGCGCTCTTCGCGGCGTCAGCGGCGTTCGACGCCGCGTCCTTCGCAGCATCCGCGGCCTTCGAGGCCGATTCCTTGGCGGAGTCCGCAGCCTGTTGAGCCGATTGGCCGCACGCCACAAGCGTCGTGGCCAACGCCATCGCCGCCAGGGTGGCGAGCGTTCGCATCTTCATGGTATGTCTCCCGGGTTTCGCGATTCGAGGTGAGTGAGGGTGTGGCGGGGCGGTCGATCGCAGGTCTGCCCCGTCAACCGGAAATTATAGCGCATCTGCGATCAATAGGCATGACGGCGCAGGTGCTCCCAAGCTGCGAGCAGCACGCCGCTGGCGATTACGATGGCCATCCCCACCGCCGAGATCGCGTCGGGATGCTGGCTGAAGAACAGGAAGCCGAAGGCGGTCGCCCAGAGGATTTGTAAATAGGTGAACGGCGACAGCAGCGACGCCGGCGCCTGCAGGTAGGCGCGTGTCATAAGCCAGTGCCCGGCCCCGGCAAGCACGCCGAGCAGCAGCAGCGCGGCGATGGCGTGGGCCCCGACGTGCTCGTCGCCGATCCCCCACGGCAGCGCGACGCTCAGCACCACGGTACCGACGCTCGCGCTGTAGAAGAGGGTCGTGTGCATGCTGTCGCCGGGCAGCCTGCGTGTCAGCAGCTGGTAGAGCGCGTTCGAGAAGGCCGCGGCGAGCAGCAACACGATCGCCGGATGCATCACCGCCGAACCCGGACGCAGCAGCACGAGGATGCCCACGAAGCCGGCGATCGACGCGATGCGCCGGGCGCGGGTCGCGCGCTCGCCGAGAATCGGCCACGACAGCGCGACGACGATGATCGGCGCGAGGAAGGTGATCGACGACGCTTCGGCGAGCGGCAGGTAGCGCAGTCCACCCCAGAAGCCGAGCGTCGCGCAGAGCAGGAAGAGCGAGCGCAGCAGCTGCGTGCCGAGGTTTCGCGTGCGCCAGAAGCCGCCGCCGGCGCGATGCCACGCAAACGGCGTCACCATCACCATCTGCCCCGCATAGCGCGCCCAGACGATCACCAGCAGCGAGTGGTCGCGCACCAGGTACTTCGCCGTCGCGTCGAGTGACGACAGGCACAGTCCCGCGAGCACGTACATCGGCACCGCGTGTCGCAGCGGATGCGTGTCCCGGAACTGCGGGTGCGACACGAACAGAACGCGTCAGGCCGCCTTGCGCATCAGCTCGCGCAGCACGTACGGGAGGATGCCGCCGTGCCGGTAGTAGTCGACTTCGATCGGCGTGTCGATCCGGCAGCGCAGCGTGATGTCGCTGCGGCTGCCGTCGGCGCGCGTCATCACGAGCGTCAGGTCCTGCTGCGGACGGATGTCCGCGGGGATCGCGAGGTCGAACGTCTCGTCGCCGCGGATGCCGAGCGTCTCGGCGTCCTCGCCCGCGTTGAACTGCAGCGGCAGCACGCCCATCCCGACGAGGTTCGAGCGGTGTATTCGCTCGAAGCTCTTCGCGATCACCGCGCGGACGCCGAGGAGCAGCGTGCCTTTCGCCGCCCAGTCGCGCGAGCTGCCGGTGCCGTATTCCTCGCCGCCGAAGATCACCGTTGGTACGCCGCGTTTCATGTATTCCATCGCGGCGTCGTAGATCGGCATCCGCTCGGGTGCTCTGGCGCCGCCGGAGTAATGGAGCGTGAGGCCGCCCTCGACTCGCGTGCCGTCGTCCTTCGCCGGCAGCATCAGGTTCTTGATGCGCACGTTGGCGAAGGTGCCGCGCATCATCACCTCGTGATTGCCTCGGCGCGCGCCGTAGCTGTTGAAGTTGGCGATCGATACATCGCGCTCCTGCAGGTAGAGCCCGGCCGGCGACGTCGGCTTGATCGAGCCCGCGGGCGAGATGTGGTCGGTGGTGAGCGAGTCGCCGAAGACGCCGAGGACGCGCGCGCCGCGCACGTCGGCGACGCCTGGAGGCGTCATCGAGAAGCCCTCGAAGAACGGCGGCTTCGCGATGTAGGTCGACGACGGCCAGTCGTACACCTGGCCGGTCGACCCCTCGATCGTCTTCCACATCGGATTGGCGTCGGCGAGTCCGCCGTACAGCCTGCGGAAGGTCGCCGGGTCGCGCGCCGAGTCGAGCAGCGCCGTGACTTCCTTCGAGCTCGGCCATACGTCGCGCAGGTACACCGGCCCGTCGCGACCGTCGCCGAGTGGCTCGGTCGTCAGGTCCTTCATCACGCTCCCGGTGATCGCATAGGCAACGACCAGCGGCGGCGACATCAGGAAGTTGGCCTTGAGGTTCGGATGGATGCGCGCCTCGAAGTTGCGGTTGCCCGAGAGCACCGCCGCGCACACGAGGTCGTTGGTGGTCACTGCCTCGTTGATCTCCGGAGCGAGATCGCCGGCATTGCCGATGCAGGTCGTGCAGCCGTACGCAGCGACGTTGAAGCCGAGCTTTTCGAGGTAGGGCAGCAGGCCGGTGCGCGTCAGGTAATCGGTGACGACGCGCGAGCCGGGCGCGAGCGACGTCTTGACGTGCTGGCGCACGGTGAGACCCTTCTCTACCGCCTTCTTCGCGAGAAGACCTGCGGCGAGGAGCACGCTCGGGTTCGACGTGTTCGTGCACGACGTGATCGCTGCAATCAGCACGTCACCGTTGCCGATCTCGACCGGGCGCGGCGCCGGCTGCGTCACGTGGTTCGGCGTCGGACGGTTCGCCTCCATCTCGACGACGTCGCGTGCGAGCCCATTCTGGTGGAGGTCGAGCGAGGCATCGTCGATCTCGCCGCGGCCCGCGCGCGTCGGTGCCGTCGTCACGCGCTCGCGGAGCTTCGCCGCCGGCAGGCCGAAGCCGTTCTGGCTCATCGGCCCGCTGTACAGCTCGGCGAAGCGCCTGCCGAGTGCCGGCAGGTCGATGCGGTCCTGCGGACGTTTCGGCCCGGCGACCGACGGCTTCACCGTGGCGAGGTCGAGCGTCAGCGTCCTCGTGTAATCGATCTCGCCCGCGCGAGGCATGCCGAACATCCGCTGCGCCTTGTAGTATGCCTCGAAGGCTTCGAGCTCGGCCGCCGTGCGGCCGGTCGAGCGCAGGTAGTCGACGGTCGCCGCGTCGACCGGGAAGAAGCCCATCGTCGCGCCGTACTCGGGTGACATGTTGCCGATCGTCGCGCGATCGGGCACCGACAGGCTCGCCGCACCATCGCCGAAGAACTCGACGAACTTCCCGACGACCTTCTCCCGGCGCAGCATCTCGGTTACCGTCAGCACGAGGTCGGTTGCCGTCGCGCCTTCGGGAAGGCGCCCTTTCATCTCGACGCCGATGACGTCGGGGGTCAGGATGTACACCGGTTGTCCGAGCATCGCCGCCTCGGCCTCGATGCCGCCGACACCCCAGCCGACGACGCCGATGCCGTTGATCATCGTCGTATGGCTGTCGGTGCCGACGAGCGAATCCGGGAACCAGACACCGTCGCGCTGGTGGACGCCGCGCGCCAGGTATTCGAGGTTCACCTGGTGCACGATGCCGATCCCCGGCGGCACCACGCGGAACGTGTCGAATGCCTGCATACCCCATTTCATGAACTGGTAACGCTCGGCGTTGCGCTTGAACTCGAGCCGCATGTTGAGGTCGAGCGCCTCAGGCGAACCGTAGTAGTCGACCATCACCGAGTGGTCGACGACGAGGTCGACCGGCACCAGAGGCTCGATCATCTTCGCGTCGCGGCCAAGCGCCGCGGCGGCACTGCGCATCGCGGCGAGGTCGGCCAGCAGCGGCACGCCGGTGAAGTCCTGCAGCACGACGCGCGCGACGATGAACGGAATCTCGTCGACGCGCTCGGCCTTCGCGGACCAGCCGGCGACCTGGCGCACGTGCTGCTCGGTCACCGTGATGCCGTCGCAGTTCCTGACGACGCTCTCCAGCACGACGCGAAGCGACATCGGCAGGCGCGAGACCTTGCCGATGCCGGCCTCCTCGAGCGCCACCAGCGAGTGGTACCGGCCCTGCGTCCCGGACGGGAGGCGGAGTTCCTTCAGTGTTGCGAAGCGATCCGGTGTCATGTCCTGATCCTCGTTGATCGCGCGCACCGACCGCTGCGCGCACTGGCGCGGCGAGCGGGCGTGCGCACATTCAATGCATCGCCTTGCCCTTGCCCTGCAGGGCGTCGCGAATGTTGAGCTTGCGCCCCTGCGCGGTCGTCATGTCGCCCGGTCGCTGCCCTGGCGGGCACGGCCCCAGCCCGCGCGCGGTGAGCACGGTGTCGGCGGTTGCACGGCCCGCGAACGGCGGATCCCACGTCGTGTGAACCTCGGTCCGATAGGCGCGGTCCCCCTGCATCACCATCGTCGACGTCGAGTGCATGCGGCTGCCGCCGATCTCGCAGACGAAGTCGCCGCGGCCGCGGTTGCCCGACACGTGGAACTCGTGCCTGCTGCACGCGCCGCTCATCGCCCCCGCACCGATCTCGAACATCTGCTTCGACAGCGACGCGTCAACGCACAGCGTTATCCGGTTCGCGTTCGCCTGCGCCGATGCGGCGCCGCTCGTCGGGTTCATCTCCCACAGTCCGGGAGCGAGCTTCGGCAGGTCCTGCGCCGCTGCGCCGGTCGCGGCCAGCGCCGCCAGCGCCGCCAGCACGACGCCGGGTGCGGCCCGCAGCACCACCGCACGTGCGGCGCGGCGGGTACTTTGCGCGGCGCATCGAGGCGCCATTGCGGCGGGCGGTGTCATGTCCGGAAGCTCACACCATGAGGTCGACGAACTCGTGTACGGGCAGTGACGCGAGGCGCTTTGGATCGTCGACGGCGTCGAGGATCGTCTGCTGCTGCTTCGCGGCGAAGCGGCGAGCGAGGTTCACGCGGAATTTCGTGAGCAACAGCGGGATGCCTTCCTTGCGGCGGCGGCGGTGCCCGATCGGGTATTCGACGACGATCTCGCGCATCTTCGAGCCGTCGGCGAATTCGATCGTGATGCCGTTGGCGATCGAGCGGTGCTCGGGGTCGAGGTACTCCTTCGAGAAGCGCGCGTCCTGGACGCAGACCATCTTGTCGCGCAGCGCGTCGATGCGCGGATCGGCCGCGACGCCGTCCTCGTAGTCGGCAGCGGTGAGCCGGCCGAAGATCAGCGGCACGGCGACCATGTACTGGATGCAGTGGTCGCGGTCGGCGGGATTGTCGAGCGGACCCTTCTTGTCGATGATGCGGATTGCCGACTCGTGCGTGCGGATCGTGATCTTCGCGATGTCGGCGATGCGATCCTTCACCAGCGGATGGAGTTGCATCGCGCATTCGACCGCAGTCTGTGCGTGGAATTCGGCCGGGTAGCTGATCTTGAACAGCACGTTCTCCATCACGTAGCTTCCGTAGCCACGCTCGAAGCGGAACGGTTGTCCGTTGAACAGCACGTCGTAGAAGCCCCAGGTCTTCGCCGTCAGCACCGACGGGTAGCCCATCTCTCCGGTCTTCGCGATCAGCGCGAGGCGCACGCCACGCGACGTTGCGTCGCCGGCCGCCCAGCTCTTGCGCGATCCGGTGTTGGGCGCGTGGCGGTAGGTGCGCAGGCTCTGGCCGTCGACCCCGGCCTGGGTGACGGCGTCGGCGGTCTGCTTCTCGCCGAGGCCCAGCATCTTGCTGACGACGGCGGTGCTGGCGACCTTCACCAGCACGACATGGTCGAG
>JAICXH010000063.1 GCA_025981645.1 Burkholderiales bacterium
CGTGACGGGCTCAAACAGCGGCTGCGTTCCGCAGCCGAACTCGCGCGTCACGGTACCCCACTCCCTGCCTCCGCGGTCGGTGTAGAGCGCGGCGTAGCATCCCCACCGCTCGACCCGGCGCAGCGTATCGCTGAAATCGTGTCGGTGCCAGTCGTGCAGCGCTGCCTTACCGCTCGAGCTGATCGAGCTTCTTCTTCACTTTCGCCCACTCTTCCGCGTCGGGCGGTGGCGGGATGCGCTCGACGATCGGCTTCCAGCGACGCGCCAGTTCGGAGTTGAGCGCGATGAAGCCTTTCTGGTCGGGCGGCACGTCGTCGTCGGCAAAAATCGCCTCGACCGGACACTCGGCGACGCAGAGCGTGCAGTCGATGCACTCGTCGGGCTCGATGACCAGGAAGTTGGGACCCTCGCGAAAGGCGTCGGTCGGACACACATCGACGCAGTCGGTGTACTTGCAGCGGATGCAGCTCTCGGTCACTACGTAGGTCATGCCTGACTTCTCCTGCAACGGGTTCGGCGTGCACTGACGATACGACGTGCGCGGAACCGGCGCGATGACATCGGTCACCGGCCACGGCGAGGCCGCCACGTCCAGCGGGATCGGTGCGCCGCACGGTGCGCCGGGCTTGCCTCGACCGCCATATAGGACTAGACTAGTACTGTACTCGTTTATCGTTGATCGGTCCGGGCGCCCCGAGGTATGTCGCGCGCGATCCCGGGAAGCCTGTCGAACACCGGGGGGGCAATCGTGCTGCGGGTCAGCCGGATGGCAGATTACGGAACCGTCGTGATGACGACGATCGCGCGCGAGCCCGATCGCGTCCACAGCGCGACCGAGATTGCCGAGGCGACCGGCGTATCGTCGCCGACGGCGAGCAAGATCCTGAAGACGCTGGCGCGCAGCGGCATGCTCGCCTCGACGCGCGGCATCAACGGCGGTTACCGCCTCGCCTGTCCGCCGTCGCAGATCTCGGTGGCGCGGATCATCGACGCGATGGACGGGCCATTCGGCATGACCGAGTGCAGCTCGCACCCGGGCACATGCGAGCAGGAATCCGCCTGCCGGGTACGCTCCAACTGGCAGCGGATCAACCAGATCATCCGCGGGACGCTGGAACAGGTGACACTCGACGAGATGCTTCGCCCGGTCGCGCCGATCGCGCGCCCGCTGATCCGCATGTCCCGCTGAATCCATGGACACCGACACCACCCACATCGACGAGTTGATCAGCCGCGAGTACGCACACGGCTTCGTGACCGACATCGAGGCCGACAGCGTTCCTCCCGGTCTCTCCGAGGACGTGATTCGCCTCATCTCGGCAAAGAAGAACGAGCCTCCATTCATGCTCGAATGGCGGCTCGACGCCTATCGCCACTGGCTGACGATGCGCGAACCCGACTGGTCGTCGATCGGCCACCCGCCGATCGATTATCAGGACATCGTCTATTACTCGGCGCCGAAGGCGAAGAAGGATGGTCCGAAGAGCCTCGACGAGGTCGATCCCGAGCTCCTGCGCGTCTACGAGAAGCTCGGTGTCCCGCTGAAGGAGCGCGAAGCGCTCGCCGGTGTCGCCGTGGACGCCGTGTTCGACAGCGTCTCGGTCGGCACGACGTTCAAGTCGCGCCTCGCCGAGCTCGGCATCATCTTCTGCGCGTTCTCGGAAGCGGTGCAGGAGCACCCCGAGCTCGTGCGCCAATACCTCGGTTCGGTGGTCCCGCGCGGCGACAACTTCTTCGCGGCGCTCAACTCGGCGGTGTTCACCGACGGCTCGTTCTGCTACATCCCGAAGGGCGTGCGCTGTCCGATGGAGCTGTCGACGTATTTCCGCATCAACGCGAAGGACAGCGGACAGTTCGAGCGCACGTTGATCATCGCCGACGAGGGCGCCTACGTCAGCTACCTCGAGGGCTGCACGGCGCCGATGCGCGACGAGAACCAGCTCCATGCGGCGGTCGTCGAGCTGGTCGCCCTCGAACGCGCGCACATCAAGTACTCGACGGTGCAGAACTGGTACCCGGGCGACCGCGACGGCAAGGGCGGCATATACAACTTCGTCACCAAGCGCGGCGACTGCCGCGGCGCGCATTCGCACATCGCGTGGACGCAGGTCGAGACCGGCTCGGCAATCACCTGGAAGTATCCGAGCTGCATCCTGCGCGGAGACAATTCGGTCGGCACGTTCCACTCGGTGGCGCTGACCAACCACCGCCAGCAGGCCGACACCGGCACCAAGATGATCCACATCGGACGCAATACGCGAAGCACGATCGTCTCCAAGGGCATTTCGGCCGGACGCGGCAGCAACGCCTATCGGGGCCTCGTCAAGGTGCTGAAAACGGCGGAAGGTGCGCGCAATTACACGCAATGCGATTCGCTGCTGGTCGGCGACCGTTGCGCGGCGCATACCTTCCCGTACATAGAGGTCAGGAATCCGACGGCGAAGGTCGAGCACGAGGCGTCGACGTCGCGCATCGGCGAGGAGCAGCTCTTCTACTGCCGCCAGCGGGGGCTCTCGGCCGAGGACGCCGTGTCGATGATCGTCAACGGGTTCTGCAAGGAAGTGTTCAAGGAGCTTCCGATGGAATTTGCCGTCGAGGCGCAGAAGCTCCTCGGCGTGAGCCTCGAAGGCAGCGTCGGATAAGAACGCGATCGAACAGAAAGGCGAACCGGATCATGCCCCCCATCCTCGAAATCCGCGGTCTCGAAGCGCGCGTCGACGACAAACCGATCCTGCGCGGGATCGACCTCACGGTGAATCCCGGCGAGGTCCACGCGATCATGGGTCCGAACGGATCCGGCAAGAGCACGCTCGCGCAGGTGCTGGCCGGGCGCGAGACCTATGCGGTGACCGCCGGTGAAGTGCACTACCTCGGCGCCGATCTCCTCACCCGCGCCCCCGAAGAGCGCGCCCGCGAAGGCTTGTTCCTCGCGTTCCAGTACCCGGTCGAGATCGCCGGCGTCAGCAACGTCTACCTTCTCAAGGCGGCGTTGAACGCGGCGCGGCGCCATCGCGGCGAGCCCGAGCTCGATGCGATGGATTTCCTCGCGCTGGTGCGCGGCAAGCTGAAGGCGATGGAGATGCCTGAAGACCTCATCTATCGGTCGGTCAACGAGGGTTTCTCGGGCGGCGAGAAGAAGCGCAACGAGATCCTCCAGATGGCGTTGCTGGAACCGAAGCTGGCGATCCTTGACGAAGCCGACTCGGGGCTCGACATCGATGCGCTGCAGGTCGTCGCCCGCGGGATCAATGCGCTGCGCGCACCCGGCCGCGCGATGATCGTCGTGACCCACTACCAGCGCCTGCTCGACTACGTCGTCCCCGACTTCGTCCACGTATTGTCGCAAGGGCGCATCGTGCGCTCCGGGGGCAAGGAGCTCGCACTCGAGCTCGAGTCGCGCGGATACGGCTGGATCGACGACGCCGCACCTGCCGCGGTTCGCGCGCAATGAACACCGCAGTTCGCGAGCGCCCTTCCGATCGCGCGGGCCGCGAGGCGCTCGAGCGCGCCCTCGCCGCCTGGCCGGCCATCGCCCCCGGGCTTCCGGGCATGCACGCCTCCGGCATCGCGAAGCTGCGCGAGAACGCGCTCGCGCGCTTCCGCGCGTCCGGGTTTCCTACGGCGCGCGACGAGGAATGGAAGTACACCGACCTCTCGGCGCTCACCGCGCGATCGTTCATGCAGGTTCCCGGAGACGTGCAGGCGGCGACCGCCGAGCCGCTCCCGCATCACGCGCTGTTCGACGATCTGGGCGGGCATCGGCTCGCCTTCGTCGACGGCCGCCATGCGCCCGAGTTGTCGTCGATCGGACCGCTGCCTGGCGGCGTGCGAATCGAGAGCCTCGGCGCGGCGCTGTTGCGTGACCCGGCGGCGCTCGAGACGTGGCTCGCGGACTCGCGCGGGCATTCGGCGATGGCTGCGCTCAATGCCGCGTTCATGGCAGACGGTGCGCTGGTGATCGTGCCCGCCGCAGTCGAGCTTGCCGAGCCGATCCATCTGGTCTTTCTCGGCGCGACCGCGTCGACCGTCCAGCCGCGCAACCTCATCGTCGTCGGTGAGCACTCCAAGTGCACGCTGATCGAGCACTATGCGGGGTCGGCCCCCACGTTCACCAACGCGCTGACGCAGGCCTTCCTCGCCCGCGATGCCGACGTCGAGTACTGCAAGCTGCAGGACGAGGGCGAACGAGCGCTGCACGTCGGCGGCACGCACGTCGCACAGGCGCAGGGAAGCCGCTTTGCCGGGCACTCGGTCTCGCTCGGCGCGTCGCTCGCCCGCCATGACGTCACCGCGATCTTCGACGGCGAGCGGTGCACGGCGACCCTCGATGGTCTCTACCTCGCCGGTGGCCGACAGCACGTCGACCACCACACACGCATCGACCACGCGCAGCCCCACGGCACGAGCCGCGAGCACTTCCGCGGCATTCTCGACGGCCGCTCGCGCGGCGTGTTCAACGGCCGCATTGTCGTGCATCCGGGGGCGCAGCAGTCCGACGCGTGGCTCACCAGCCGCAACCTGCTGCTCTCGGCCGATGCCGAGGCCGACACCAAGCCCCAGCTCGAGATCTACGCCGACGACGTGAAGTGCGCGCACGGTGCGACAGTCGGACAGCTCGACGAGAACGAGCTCTTCTACCTGCGCTCGCGCGGCTTCGATGCCGCGGCCGCGCGCAGCGTGCTGACCTGGGCGTTCGCGCGCTCGGCGCTCGACGCGATCCGGCTCGCGCCGCTGCGCGCCCATCTCGAGCGCGCATGCCTCGCCCGGTTGCCGCAGGCGCTGCCGCTGGCGGAGCTCGCGTGAAGCTCGAGCGCGGCGTGTTCGCCCCTGCTGCCGTCGACGTCGACCGCGTGCGCGCAGATTTTCCGATCCTTGCCGAGCGTGTCAACGGCCGGCCGCTCGTGTACCTCGACAATGGCGCAACGACGCAAAAGCCCCGCGTGGTCATCGACGCGCTCGCCAGCTACTACGAGCACGACAACGCCAACGTCCACCGCGGCGTCCATACGCTGTCGCGGCGAGCGACCGATGCGTACGACGCGGCGAGAGTCACCGTGCAGCGCTTCGTCAATGCCGCGAGTCCAGACGAGATCGTGTTCGTGCGGGGAACTACCGAGGCGATCAACCTCGTCGCATTCAGCCACGCGCGGCCGCGGCTGGTGCCCGGCGACGAGATCGTCGTGACGGCAATGGAGCATCACTCGAACATCGTACCGTGGCAGCTCACCTGCGAGGCGACCGGAGCGAAGCTGGTCGTGATTCCGATCGACGACACCGGCGCGCTGCGGATGGATCGTGCCGAGGAGCTGATCGGACCGCGCACCCGCGTCGTCGCCGTCACCCACGTCTCCAACGCGCTGGGCAGCATCGTGCCGGTCGCGCGCATCGTCGAGCTCGCGCACCGGCACGGCGCCGTGGTGCTGGTCGACGGTGCGCAGGCGGTATCGCACGTCGCAGTGGACGTGCAGGCGCTCGGCTGCGATTTCTACGCGTTCTCCGGGCACAAGATCTTCGGCCCCACCGGCATTGGGGTGCTCTGGGGCCGCGCCCCGCTGCTCGCGGCGATGCCTCCGTGGCAAGGCGGCGGCGACATGATCCGCACGGTCGCGTTCGAGAAGACGACCTACGCGGATCCGCCGTTCCGCTTCGAGGCGGGAACGCCCGACATCGCCGGCGCGATCGGGCTCGCAGTCGCGCTCGACTACGTGGCGGGCATCGGGCTCGACGCGATCGCCGCCCATGAGGAACACCTCCTCGCCGATGCGACGCAACGCCTGCTTGCCATCCCGGGACTGACGATCGTCGGCACCGCTGTCGACAAGGCGTCGATCGTCTCGTTTACCGTCGACGGCATCCACCCGCACGACATCGGCACCGTGCTCGACCAGGAAGGGGTCGCGATCCGCGCGGGCCATCACTGCGCGATGCCGGTCATGAAGCGCTTCGGCATCAGCGGCACTGCGCGAGCGTCGTTCGCGCTCTACAATTCGCGCGCCGACGTCGATGCGCTCGCCGCGGGCATCGAGAGTGCGAGGAGGTTGTTCGCATGAGCGGCGACCTGCGCGACCTCTACCAGCAGCTCGTCTTCGACCACTACAAACGTCCGCGCAACCACCACGCGCTCGACGACGCGACGCACCACGCCGAAGGACACAACCCGCTCTGCGGCGACGAGGTGACCGTCTGGCTCGACGTCGCCGACGACGTCGTGCGCAACGTCGGCTTCGAGGGCGGCGGCTGCGCGATCGCGACCGCGTCGGCCTCACTGATGACCGAGGCGATCAAGGGCAGGCCGGTCGCGGAGGTTCAGCGGATCTTCGACGAGTTCCACCGGATGGTCACCGGCAAGGAAAACGGAGCCCATGGCGACCTCGGCAAGCTTGAAGTGCTCGCGGGCGTCCGCGAATTTCCGGTGCGCGTCAAGTGTGCGACCCTCGCGTGGCACACGCTCCACGCGGCGCTCGAGCGCGAATCGAAATCGGTCAGCACGGAGTAACGATGTCCACCGACGAAGCCACCGGCGAATCCATGAGCGAAGCCACCGACGAAACCACGGGCGACGTCGCGCTGCTGCGCGACAACGTCGTCACCGCACTGCGCACGATCTTCGACCCCGAGATCCCGGTCAACATCTACGACCTCGGGCTCATCTACGACCTCGCTGTCGACGCGGAAGGCAGGATTGGCATCCGGATGACCTTGACCGCGCCGGCGTGTCCGGTGGCGGGCACGTTTCCGGCGACGGTCGAGCAGCGGCTCTACGAGGTGCCCGGCGTGACCGAGGTACGGGTCGATCTGGTGTGGGACCCGCCGTGGAACCTCGACCTCCTGACCGACGAAGTGAAGCTCCAACTCGGCCTGCTGTAGACGCGGCACTGGTGCGCCTCGCGGCCGATGGCGGCCCCGTCGGCTTCGACGGCGGCGCGTCACTGTGGCACGCTGGTGAGCTGGCGTCGCGCTTCGCGGTAATCGACGCAGGGATCGTGGCGATCCGGCGCCTCACCGCGGCCGGCGATGCGATCGTGCTCGGTCTGTTCGGGCCAGGCGACGCGATCGGTCTCCCGGCTGCGCTCGCCCGCGAGCCGTTCCCCGCCGATGCGGTGGCGCTCGCGCCGGTCGCTGTGCATTGGATTCCCGCGGCACCACTCGCGGCCGCGCTGCCCGCCTCACCGGCGCTTTGCGAAGCGGTCGATCACGCGCTGCTGATGCACACCCACGCGCTGCGCGACAAGATCGACATCGTGAGCGCCGGCACGGTGCCGCGACGGCTCGCCGCGCTGTTCCTTCACCTTGCACGCCGTTTCGGCACGCCGTCGCCGACCGGCGCAGTGGCGATCGAGTTCGGCCTGACGCGGGAGCAGATCGGCCAGCTGGTGAGCGCGCGCACCGAAACCGTGGTGCGCGTACTCGGACGCTGGCAGCGCGCCGGGTGGTTCGACGGCGGTCGCACGCGCATCGACCTCGTCCGCCCCGACATGCTGGCCCGTATCCTCGGGAGCTGACCGCTGCCGCCGACGGGACGCTACTGCACGAGCGGGGTCTCGCTGCCTTGTAGGTCGACTCCGCGCACGTCGGCAGCACCGGCGGCGACGCGCACGTACTGCGCGAGCGCACGCGTGAGTACCGTTTCGCGGAGGCGAGTTGCAATGCGCTCCCGGACCGCGTCGAACGGTAGCGTCGTGCCCGGGGCGCGGCGCTCGACGGCGACGATGTGAAAGCCGAAGCGTGTCTTGACAAGATCGCGGCGAACGCCGGTCCAGGTATCGCCGAAAATCGCCCCCTCGAACTCGGGGACCGACTCGCCGCGCTGGAGCTGTCCGAGGTTGCCGCCGTGCTGCGCCGACGGGCAGTTCGACCACTCGCGCGCAAGCGCCTCGAAGCGATCGGGTGCGTGCAGCACCTCGGCGAGCACGCCTTCGGCGCGCGCGCGCAGCGCCGGCACCGGCGTGCGCGGAGTGACCTGGAAGAGGATGTGGCGAACCGCGGCGAGCTCACCGGCGACGAAGTCTGCCTGATGCGCGGCGTAGAACCGCCGGCACTCGTCCTCGGTCGGCTCGGGTACCTGCACATCGCGCTCGAGGAGTCGCTCGATCGCTGCGTCGACGTCCTCGACCGCGGCGTCGGCGGCCACGAGCCCATCTGCGAGCGCGCGCTGCCGCATCAGCTCGCGTACGGCCGCCGCTTCGGCGCTGGGAAAATCGTTCGCGTCGATCGCCACACCGTTGATCGTCGCCGCGGAACCCGCCGCCGACGTGGTCGCCGCGCTCGTTGGCGTTCCGGCGGCGTCAGACGCGCCGCTCACCGCTGCCTCGAGGGGATATCACCGCCTGCGACCCTCGGCAGCTTGCGCGCGTCCCCGGCACGCTTGCGTACGAGCTGGGGTGGACGGAACAGATAGGCGACCGTCGCGAAACCGCTCCAGATGTGCGCGAGACGAGTGAACGGAAAGATGAGAAAGATCGTTAGCCCGAGCGCGATGTGGGCCTGGTAAACCCACGGAACGCCGTTCAGCAGATCGGCGTTCCCGGCACGAAAGGATACGATCCCCTGCACGTAGGCGACGAGTTGCAGAAACATCGCACCGTCGAGGTGCTGTGTCGAAAAATAGATCGTCCACAGGCCGAGCACGAGCTGGATCCACAGGACGCTGAGCACGCCCATGTCCCACGGCCGCGTGTTGGCGTGGATGCGCGGATCGACGAGGCGCCGGTGGATGAGCAGCGTCAGCCCGGCGAGCGCGGCGACGCCGGCAATGCCGCCGCCGATCATCGCGAGCAGCGCGTGCTCGGTCGGCGTCATCATCAGATCGGCGATCGATTCGGGGATCAGGAAACCGAACAGGTGGCCGAAGAACACGACGAGTACGCCGAAATGGAACAGATTCGAGCCCCAGCGGAGCTCGCCGCCGCGAAGGAGCTGCGACGAGTCGCTCTTCCACGTGTACTGATCACGGTCGAAGCGGATCAGGCTGCCGATGAAGAACACCGCGAGTGCGATATATGGGTAGATGCCGAACAGGAATCCATGCAGGGCGCTCATCGCTCGATCCTCGTCAATGGTGGCCGCCCGACGTCTGTCGCGGCGGAACGAAGTGCATCGTGCTGCCGCGGGTGCTTGCGCCGGCCGCGGGCGTGGCGAACGCCGGCTGCTCGGCCCAGTCGTCGTCGAACGCGGGCTCGGCGGGTGCCTTGGCGGCACGGCTGCGATCGAGCCCCGGCTCGCCGGCAATCACCAGCAGCGCAGCGAACACTGCCGCATGGCGGCAGTCGCGGGCGAGGAGCGTGTCTCCGATACCCCGCAGAATGTGGGCGCAATCGGCCAGCATCGCCCTCACCTCGTTGCGATCGCGACACGACAGGTATTCGAGCACGACCGGCAGGAAATCCGGCAACTCCTTTGTCGCCATCCTGAAGCCGGCGCGCGCATAGACGTCCATCAGCGCGACCATTGCCGGTCCGCGGTCGCGCGAATCCCCGTGCAGGTGCTCGAACAGATTGAGCGACGTCGACCGGCCGCGATCGAAGAGGCTCACGTAGCGCTCCTCGAGCTCGAGCGCGTCGGTGCGCTGCATTTCGCCGACGAGCGCGGCGAGCCCGGTACGCTCTGCGGCCGGAAGGTCGCTCGCGCCATCGAGCACGGCGGCGATCTCGGGCAGCGCCGCGACGAGTTCGGGGCGCGGGTAGGTGAGGAGCGCGCCGAGCGCGCGCAGGACCATCGCCTCACTCATCAGAAGTCGGCGATCTTCTCGCGGCCGTCCTCACCGCGGACGCGGATCGGAAAGACACGCTTGCCGCCCATCTTTCCGCCGAAGAGGCTCTCGGACGTCTCGCCGGGCGAGCAGCCGTTGCCGAACGAGAAGCCGCACTCGCCGCGCAGGTAGTAAGCCGTCTCGGCATATTCGCGGTGCGTCGTCGGAATGACGAACCGATCCTCGTAGTCGGCGATCGACAGGTATCGATGCATGCTCTCGACCTCGGCCACGTCGAGTCCGACACGCGTGAGGAGCGCGACGTCGTCGCGCGCGTCGAGCTGGCGCGTACGGTAGAACGCCCGCATCGCGAGCATCCGCTCGAGCGCATGGACGACAGGCTCCTCCTTCCCCGCCGTCAGCAGGTTGGCGAGATAGCGCACGGGAATGCGCAGGCTGCGCACGTCGGGAATACCGCCTGCATCGGCGACCTGCCCGACATTGGCGCGGGCCGAGATCGGCGACAGCGGCGGCACGTACCACACCATCGGCAGCGTCCGGTATTCCGGATGCAGCGGAAACGCGATCTTCCAGTCGATCGCCATCTTGTAGGTCGGCGAGCGCCGTGCCGCCTCGAGCCAGTTCTCGGGGACGCCGTCCTTGCGCGCCTGCTCCTGCACAGCCGGATCGTGCGGATCGAGGAACAGATCGAGCTGCGCCTGGTAGAGATCCTGCGGGTCGGCGGCGGCGGCGGCCTTCTCGATGCCGTCTGCGTCGTAGAGCAACACGCCGAGATAACGGATCCGTCCCACGCAGGTTTCCGAGCACACCGTCGGCTGGCCGGCTTCGATGCGCGGGTAGCAGAAGATGCACTTCTCGGCCTTGCCCGACGTCCAGTTGTAGTAGATCTTCTTGTACGGGCAGCCGGAAACGCACATCCGCCAGCCGCGGCACTTGTCCTGGTCGATGAGGACGATGCCGTCCTCTTCGCGCTTGTAGATCGAGCCCGACGGGCACGAGGCGACGCAGGCGGGGTTGAGGCAGTGCTCACACAGGCGCGGCAGGTACATCATGAACGTGTTCTCGAACTCGCCGTACATGTCCTTCTGCATGTCGGCGAAGTTGTAATCCTGCGAGCGCTTCGAGAACTCGCCGCCGAGAATCTCCTCCCAGTTCGGGCCCCACTCGATCTTCTGCATCCGCTTGCGCGTAATCACCGAGATCGGACGCGCCGCCGGTGGCGTCGGCATCTCGGGCGCCGTCTGGATGAACTCGTAGTCGTAGGTGAAGGGCTCGTAGTAGTCGTCGATCTGCGGCAGGTTCGGATTGGCGAAGATCTTCATCAGCACGCCGAGACGGCTTCCCTGCTTCAGCCGGATGCCGTCGCCCTTCCGCTCCCACCCGCCCTTCCAGCGCTCCTGGTTCTCCCAGTCCTTCGGGTAGCCGATGCCGGGCTTGGTCTCGACGTTGTTGAACCACGCGTACTCCATACCGACGCGCGAGGTCCAGACGTTCTTGCAGGTGACCGAGCAGGTGTGACACCCGATGCACTTGTCGAGGTTCAGCACCATCGCGATCTGTGCCCTGATCTTCATGTCCCGCGCCTCCTGGTCCAGCCTTCCCGCATCGCCATGTTCATCGCCGTTTCGCCCGGCCGGCCTCAGTTGGCCGTCGAGGCGACCGGGTCGTCCATCCAGTCGACCTTCGCCATCTTGCGCAGGACGACGAACTCGTCGCGGTTGGAGCCGACGGTACCGTAATAGTTGAAGCCGTAGGAGAGTTGCGCGTAGCCGCCGATCATGTGCGTCGGCTTCAGCACGGTGCGCGTGACCGAGTTGTGAATACCGCCGCGATGCCCGGTAACCTCCGAGCCCGGCACGTTCACGATCTTCTCCTGCGCGTGATACATCAGGCACATGCCGTCCTGTACGCGCTGGCTCACCACGGCGCGTGCAGTCAGCGCACCGTTGACGTTGTACAGCTCGATCCAGTCGTTGTCCTCGATTCCCGCCTTCCGCGCATCGATCTCCGAGATCCACACGATCGGCCCTCCGCGCGACAGCGTCAGCATCAGCAGGTTGTCGGTGTAGGTCGAGTGGATGCCCCACTTCTGGTGTGGTGTGATGAACGAGAGCACGATCTCGGGGTTGCCGTTCGGCTTGCGCGCGACGGCGGCGACGCTGCGCGTGTCGACCGGCGGCTTGTAGACGCACAGCCCTTCGCCGAAATCGCGCATCCAGCGGTGGTCCTGGTAGAACTGCTGGCGTCCGGTGAGCGTGCGCCATGGAATCAGCTCGTTGACGTTGGTGTAGCCGGCCGTGTAGCTCACCTTCTCGCTCTCGATACCCGACCAGGTCGGCGACGTGATGATCTTGCGCGGCTGCGCCTGGATGTCGCGGTAGCGGATCTTCTCGTCCTCGCGCGTCTCGGCGAGATGGCGGTGTTGCCGGCCGGTCTGCCTGGACAGCGCGTCCCAGGCGTGCACGGCGACCTCACCGTTGGTCTCTGGAGCGAGGTAGAGGATCACCTCGGCGGCGTCGATGTCGCGGTCGATCCGCGGCAGGCCTTTCGTCGCGCCCTCCTCCTCGACGAGGCGGTTGAGCGCACCGAGCCCGGCGACAGTACGTTCCATCGGCCAGGTGATGCCCTTGCCGCCGTTGCCGAGCTTCGCCACCAGGGGTCCCAGCGCCGTATACCGCTTGAAGGTATTCGGATAGTCGCGCTCGACGACGAAGATATTCGGCGCGGTCTTGCCCGGAACGAGCTCGCATTCGCCGTGCTTCCAGTCTGCAACTTCGAATGGCTGCGCGATCTCGCCGGGCGAGTCGTGCATGACCGGCTGCAGCACGACGTCGCGCTCGACGCCGAGATGGCCTTCGCAAAGCTCCGAGAACTTGTGCGCGATGCCCTTGTAGATCTCCCAGTCGTTGCGCGCCTCCCACGCCGGGTCGACCGCGGCTGAAAGTGGGTGGATGAACGGGTGCATGTCGGTGGTGTTGAGGTCGTTTTTCTCGTACCAGGTCGCCGTCGGCAGCACCACATCCGCGTACAGGCAGCTGGTCGACATGCGGAAATCGAGCACGGTGAGCAGATCGAGCTTCCCTTCCGGAGCGGTGTCGTGCCAGACGACTTCCTGCGGCTTATCGGCGCCGCTCTCCCCGAGATCGGGGCCGAGCACGCTGTGCTGGGCGCCCATAAAGTGGCGCAGGAAGTATTCGTGTCCCTTGCCCGACGATCCGAGCAGATTCGAGCGCCACAGGAACAGGTTGCGCGGATAGTTGATCGGATTGTCGGGATCCTCGCAGGCGAGCTTCAGCCGGCCTGCGGCGAGCTCCCTGGCGACGTATTCCCGCGGTTCGACGCCGGCGGTCACCGCATCCTTCGCGACGAGCAGCGGATTGGCGGCGAGCTGCGGCGCCGAAGGCATCCAGCCCATCCGCTCGGCGCGCACGTTTAGGTCGATCATCGATCCGGGATAGCGGGCAACGTCCGCGGTCGGCGAGAGCAGGCTCGAGACGGCGATCTTCTCGTAGCGCCACTGATCTGAATGGGCGTAGAAGAACGACGTCCCGGCCATCTGCCGCGCCGGGCGCACCCAGTCGCTCGCGAACGCGAGCACCTGCCAGCCGGTCTGCGGGCGCAGCTTCTCCTGGCCTACGTAATGCGCCCAACCGCCTCCGGAGACGCCGACCGAGCCGCACAGCATCGCCATATTGATCGCGGCGCGATAATTCATGTCCTGGTGATACCAGTGATTCATGCCGGCGCCGATGATGATCTGTGCGCGGCCGCGCGTCCGCTCGGCGGTCGACGCGAATCCGCGCGCGACCTCGATTGCGAGTGCCGGATCGACTCCGGTGATCGGCTGCTGCCACTTCGGCGTGTAGGGCACGTCGTCGTCGTACGACGTGGCGCCGTCGCCGAGGCCCCGGTCGACGCCGTAGTTCGCGCACATGAGATCGAACACAGTTGTCGCAAGCACCTCGCCGCCGGTGGTCGCGAGGCGCTTTACCGGAACCTTGCGAACCAGGACGTCGCCTCCCTGGTCGTTGGCCGGGAAGTGCTCGTGCGGGGTGCCGCCGAAATACGGGAAGACGATCGGCAGTGCGTCGTCGTGGCGGCCGAGGAGCGTCAGTGCGAGCTTCACCTCGGCCCCGCTCGCGCCGTCCTTCTGCTCGAGATTCCACTTGCCGAGGTCGTGCTCGATGTTGCTCCCCCAGCGATAGCCGATCGACCCCTGCGGCGCTACCGGAGAATCGCTCGTCTGGTCGAGCGCGACCGTCTTCCACTCCGGGCTGTTCTTCTGCCCAAGCGCGCCGGCAAAATCGGAGGAGCGAAGGAAGCGCCCGGCGACCCAGCGGTCGCCCTGCCTCTCCAGCATCACGAGCAGCGGGAGGTCGGTGTAGCGCCGCACGTAATCGTCGAAGTACGGCACCGTACGATCGACGTAGAACTCCTTCAGGATCACGTGCCCCATCGCCATGCCGAGCGCGGCATCGGTACCCTGCTTCGGATGCAGCCAGAGGTCGCCGAACTTGGCGACTTCGGCGTAGTCGGGCGTGATCGACACGACGCGCGTGCCGTTGTAGCGCGCCTCGACGAAGAAATGCGCGTCGGGCGTACGTGTCTGCGGGACGTTCGACCCCCAGGCGACGAGGTACTGCGAGTTGTACCAGTCGGCAGACTCGGGAACGTCGGTCTGCTCGCCCCACACCTGCGGCGATGACGGCGGCAGGTCGCAGTACCAATCGTAGAACGACAGCAGCGAGCCGCCGATCAGCGATAGGTAGCGCGCTCCGGAAGCGTGCGACACCATCGACATCGCCGGAATCGGCGAGAAGCCGCAGATGCGGTCGGGACCGTACTTGCGGATCGTGTAGACGTTCGCCGCGGCGACAATCTCCTGCGCCTCGTCCCAGGTGACCCGGACGAAGCCGCCGCGGCCGCGGATCGACTTGTACTCGCGCGCGTGATCGGGGTTCTCGACGATCGACGCCCACGCCTCGACCGGGGCAAGCGAGCGGCGCGCCTCGCGCCACAGGCGCACCAGTCGCCCGCGCACCATCGGGTACTTGAGGCGGTTGGCGCTGTACAGGTACCAGCTGTACGACGCGCCGCGCGAGCAGCCGCGCGGCTCGTGGTTCGGCATACCGGGGCGCGTGCGCGGATAATCGGTCTGCTGCGTCTCCCAGGTGACGATGCCGCCCTTGACGTAGATCTTCCAGCTGCAGCCACCGGTGCAGTTGACCCCGTGCGTCGAGCGCACGATCTTGTCGTGCTGCCAGCGCAGCCGGTAGGCGTCCTCCCACTTGCGGTCCTCGGTGCGCGTTTCGCCGTGCCCTCCGGCAAACGGTTCGCGCTCGCGGGCGAGGAAGGTCAGGCGATCGAGGAAATGACTCATGTCGACTCGCTTCGGTGCTTCACCAGTTCGACGCGGCGGACCTCGGTGACGTAGATCAGGATCAGCGAGACCCACACGATGCCGTAGAGGAACATGAAGCAGCTCGACCGGATTCGCGTCAGATCGACGATCGCTCCCCACAGGATGGGAAGCAGAAAACCGCCGAGACCGCCCGCGAGACCGACGATGCCGCTCACGATGCCCAGGTTGTGAGGATACTCGTCTCCGACGTACTTGAACGTCGACGCCATGCCGAACGCGAGCGCCACGCCGAGCGCGAACAGCAGCACGGTGAACGGGATGACGCTCCAGCCGAGGTCGAACGAGCGCGATCCGTCGATCGTCTGCACGGTGAATTGCGTTGGCGGATACGAGATCAGGAACAACGCGATCCACGCCACCCACAGCACCCACCAGGTGACGTCCTGCGCGCCGTGGCGGTCGGCAACCCAGCCGCCCACCGCGCGCAGCGCCCCTGCAGGAAGCGCGAACGCGACGGCGAGGAGACCCGCGGCCTTCACGTCGAAGCCGTACTCCTGCACGTAGTACGAGGTCATCCACAGCGAGAGACCGGTGAAGCCGCCGAAGGTGAGCGAGTAGTACTGGCAGAGCTTCCACACGCGCCAGTCGCGCAGCACCGCGAGCTGGACGCGCAGCGAAGGCCCGTGCCCGCGGCCTGCCCCCGGGTCGGGTGCGCTGACCAGCCAGAAGACGACTGCGGTCACCACGAGCGCGACGGCGTAGACGCGCGGCACCATCCGCCATCCTGATGCCTCGATCAACAGCGGTGCGACGAACATGTTGAGTGCCGCGCCGATAGTGCCGGCGCCGAAGAAACCCATGGCGAATCCGCGCTTCGACTGCGGGAAGAAGCGTGCGCAGTACGGCGTCCCGACGGCGAACGACGCGCCGACGACGCCGAGGACGAGCCCAATGGCGAGAAACTGCCAGTAGGCGGTCGCCCACGACAACGTGTAGACCGGAATCGCCGCACCGGCGAGGAGCAGCGTCATCACGATGCGCCCGCCGAAGCGATCTGTCCAGACACCGAAGGGAAGGCGCATCACCGCGCCCAGGAGCACCGGCGTTGACGTCAGCAGACCGAACTCGGTGTTGTTGAGGCCGAGCGTCTTGCGGATCGGAATGCCGATCACCCCGAACATCATCCACACGGCGAAGCAGATCATGAAGGCGAACGTGCTCACGAAGAGCACTGGCCACGCTCGCGGCAGCGCGCGCTCAGCCATTCCGGCCGGCTGCAGGACTGCTTCACCCATCACACCCCCATCGGAATCGGTCCGCGCCGCGGCGTGCCAGCCCGCGCGCCCGGCATGGTGGGGCCCAGAGGACGGCATCCATTTGA
>JAICXH010000055.1 GCA_025981645.1 Burkholderiales bacterium
AGACGCGCCACCGGTCGCTCCTCAACGATCGTCTGAATCGCAAGGTGACCGACGGGCTCGCGTCGGCCGACGCGATCGTCTTCGTCGCCGAGTCGACGCGCCTCACCGCCGCCGATCGTGCCGTGCTCGCGTTGCTGCCGCCGCGTGTTCCGGTGGTCGCCGCGCTCAACAAGATCGACATGCTCGACAACCGCGACACGTTGCTGCCGGCGATCGCGGCACTCGCGACGCTGCGCGAGTTCGCTGCCATCGTACCGGTATCGGCCGAGCGCGGCATCGGCCTCGACAGGCTGAAGGAGGCTCTGGCCGGGCTGCTCCCGGCCTCGAAGCCGCTGTATCCGGAGGACGCGCTGACCGACCGCGACGAGCGTTTCCTCGCTGCCGAGTTCATCCGCGAGAAGCTGTTTCGTCAGGTTGGTGACGAGGTGCCGTACGCGGCGACGGTCGTCATCGAGAGCTTCGAGCACGCCGGGGCGTTGCGCCGAATTCGGGCGACGATCCTCGTCGACAAGCCGGGCCAGCGGGCGATCCTCGTCGGCGACGGCGGCGCGCGGATGAAGGCGATCGCCTCGGCGGCGCGGGCCGATATGGAACGCGGGTTCGGCGGTCACGTCTACCTCGAAGTGTGGGTGCGCGTGAAACCCGGCTGGGCGCGCAGCGACGCGCTGCTGACCCGCCTCGGATACTGACGTGCGGGTGGCGCGCGCACAGCACGAAAACGAAAGCGCCTGGGTGCTGCACGCGCGGGCGTATCGCGAGACGAGCCTGATCGTCGAGGCGTTCGGGCGCTCTGTCGGGCGCGTCGCGCTGGTCGCACGCGGAGCGAAACGGCCGCGCTCCGAGCTGCACGGGTTGCTGCAGGCGTTCCAGCCGCTGGCGCTGACGTGGACCGGGGCCGGCGAGATGAAGACGCTCGTCAAGGCGGAATGGACCGGCGGAGCGGCGCTGCCTTCGGGCGCCGCGCTGCTCTCCGCGTTCTACCTGAACGAGCTCCTGCTGAAGTTGCTCCCGCGCGAGGATCCCCATCCGGAGCTGTGGGATGCCTACGCCGATTCGATCCGCGCGCTCGGCGAGCGCGGCAATCGCGTCGATCGCGCCGCGCAGGCCGGAGTGCTGCGCAGCTTCGAGCTGACGCTGCTGGCGGAGCTCGGTTACGCGATGACGCTGACCCGCGAAGGCGACTCCGGTGCACCGATCGATCCCGGACGAAGTTACCATTACGCGATCGACCGCGGTCCGCTCGCTCACCTCGCGGAGCCGTTACCCGAGTGGCCGCCGGTGCGAGGGAGCACGCTGATCGCGCTCGCGAGCGGCAGCTATCCCGACCCGGATACGGCCGCCGAGGCCAAGCGATTGATGCGCCGGGTTCTCGACCACTACCTCGAGCACCGGTGGATCTTCAGCCGGCGGATCGTGCAGGACCTCGCGGCGCTCGACGGCGAAGGCGACGCAGCCTGAAGCAAAGGAGCAACAGGTGATCGAGCTCGGAGTCAATATCGACCATGTCGCAACGCTGCGCCAGGCGCGCGGAACCTACGAGCCCGACCCCGTCTGGGCAGCCGTGGAGGCGCACCTCGGCGGCGCCGACGGGATCACCGTGCATCTGCGCGAGGACCGCCGGCACATCCAGGATGCCGACGTGCGACGACTGCGCGACCTCGTGCACATCAAGCTCAATCTGGAGATGGCGGCGACCGACGAGATGATCGGCATCGCCTGTACCCTCCAGCCCGAGATGGCGATGCTGGTGCCCGAGGGCCGGCAGGAGATCACGACCGAGGGAGGGCTCGACATCGTGACGCAGGAGGCGAAGCTCAGGGACGCCGTCGCGCGGCTCGCCGGCGCGGGGATCGTGACGTCGGTGTTCATCGACGCCGACCCCGCGCAGGTCGATGCCGCGGCCCGGGTCGGCGCGCGCGTCTGTGAGCTGCACACGGGACCCTATGCGCACAACTTCCACGCGCGCGGCCGCGATGCCGAGAGTCCCGCGGTCACCGCCGAGCTCGCGAAGCTCCGCAACGCAGGCGCTGCGGTGCGCGAGCGGGGGATGCGTTTCAATGCCGGCCACGCGCTCAACTATTTCAACGTGCAGCCGGTGGCCGCGCTGGCCGGCCTGCGCGAGCTCCATATCGGCCACGCGATCGTCGCGCGCAGCGTCTTCGTCGGGCTGCGGGAAGCGGTGCGCGAGATGAAAGCGCTGATCCGCGAGGCGGCGGCATGAGCGCGCGCGGGCCGCTGATGATCGGCGTCGAGGGACTCGCGCTGACCGCAGGTGACGGCGCGCGGCTTCGCGACCCACGCGTCGGTGGCGTCATCCTGTTCGCGCGGAACTTCGAATCCTCGTCGCAGCTACGCGCGCTCACCGCGTCCATCCGCGCGCTGCGCGCCGGGCTTGTCATCGCGGTCGATCACGAAGGTGGTCGCGTCCAGCGCCTCGCCGGCGGCGGGTTCACGCAGCTCCCGGCGATGCGCTCACTGGGCGCGCTGTGGGAGTCCGACCCCGACGCCGCTCGGTGCTCGGCGCGGCAGCATGGCGAGACGATCGGGCGCGAGCTCGGCGCGCACGGCATCGATTTCAGCTTTGCACCGGTGCTCGATGTCGACTCCGGTCGGAGCACGGTGATCGGCGATCGCGCGTTCCATTCCGATCCGGTGATCGTTGCGGATCTCGCAGGCGAGCTCGTCCGTGGCCTTGCCGCGACGGGAATGGCTGCCGTCGGCAAGCACTTCCCCGGACATGGGCACGTCGACGCCGATTCGCACCACTGCCTGCCGGTCGATCCGCGGCCGCTCGCGGCGATTCTCGGCGACGACCTGATTCCGTTCGCGGCGCTGATCGCGCAGGGGATCGAGGCGATCATGCCCGCGCACGTCGAGTACCCGGCGGTCGATGCACGCCCGGCAGGATTCTCGCCGGTGTGGATCGGTGAGATGCTGCGCGGGAGGCTCGCCTTCGACGGGCTGGTGTTTTCCGACGATCTCGAGATGGCCGGCGCGCATTCGGCCGGCGACATCGTCGCACGCGCCGACGCGGCGATTGCCGCCGGCTGCGACGTCGTACTGGTCTGCAACGGTTTCGACGCGATCGACGACCTGCTCGCGCGCTGGCAGCCGCCTGCGCAGCCGGAACTCGCGCGCCGCTACGCGCGGATGTCGCGCCGCTGAGCTTTGCTTTACGCGGTCACGGCCGGATCGGATGCCGGCCAGCGGTAGTGGCGGAAGCGCTCGCGCAGCGAGCGCTTCGACAGCTTGCCCGTCGCGGTGTGGGGAAGCTCGTCGACGAAGATCACGTCGTCGGGCACCCACCAGCGCGCGGTGCGTCCCTCGAAATGGGCGAGCAGGGCGTCGCGGTCGAGTGTCGAGCCTGCCTTTCGCACCGCGACCAGCAGTGGACGCTCGTCCCACTTCGGGTGCGGCAGCCCGATCACCGCCGCTTCCGCCACCTCGGGATGCGAGAACGCGATGTTCTCGAGGGCGATCGAGCTGATCCACTCACCTCCGGACTTGATGACGTCCTTCGAGCGGTCGGTGATCTGCAGGTAATGGTCGGCGTCGATCGTGCCGACGTCCCCGGTCGGAAACCACCCGCCCGGTGCGAGTACATCACCCCCCTCGCCGCCGAAATATCCGCTCGCGACCCACGGCCCGCGCACCATCACGTTGCCGGGGGTTTTCCCGTCGCGCGGCAACTCGCGCCCTTCGGCGTCGACGATCTTCATCTCGACGCCGAACAGCGGGCGTCCCTGCTTCTCGAGGATTGCCATGCGCGCGGCATCGGGCAGGAGCGCGTGCTTGCCCTTCTGTGCCCCGGCGGTCGCGACCGGACTCGTCTCGGTCATGCCCCAGCCGTGCTTCACGACGACGCCGAAGTCTTCGCGCAGCGTGCGCATCATCGCCGGCGGACATGCCGAGCCTCCGATGATCGTCTCGCGGAAGGTCGAGAAGGCGAGCCCGTTCGTCTTCATGTAGTCGATCATGCCGAGCCACACCGTCGGCACCCCGGCCGAGTGCGTCACACCTTCGTCCTCGAACAGCGCGTAGAGGCTCTTCCCGTCGAGTGCGGCGCCGGGAAACACGAGTTTCGCCCCGACGAGGGGCGCCGTGTACGGCAGACCCCAGGCATTGACGTGGAACATCGGCACGATCGGCAGCACGACGCTTTTGGCGCCGAGATTGGCCACGTCGGGAAGCGCGATCGCAAGCGCGTGCAGCACCGTCGAGCGGTGGCTGTAAAGGACGCCTTTCGGATTGCCCGTGGTGCCCGACGTGTAGCAGAGGCCGCAGGCGCTCGTCTCGTCGAGATCGGGCCACTCGTAGTCGTCGTCCTCGGCGCCGACGAGATCCTCGTAGCAGAGGAGGGTCGGCAGCCTCGCCTCGGGCAGGTGCGCGGCATCGGTCATCGCCACCCAGGCGGCGACCCCAGGGCACTGCGGCGCGAGCTTGTCGACGAGCGCCGCGAAGCAGATGTCGAAGAACACCAGCCGATCGTCGGCGTGATTGACGATGTAGACGAGCTGGTCGTGGAAGAGCCGCGGGTTGATCGTGTGCACGACGGCCCCGATGCCGGCAACGGCGTAGTAGAGCTCGAAGTGGCGGTAGCCGTTCCACGCGAGCGTTCCGACGCGATCGCCGCGGTCGACGCCACGTCGCAGGAGGGCGCGCGCGAGCCTGCGGATGCGCTGGTGCGCGTCGAGGTACGTATAGCGGTGAATCGGACCCTCGATCGAGCGCGACACGATCTCGGTGTCGCCGTGGCAGCGATCGGCGTGGCCGATGAGCGCCGGTACCGACAGCGGAACATTCATCATTAAGCCGTCCATGCTTCCTCCATCAATGCGGATGCGGCCACTGTCCGCCGAGCCTGCGCGTGATCTCTTCGGCGGTGTGGGACACGAGCGGCCCCAGCTGGCGGATGCGCTCGTCGGACAGCCGCGACAGCGGCCCCGCGACCGAGATCGCACCGAGCGGCTCGGCATGCTCGTCGTAGAACGGCGCGGCGACGCAGCGCGTTCCAGGCAGGTGCTCCTCGTCGTCGAACGACCATCCGCGCTGGCGAATCACGCGAATGCTCGCCCACATCGTCTCGGGCGAGGTGATCGTGTTCTCGGTGATGCGCGGCAAGCCGCGGATCTTCAGCATCGCGTCGATCTGGTCGTCGGGGAGCGACGCGAAGATGGCCTTGCCGACGCCGGAGGCGTGCAGCGGCACGCGGCTGCCGAGCTTGACGATCGTGCGCATCGTCTCGCGGCACTGCACCTGGTCGATGAACACCGCCTCGGTACCGTCCAGAATGGCCAGATTGGTGGTCTCGCCCGCCTGCTCCATCAGCCGCCGCATGAACGCATGGCTCTGCGCGACGAAGTCGCGATTGGCGAGAAAGCTCGAGCCGACGGTGAAGGCCTCGATGCCGACGTACCAGAGCCCGAGGTCGCCCGCCTGGAACACGTAGCCCATCTTCTCCAGCGTCGCCAGCAGGCGGTGCGTCGTCGACGGCGGAAGCTGGACGCGGTGTGCGATGTCGGTCAGCGTGAGCCCTCCTTCGGTGCGTGCGAGGCACTTCAGGATGGAGAGGCCGCGGGTGAGGCTTTGCACCTGCGCGGTTTCGGCACCCGGATTCGATGGGGTGCGGCCGCGCCTGGTGCGGGCAGGTCGGGGCAGGGGAGTCAAGGGTAGCATCGCATGGAAAGGCGTGATCAGACCACAGCGCCCGCGCTTCGCCAAGCGCGCGGCCGGTGGCCATCGGGCGAGGCGGTCTGCTATCGTTGCGCGCGCGTCTTCAGCGCAGGCTCACACGGACTCGAGTCGATGAACGCGTCACCCGGCAAACGCCCGCTGCAGCATCGGCGGCGGGTCGTGGTCTGCATCGGCGCCGCGCCGGACGTCGCGGCGCTCGTCGTGCCCAGCCTGCGCGGCATCGCGCGCGGGGACGCACTTGCCGCGGCGCCACGGTTCGAGGTCGTCGAAGCGCCGATCGACGCAAGCGATCTTGCCGCGCTGGCCGCGGCCGCGTCGGCAGCCGACGCGATGCTGGTGATCGCCGACGCCAGCCGCGGGCTCGATCTGCCGGCGCGCCGCGCCCTGCACCTCGCCAGCCTTCTCGGTCCGGGCCGCATTGCGCTCGTCGCGGGCGGGCTGGATGCCTGCGGTGACGCGCACCAGCGTCTCGATGCCGTCATGTCCGACGTGCGGGCCTTCGCGACGGCGCTCGGTCCGCGTACCGTCGACTGCCTCGTCGTGTCCGGGCACGACGGCGACGGCCTGGCTGCAGCGCGTCACGCGCCCGCGTGGTACACCGGTCCCACGCTCGTCGACTGGCTCGGCCGCGACGGCGATCCGGAGATGGGCAGTGCGGCGGCGGCCCGTCGCGACAGGCCGGCGGAAGTCGCCGACCAGTTCGAAGTCGCGGTCGCCTGGCTCGGGAAGGATCCGTTGCTGCCGGGGCGCCGCTACCGCGTGCGGATCGGTGCCGAGTCGGTTGGTGCGACGTTCGCCCAACTGAAGTACGTCGTCGATCCCGGCACCCTCGATCACCTCGCCGCGCGAACGCTGGGCGACGGAGCGATCGGCGTCGGCACGCTGCTCTTCGATGCGCCGATCGCGTTCGACGCGGACGAACGCGACGCTGCAGGCGGAGAGCGAGGTGCCGGCGCAAGCTTTGTCATCGTCGACCGCTCCGAGGCAAGGACGCTCGGCGTCGGGCGCCTGCATTTCGCACTGCGGCGTTCGCACAATCTCGCATGGCAGGCGACCGACGTCGACCGCGTGGCGCGCACCGTGCTGCACGGTCACCGGCCGTGCGTCGTCTGGTTCACCGGTCTTTCCGGCGCCGGCAAGTCGACGATCGCCAACCTGGTCGAGAAGGCGCTGCACGCGCGCGGATGCCACACCTATCTCCTCGATGGCGACAACGTCCGTCATGGCCTCAATCGCGACCTCGGCTTTACCGACGCCGACCGTGTCGAGAACATCCGCCGCGTCGCCGAGGTGGCGCGCCTGATGGCGGATGCCGGTCTCATCGTACTGGTGTCGTTCATCTCGCCGTTTCGCGCCGAGCGGAGAATGGCACGCGCGCTGGTCGGGGCCGGCGAGTTCTGCGAGGTCTTCGTCGACGCGCCGCTTGCGGTTGCCGAGGCACGCGACGTCAAGGGCCTCTATGCGAAAGCGCGGCGAGGCGAGCTTCCGCATTTCACCGGAATCGATTCTCCGTACGAGCCACCCGAGCGTTCCGACGTGCACATCGACAGCGCCGGAGCGACCGCCGAGGACGCGGCGCTGCGCGTCGTTGCGTGGCTGCGCGAGTCAGGTGTGTTCGCCTGACGTCAGAGCTTCAACGCGGCAATGCCCGCGACGACGCTCGCGGCACCGGCGAAGCGCATCGCGCCGAAGCCCTCGCGCAGCCAGATCGCCCCGATCAGTGCGGCGAACAACACCGACGTTTCGCGCAGTGCCGCCACGGCGGCGACCGGCGCGCGGGTCATCGCCCACAGCACGATCGCGTAGGCGCCGAGGCTGCATGCCCCACCGAGGACGTTGCGGCGCCAGCTTCGGCGCAGATAGCGTGGCGCCGTCCAGCCACGTTGCCACGCGACCCAGGCGAGGAACGGCAGGCCCTCGAGCGCGATCAGCCACGCGACGTAAGCGAGCGCATTGCCCGATGCGCGCGCGCCGCTGCCGTCGATCAGCGTGTAGGTTGCGATGATCGCGGCGTTGGCAAACGCCCAGCGCGCTGCGACGCGCGAATGCCCGCGGCGCCGGACGAAGGCGATGCTGACGATGCCCGCAGAGATCAGCACGATCCCCGCGGCGACATGCCACGATGGCAGCTCGCGCAGGAACACCGCGCCGAGCAGCGTGACGATCAGCGGTGCCGTTCCCCTCATCAATGGATAGGCGAACGACAGTTCGCCGGTGCGGTAGGCGTGCGCGAGCGCGATGTAGTAGCCGAAGTGGATGCACATCGAGCCGGCGACGAACTTCCACGCGGCGGGGTCCGGCAGCGGCAGCCACGGCAGCACGACGAACCCCCACACCGACGACGCGGCGACGACGCCGGCGGTGTCGAGCACCGGGTCGCCTCCGGGTGCCGCCTTCAGAAGGGCGTTCCAGCTCGCGTGCAGCAGCCCGGCGCCGAGCACGGCGAGCGTGATGGGAAGCGTCAGTCCGTCGATCAAGGATGTGGAACCGCTCCGGGGTCGGGCGGTGTCGGACGCGGACCGCCTGTCGACGCCGCTCAGGCCGCGTGCGGTTTACCCTTCTGCCACCCCGGCTTGCCCGCTTCGTCGGCAGGCGTCGGTACTGGCGGCGCCGCCGGCGCGGGTGCAGGCGTGAACGCCGGCACGGGCGCGGCAGCGCCGTCGGTCTTCAGGCGCGTGTGGGCGAGCACGCCGGCTTCCTCGAGAATCGGGTAGGCGATCGAGCAGATGTGCGAGTTGATGCGCCGCATGTCCGAGATGAGGTCGAGGTGCAGCGACGACGTCTCGATGCTGTCGATCGTGTTGCCGGCAAGCCGCGCGAGGTGCGAATTGGCGTAGGCGCGCTCTAGGTCGCGGAACAGTACCTTCTGCGCGAGGAGCTCCTGCGCGTTCTTGAGGTTGCCGTTCAGGAACACCGACAGCCCGAGGCGAAGGTTGGAGATGACGCGCGCGTGCAGGTCGCAGATCTCGGCCATGCCGGCTTCGGAGAAGTTGCGTCCCTTGTCGATCTTCTTGTCCTCGAGATCGGACACGATGCGCTCGACGATGTCGCCGATCTGCTCCATGTTGATCGTGAACGACACAATGTCGGCCCAGCGCTGCCCCTCGCGTTTGTCGAGGGCTTCGCGCGGGATCTGCGTCAGATAGAGCTTGACCGCGGTGTACAGCTCGTCGATGACGTCGTCGGTCTTGCGCAGACGCTCGGCGAGGGTGCGGTCGTTGGTCGTGAGCACGGTCAGCATGCCGGAGAGCATCTGCTCGACGACGTCGCCGATGCGCAGCGCCTCGCGTGCCGCGCAGCCGATGGCCAGTGACGGTGTATCGAGCGCCGACGGATCGAGGTGGCGCGGCTTCGCGGGATCCTCCGAGACGGGTCGCGCCGGAAGCAGCCGCTCGGCAACCTCGGCGATCGGCTTCGTCCAGAACAGCAGCAGCGCCGCGAGCGCGACGTTGAAGGCGAGATGGAACAGCACGATCTCGCGCGCCGGGTCGATCCCCAGCCCCGAGACCCAGTGGTCGAGGTGGCCGATCAGCGGGACGCAGATGACGCAGCCGATCAGGCGGAACAGGAAGTTGCCGAGCGTCACGCGCCGCGCTTCGGGAGTCGAGCGCATCGTCGACAGCATCCCGAGCACGCCGCTGCCCAGATTGGCACCGAGCACGAGCCCGAAGGTCACCGGCAGCGCGAGCACGTGCGAGGCCGCGAGCGTCGCGAACAGCAGCACCGCGGCGAGGCTCGAGTAGCAGAGGACGGTGAAGAGCGCCGCGACGAGCATGTCGAGCAGCACGTCGCCGGTGAGCGAAGCGAAGATCACCTTCACTCCGGCGGCGTCGACGACCGGGCGCGCCGCAGCACCGATCCACTGCAGCGCGAACATGATGAGGCCGAGGCCGATCAGGATGCGTCCGAAGCGCCCGGCGCGGCTCGCCTCGCGCGACAGGTACAGCACGATGCCGGTGAAGATCAGGAGCGGCGCGAGCCACGACAGGTCGAACGACAGCAGTACGGTGACGAGCGCGGTGCCGACGTCGGCACCCAGCATGACGGCGAGCGCCGGCGCGGTGCCGATCAGGCCCTGGCCGGTGAACGCCGCGACGATCAGCGCGGCGGCGGTGCTGCTCTGGATGAGCGCGGTGACGCCGACTCCGGCGAAGAATGCCGAGAAGCGGTTCGACACGCTGCGGCGGAGCACGCGGCGCAGGTTCCCGCCGTACAGGCGCAGGATCCCCGTGCGCACGATGTGCGTGCCCCAGACGAGGAGCGAGACGCCGGCGAGGAGGTTAAGCAGTGTTTGCACCGTGCTACCAGGGCAGCGAATACGTCTTGACGCTCGTAAAGCTCTTCATCGCTTCCTGGACGCCTTCCTTGTAGCCGAGTCCCGAGTCCTTGATCCCGCCGAAAGGCGTCAGCTCGAGCCGGTAGCCCGGCACCTCGCGGATGTTGACGCTGCCGACCTCGAGCTCGCGCACGAAGCGCGTGATGTAATCGAGCCGGTTCGTGCACACCGATGACGACAGCCCGTACGCGGTCGAGTTGGAGATGCGGATGGCATCGTCGATGTCGCGAAAGCGGATCACCGGCGATACCGGGCCGAACGTCTCGGTGCGCGCGACATCCATGTCGGGCGTGACGCGGTCGAGCACCGTCGGCGAATAGAGCGCACCCTCGCGCTCGTTGCCGACGAGCAGCCGCGCACCACGGGCCAGCGCATCGTTGACCTTGGCCTCGAAGCCAGCCGCCGCGCGCGCGTCGATGACCGTGCCCATCTCGACGTCCGGGTCCATCGGGTCGCCCCACGTCCATGCCCGCGTACGCGCGACCAGCCGCTCGATGAACGCGTCGGCGATCTTTTCGTGGACCAGCATCCGCTTCACTGCGGTGCAGCGCTGGCCCGAGTTCTTGTACGAGCCGGTCGCAGCGAGCAGCGCGGCCTCGTCGAGGTCGGCGTCTTCCATCACGATGATCGGGTCGTTGCCGCCCAGTTCCAGGACCTGCCGCTTGTAGACCGCCTTCGCGGCGATGTACTTGCCGACGGCGACGCCGCCGGTGAACGTGACGAGATCGACGGCGTCATGGGTCAGCATCTCGTCGGCGACCTCGCGCGGCTCGCCGGTCACCACCGAGAACATCGGCGGTGGCAGCCCGGCCTCGTAGAGGATGTCGGCGAGGACCAGCGCCGAAAGGGGCGTCTTCTCGGTGGGCTTCAGCACCATTCGGTTGTTGGTGGCGACCGACGGGGCGACCTTGTGCGCGACCTGGTTCAGCGGGTGGTTGAACGGGGTGATCGCGGCGATGACCCCGAGCAGGGGCTCGCGCAACGTGTAGACCTTGCGCGACTTGCCGTGCGGAGTCAGGTCGCACGAGAAGATCTGCCCGTCGTCGGAGAGCGCGGCGTTCCCCGCGAACACGAACACGTCACAGGCGCGTCCGACCT
The DNA here is from genome assembly GCA_025981645.1 of Burkholderiales bacterium. GTDB lineage: Bacteria > Pseudomonadota > Gammaproteobacteria > Burkholderiales > Casimicrobiaceae > VBCG01. The sequence continues at coordinate 11,129 of JAICXH010000055.1, forward strand.
CGTAGCGCGAATCCTTGAGGCAGATGCCGCACTCCGCGGTGATGAGTGCTGCGAGCTCGTCGGTCCGGCTGCGGATGATCTCGGCGGTCCGTTGGCAGATCGCGTAACGGTCGTAGCGCGTCAGTGTCGGCCGGTACGCCTTCGCCGCATCGATCGCGCGGCGCACGTCGTCGACCGCCGCCCGCGGCACCGTGCCGACCAGCGCGCCGCTCCATGGATTGCGCACCTCGATGTGCTGCGCGCCGCCGACACGCTCGCCGGCGATACGCATCGATTCGTGGCGCGGTGCGGTGCTTTGGGAGGGGAAGCGGTCATTCATGTTCGAAGGGTCCGTGTCAGGCCGCGCAGTAGTTGAGCGCGAGGTCGAAGATGTCGAAATTGCGCCAGCGTCGTCCGACGGGAAGCCTGGCGAGTGGGCGGTTGAACACCAGCGGCACCGTCTGCTCCGATTCACCGCCGTGCGAGCGCAGCGGCGCGTCGAGCTGTGACAGGTCGTGGCGTGAGGGCGCCGTGCCGAGCACCGTCATTCGCCGCGCGAGCACGACGAGGTCGCCGAGGCGGTCGGGCGGCAGCTCGAAGCGCCGCGCAGCCTCGTCGCGGGTGAGCACCGCCGAGATTCCCAGTGTGCCGGCGAGCTCGGTGGAGATGGCCGAGGGGTCGATGTCCGCCGGGAGGTAGCAGGTCGCAAACGAGCCGAGCGAGCCGTGGTGAACCACGTACGGATCGGTGATCGGAAGGATTACCCGCACGCGTCCGGCGCCGACGCGGGCATCGAACCACTCCTGCAGGTAGATGATCTGCGGGCGCCCCGCGGCGTCGGTCTTGGCGTTCATACCGTGATCGGCGGTGAGGGCGATCGTCGCGCCTAGCCCGTCGAGTCTTTCGAGGTATCCGCTCATCATCGCGTAGAAGGCATTCGCCTGCGGCGTTCCGGGTGCGTGCTTGTGCTGCACGTAATCGGTCGTCGACAGGTACATGAGGTCGAAGCGCTCGCGCGTGAGGAGCGCAAAGCCGGCGGCGAACACGAATTCGGACAGGTCAGCGCTGTACACCGACGGAACCGGCCGCCCGACGAGCTCGACGACGTTGCCGATGCCGTTCACCTCGGGCGTCGCCTGATCCGCCTTCTCTGCCGAGAAGCACACGCCGCGCAGCCGATGGCCGAGGAGGGCGCGCAGCTTGTCCTTCGCGGTGACTACGGCGACGCGCGCACCGGCGTCGGCAAAACGCGCGAGAATCGTGTCGGCGCGCAGGTAACGCGCGTCGTTCATCATCACTTCCTCGCCGCGCTCCGGGTCGTAGAAAAAGTTGCCGCAGATGCCGTGTACAGACGGCGGCGCACCGGTGACGATCGACAGGTTGTTCGGATTGGTGAAGCTCGGGATCACGCAATCACCGAGGAGCGACGTGCCCTCGTCGCACATGCGGCGCAGGTACGGTGCGACCCCGGCTTCGATCGCCTGGGTGATGTAGTCGGGCTCGCAACCGTCGACGCAGACGATCACCCGCGGGTGGCCGTCGTGGCGGTAGCTGCGTCCGTTCGCAGTGACGAGGGGTCGGGTCGATTCGGTCATCGTTGGCTGGGTTGAGCGTTGATGGGGCGTCGCAGTCTGCGGATCACGTCGATTACTTGCCGGCGGCGACGCGGCTCCTGCGCGCGCGCGCGGCGGCGACGGTCCGTCCGGCGGGCGCCGCGCGGGGCGCCGGTCCGGAGACGATCCGATGCAGCCGGTCCTGGCTGTCGATCGCGTGGGCATAGAGGAGCCGGCCGGCCTCGTCACCGTCGCCTCGCGCCAGCGCATCGACGATCTGCCGATGCTCGCGTACCGAGATCGGGAAGCTGTCCCTGCCGAGCGCCAGCGTCTCGCGGCGGAACAGGTGCAACTCCTTCACCAGGCGCCGGTAGGTGGCGACGAGGGTCCGGTTACCGGTGATCGAAGCGAGCAGATCGTGGAACTCGAAGTTGAGCGGCGTGTAGGCGTCGACGTCACGCGCGGCCGCCGCCTGCTCCATGCCCTTGATGAGGCTGCGCAACCCAAGAATCTGGTCGCGGGTGATCCGTGACGCGGCGAGTCGCCCGATCAGCTCGTCGAGTCCGGCGCGCAGCTCATAGATCTCGTCGGCCTCGGCGACCGAGATCGTGCGCACCGAGACGCCGCGGTTCTTCTCGATGCGCACGAGTCCGATCTGGTCGAGCGCGCGAAACGCTTCGCGGACCGGCCCGCGGCTGACGCTGAGACGCAGCGCCACATCCTCCTCGCCGAGCTTCACGCCCGGAGGCAGCTCGCCCGACAGGATCAGCCGCTCGAGCTCGTTCTGCACGAGCGTTGCGAGCGAATGGTTGCGGACCAGCCTGATTGCGTCCGACGCCGACGGCCCGGGAGGGTCCGCGCTCGTGATCGGGGGGAGCAGAGTAGTCGAGGGCGTACTCAAGTTGACAGTATAGCAAGTCGATCGTAGATTGTCTACAATCGACAATCGGACTCGCGCCGTCGCTGCCGTCATCGAACCGAAACGCGAGCGGCGTAGGATTGCGCGCTGCCGTTGACGGGCCGCGCTGCCGGCGGCCGCGAAGGTTTGCGAGTTCGGGTATCGTCCAACCACGGGAGGAGAAACGAATGAAGCGTTCACTGTTGTTGCTCTCAGCGCTGGTGCTCGCCGCGGCCGCGTTCGGCCCGACGATCGCCGCTGCCGCCGGTGTCGTCACCATCTATTCGGCCGACGGGCTGCGCGACGGCAAGCCGAACTGGTACGACACGCAGTTCGAGGCGTTCACGAAGGAGACCGGCATCAAGGTGCAGTACATCGAGGGCGGGTCGGGCGAGGTCGTCAACCGGCTCGAGCGTGAGCGCACCAATACGCAGGCCGACGTGCTGGTGACGCTGCCGCCGTTCATCCAGAAGGCCGCTGCCGACGGGCTGCTCGCCGCCTACACGCCTGCCGAAGTCGACGCCATTCCGGCGGGGACCCGTGACCCGAAGGGCGTCTGGTATCCGATGGTCAACAACTACTTTTGCTTCATCTACAACGGCAGTGCGCTGTCGGCGTCGCCGAAGACCTGGGACGATCTGCTCGACCCGAAGTACAAGGGCAAGATCCAGTACTCGACTCCCGGCCAGGCCGGCGACGGCACCGCGCTCATGGTGCTCGCGTTCCACGCGATGGGCAGCAAGGATGCGGCCTTCGCGTATCTGAAGAAGCTGCAGGTCAACAACGTCGGCCCGTCGTCGTCGACCGGCAAGCTCGCCGCCAAGGTCAACAAGGGCGAGTTGTGGGTGGCGAACGGCGACGTGCAGATGAACTACAGTCAGATGACTGACAACCCGAACCTGCGCATCTTCTGGCCGGCCGACGCGAAGGGGCAGCGGACGACGTTCTCGGAGCCCTACGACATCGCACTCGTGCACGGTGCCCCGAACTCGGCCAACGGCAAGAAGCTGATCGATTTCCTGCTGAGCAAGCGCGCCCAGGAGACGGTGAGCTCGATCGCGCGCGGCTACCCGGCGCGCTCGGACGTCAAGCCCACCGACAGCAACTTCAAGCAGCTCAACGCCTACATGGAAGGAGTGACCGTTTGGACGCCGGACTGGGATGCGGTGCTGCGCGATCTCAAGGGCGACGTCGCGAAGTGGCATGAGGTGACCGGCAGCTGATGGCTGATGCAGCAGTGATGCCGGGCCTGCCGCGCGCCGCCGCAGGTGCGACGGCGACAGCACAGGTCCGGTCCGGGATTCGTTTCGACCGCGTCACCGTGGCCTACCGGTCCACGGTGGCGCTCGCCGATTTCAGCCTCGACGTCGAGCCGGGCGAGGTGATGGCGCTGCTCGGTCCGTCGGGATCGGGCAAAACCACTGCATTGCGCGCGGTCGCTGGCTTCGTCGCGCCGACGGCGGGGCGCATCCTGCTCGGCGACACCGACGTCACCACGATGCCGCCGTTCCGGCGCGGCATCGGCATGGTGGTCCAGCAGTACGCGTTGTTCCCGCACATGCGGGTCGAGCAGAACGTGGCCTTCGGGTTGCGCGCGGCCAAGGCCGCGCGGTCGACGATCGCTACGCGCGTGGCCGAGTGCCTGACGATGGTCGGCATGGCGGCGTACGCGCGCCGCTATCCGCACGAGCTCTCGGGAGGACAGCAGCAGCGGGTGGCGATCGCGCGCGCGCTCGCGATCCGACCCCGCGTGCTGCTTCTCGACGAGCCGCTGTCGGCGCTCGACGCACAGTTGAGGAGTGGCATGCTGAACGAGATCGCGCGGCTGCATCGCGAGCTTCCCGATGTGACGATTCTCTACGTCACCCACGACCAGGTCGAGGCGCTGACGCTCGCCGATCGCATCGCGGTCATGAACGACAGCCGCCTCGTCGACGTCGGCACCGCGCAGTCGCTCTACCAGCAGCCGCCTTCCGACTTCACTGCGACGTTCGTCGGCAACGCCAATCTCGTTCCGGTCACCGTCGAGGCCTACGACGCCACGCGGGAGGAGGCGCGCGTGCGCTTCGCCGCGTGCAGCGTGGTCGTGCGCGCGAACGGAGGCGTCACGCCGGGCGAGCGCCGTACGCTGTGCGTCAGGCCGCACGCACTGGCGCTGGAATCACCAGGTTCGGGCGCCAACGCGATCGAGGCGAAGGTCGTCGAGGTGCAGTGGCGCGGCTCTGCACACCGGTTGTACCTCGACATCGACGGAATCGAGCTGCGCGCCGACAGCAAGCCGCTGCGCGAGCCGCCGCACCGCGGTGAGCGTCTCACCGTTCATTTCGCCTCACACGATGCGACGCTCCTCGCCGCCGCGGGACCCGGTCGCGGCGCGGAGCGCGGCCGTGGCTAGGACCGGCTGGGTGTGGGTTGTCGTCCCACTCACCGTGCTGGTGGTGATCTTCTACTATCCGCTGTTCTTCATCCTGCGCCAGTCGTTCACCGGCGAGGGCGGCCACGTCGGCCTCGCGCCGTATGCGGAGATGCTCTCGTCGTCGCTGTTTCGCGGTGCGCTGCTGCGCACGATCCAGATCGCTTCGCTGTCGACGCTCGGCTGCCTCGTCCTCGGATTCGTGCTGGCGCTCATCGTGTCGTTCGTCCCGTTCCCCGGCGCGCGCGTGGTGAGCGGGTTCATCGGCACGTTCCTCGCTTTCCCGTCGTTTCTGATCGCGCTCGCCTTCACGTTCCTCTATGGCTCGGCGGGTGTGTTCAACTTCATCGCGATGGACCTCTCGGGGGCGACCCAGCCGCCGATCGATTTCGTCTACACGAAGTGGGGCGTGATCCTCGCCGAGATCACCTTCTACACGCCGTTCGTGATGCGCCCGCTCCTCGCGGCGTTCTCGCAGCTCGACACGGCGCTGATCGAGGTCGCGTCGAGCCTTGGCGCACGGCCGCTGCGGATCATTCGCGAGGTGATCCTGCCCGAAGCCGTCCCGGCGCTCCTCGCCGGCGGAAGCCTGTGCCTGCTGCTCACGCTTAACGAGTTCGGCATCGTGCTGTTCATCGGCGCGAAGGGGGTGATCACGCTGCCGATGGTGATCTACGGCAAGGCGATTCAGGAGTTCGACTACACGGCGGGTTGCGTCGTCGCCGTCGTCAACATCGCGCTGTCGGTCGGGCTCTATGCGCTCTACCGCTTCCTGATTTCGAGAACCGGAGGGGGCCGTGCTGTTGCCGTCCAGGGTTAGCCGCGTCGGCGCCTGGGCACTGTTCTTCGTGCTCTTCGTTCCGGTGTTCGGGCTGCCGATCGTGGTGGTCGGCGCGGCGAGCATTGCCGGCCAGTGGAACGACGTCCTCCCGAGCCACCTGACGCTGCGTCATCTTCACGATGCGTTCGTCAGCAATGCCGGCGTCGAGCTCGTGACGAGCCTCGCGACCGGGGTGATTGCGAGCGTCGTCGCGCTCGTCATCGGCACCTGGGCGGCGCTCGCGGTGCGCGCGCTGCGCAGGCGCGGCGCCAAGGTGATCGGCACGCTGTTCGTGCTGCCGATCGCCGTGCCGTCGGTGTCGGTAGGCCTCGGATTGCTGGTCGCGTTCAGCCGGCCGCCGTTCCTGCTGAACGGCACTGCGACGATCGTGCTGATTGCCCACGTCGTGCTCGTCACGGCGTTCGCGTTCAGCAGCGTTTCGGCCGGCCTCGCGCGGCTGCCCGCGCATTACGAGCAGGTCGCGGCGAGCCTCGGGGGTAGGCCAGCCTACGTGCTCTTCCGGGTGACGCTTCCGCTCCTGACGCCTTCGCTCGTCGCGGCCGCCGGTCTGTGCTTCGCGCTGTCGATGGGCGAACTGGGCGCGACAATCATGGTGTACCCGCCCGGCTGGGTGACGCTGCCGGTCGGAATCTTCGCGCTGACCGACCGCGGCGCGGTGTTCGACGGCGCGGCGCTCACCGTTCTGCTGCTCGTTCTCACGCTCGTCGTGCTGGTCGCGGTGTCGCGCATCCGCACGCGGGCGAGCTATCGCTAGGAAAATGCCATGCCCAATGCAAGCCGCGACCCGATCCTGCTCACTCCCGGTCCGCTTACCACCGCCTTGGCGACGAAGTCGGCGATGCTGCGCGACTGGGGCTCGTGGGACTCCAATTTCAATGCGGTGACGGCGCGAGTGCGGGAGCGCCTGCTCGCGATCGTCGACGGTCACGCGACGCACACCTGCGTGCCGCTGCAGGGTAGCGGCACCTTCGCCGTCGAGGCGGCGGTCAATACGCTGGTGCCGCGTGACGGGCACCTCTTGGTGCTGGTGAATGGCGCCTACGGCCACCGCCTCGCAAAGCTCGCCCGGATGATGGGGCGGCGCGTCAGCGTGCACGAAGTGCCCGAGGATCAGGCGATCCGCCCGGGCGACGTCGCGTCGCTGCTCGCTGCCGATGCGACGATCGGATACGTCGCGGTGATTCACTGCGAGACGTCGACCGGCATTCTCAATCCGCTCGTCGATATCGCGCGCGAGGTCGCGCGGCAGGGGAGGCGCCTCGTCGTCGACGCGATGAGCTCGTTCGCCGCCTTGCCGATCGACGCGCACGCAATTCCCTTCGATGCGCTCGTCGCGTCGTCAGGCAAGTGCATCGAGGGGCCACCGGGCGTCGGCTTCGTCTTCATCAGGCGGTCTGCGCTCGAAGGCTGTGCCGGTCATTCCACCTCGCTGTCGCTCGACCTCCACGACCAGTGGCAATACATGGAGAAGACGACGCAGTGGCGCTACACGCCTCCGACGCACGTCGTGGTGGCGCTCGCAGCGGCCCTCGAGGCGTTCGAGGCCGAGGGCGGCCAGCCGGCGCGGCTCGCCCG
>JAICXH010000131.1 GCA_025981645.1 Burkholderiales bacterium
ATGAAGGTGGTCATGGGCCTATCGGAACGCATCTCGGTGCTGGATTACGGGCAGAAGATCGCGGAAGGCACGCCCGAAGAGGTACGCGCCAACCCGAAGGTCATCGAAGCCTACCTGGGACGCGCGGCCACGCGAGCGTAAGCGCGCCGCCGGGGGAAGGCAGGACCGGCGATGGACGAGACTCGACCGTTCCGCCCGCTGCTGTTGCGGGCCATCGGCATCACGAAGCAGTTTGGCGCGCTGGTCGCCCTGGATGGTTTTGATTTCGACATTCCGCGCCACGCCATTGTGAGCCTGATCGGGCCGAACGGCGCCGGCAAGACGACGCTCGTCGGCATGGTGAACGGGACGATGCCGCCATCGAGCGGCGACATCCTGTTCGAGGGCCAGTCGGTGCGCGCATTGCCGGCGTTCCGGCGTGCGCATCTCGGCATCGGGCGCACGTTCCAGGTGATGAAGCCGTTTCCGGGAATGACCGTGCTCGAAAATGCGTCGGTCGGCGCGCTGTTCGGCGCGAAGGGCGGCGAGCGCAACCTGCGCAAGGCACGCGAGCAGGCGCGCGAATCGCTCGAATTCGTGGGTCTCGGTAAACGCATCGCGCAGCGCGCCGACGCGCTCGGCGGACCGGACCGCAAGCGTCTCGAGCTCGCGAAGGCGCTCGCGATGCAGCCGCGGCTGCTCCTGCTCGACGAGGTGATGGCGGGGCTCAACCACGTCGAGATCGAGGAGGTGATCGAGGACATTCGCAAGGTGCGCGACCGCGGCATCAGCATCCTCGTGATCGAGCACGTGATGAAGGCGATCACGAGCCTCGCCGACCGCACGTTCGTGCTGCATCACGGCGAGAAGATCGTCGAGGGCCCGACCGACGAGGTGCTGCGCGATCCGCGCGTCGTCGAGGCGTACCTGGGGAAGAAGCGATGAGCGCGACTGCGACCGGGCCATGAGCGGCGAAGCGCCGTCCCGAGCCGCGAATTCCGCCCCCTCCGGGGGCAGCGCAGCGGCGACAGCCGCAAGCGTGGGGGGACCATTGCTCGACATCGCCGGTCTCGACGCCGGCTACGGCGAAATGCAGGTGCTGCGCGGCGTGAGTCTCGTGGTGCGCCCGGCGGAAATCGTTGCGATGGTCGGCGGCAACGGCGCGGGCAAGACGACGCTGCTGCGCGCGATCTCGCGCCTCATCTCGTCGCGCGGCAACATCGCGTTCGACGGACGTGCACTTCCCGCGACCGCCGACGACGTCTTCGCCGCAGGCCTCGTGCAGGTACCCGAGGGGCGGCAGCTCTTCGATCGGATGAGCGTCGAGGAGAACCTGCGGATGGGGGCGTATCGGCGCCGCGACACCTCGGCAATCGCCGAGGATCTCGAGCGGATGTACGGCATCTTCCCGCGGCTCGCCGACCGCCGGCGCCAGATCGCGGGCAGCATGTCGGGCGGCGAGCAGCAGATGTGCGCGATGGCGCGGGCGATGATGGCGCGGCCGCGGCTGATGATGGTCGACGAGATGAGCCTCGGCCTCGCGCCGGTGATCGTCGATCTGCTGCTGGAGACGATGACGCGCATCCGCGCCGAAGGCGTCACCGTGCTGCTCGTCGAGCAGGACGTGCATGCGGCGCTGTCGGTGGCCGATCGCGGCTACGTGATGGAGACGGGCGAGATCGTCCGCGAAGGGACGGCGCGCAGTCTCGAGTCGGATCCCGAGGTGCAGCGCGCGTACCTCGGCGACGTCACCGGCGGCGACTAGGTCACCGGCTCGAGGCGGATCGCAAGGCCGCCCCGACTCCGCAACACCGGTGTGCCGGCGAGCGGCTCTTGCGGTTCACCGTGCGCTGCCTTCAATATAGGCGCCGGTCAAAGGTCGCAACAAGACCTGACGGCACTGCGCTCGCTTGTCGCTCGCACCAGGAGGAGACATGAAAAAGCTTCGGCTGCTCGTCGTCGCGTTTCTTTGCGTTTTCGCCAGCGCGCAGGTCTACGCCGACGACACGCTCACGATCGGCTTCACCGTGTCGCAGACGGGGCCGCTCAACCTTGATTCGATCGCGCAACTGCATGGATTCGAGATGTGGCGCGACGACGTCAATGCCGCCGGTGGCATCAAGGCCGGCGACAAGCGCTACAAGGTGCGCTTCGTCACCTACGACGACCAGTCGCAGCCCGGCCGCGTGCAGCAGCTTTATACGCGGTTGATCGCCGAGGACAAGGCGCAGTTCCTGTTCAGCCCGTACTCGTCGGGCCTCGTCGCGACCGCGACCGTGATCTCCGAGCAGTACGGCAAGCTGATGATGAGCATCGGCGGCGCCGAGCCCAGGACGTACCAGCTCGGCAACAAGGGCCTGTTCCAGACGTACACGCCGGCCGACCACTACCTGAGCGGCGCACTCGAGCTCGTCAAGTCGAAGAATCCGGCGGCCAGGATCGCGCTCGTCTATTCGGACGATCCGTTCTCGAAAGCGGTCGCGATCGCCACGCGCGAGCAGTCGAAGCAGCTCGGACTCTCGCTCGTGCTCGACGAATCCTATCCGCCCAATCAGACCGACTTCAGCGCGATCATCAACAAGATCGTCTCGTCGGGGGCCGACACGCTGCTGGGCGGCGGCCATTATCCCGACGGCGCGACGCTGGCGCGCCAGCTGCACGACCAGAAGGCGAACCTCAAGTGGGTCACGCTCCTCGTCGCGCCCGACAGCCCGCAGTTCGCAAGCCTCGGTGCGGCGGCGCAGGGCATTTCGGTGCCGTCGCAGTGGGCGCCGCAAGTGGCCTACAAGCCCGATTTCGGCCCGACGCCGGCGGAATTCACGAAGCGCTTCCAGGCCCGATTCAACATCGCGCCCGGGTACCATGCGGCCGGCGGCTACGGGGGCGGTCTGCTGTTCCAGCGTGCGATCGAGCAGAGCGGCTCGATCGATCCGGCGAAGGTCGCTGCCGAGCTCGACAAGATGAACGCGACGACGCTGTGGGGCGCGACGAAATTCTCGACCGACCCCAAAAGCCACGGGCTGCAGCTCGCCCACCAGATGGTGCTGACGCAGTGGCAGATGAAGAACGGTCAGCTCGTGAAGGAAGTGATCTGGCCGCTCGCCGCCGCGACGGCACCGATCGCGTATCCGTACCATTGATCGCGAACGAGGCGACGAAGGCCGCGTAGCGACGGCCATCCTCGCGCGTACGCACGATGTTCGGAATCCTCGCGTCGATCGTCGACGGCGTGCTCGTCGGTGCGGTCTACGGCCTCGCCGCGATGGGGCTCACGCTGATCTGGGGCGTGATGAACGTCATCAACCTGACGCATGGCGCGATGATCGTGGCGGGCATGTTCGGCCTCTTCTACCTGACCACGCTCGGCATCCCCGCGTATGCGGCGCTCGCGCCGGTGCTGGCCGGCGGGTTCGCGATCGGCATTGCGGTCTACTGGATCTCGGTACACCGCGTGATCGGGCGTCCGCCGTTGATGAGCCTGCTGTCGACGTTCGCGATGAACATGGTGCTGATCGGCCTCGGCACCGCCGTCTGGGGCACCGTACTCTTCAACGTGCCCGTCGCGCTCCCCGGCACCACCCTGCGGGGATACACGTTCACGGGTACGCACCTGATGGCGGCGGTACTCACCGCGGCGATTGCCGGCGCGCTCTACCTCTTCCTTTATCGCACGCGGCTCGGGAAGGCGATCCGTGCCGTCGCCAGCAATCGCGAGGCCGCCGAGCTGAATGGCATTCCGACCACGCAGGTGCTGGCGCTGACGTTCGCGCTCGGCGTCGCGCTCGCCAGCATATCGGGCGCGCTGATCGCGACGCTGTTTCCGTTCACGGTTTTGTCCGGCACGGCCTATCAGCTGAAGAGCTTCGTCGTGACGGTGCTCGGCGGCCTCGGCAATCCCGCCGGTGCGCTGCTCGGCGGCGTTGCGCTCGGATTGCTGGAGGGACTCATAACGCC
>JAICXH010000070.1 GCA_025981645.1 Burkholderiales bacterium
ATCGAGATCACGTTGGTCGGCACGAACGCCGTCACGTCGCCGGCCTGGGTCTCGATCACCGGCAGCGCGGTCAGCGAGCCGGTCTTGCCCTTCACCGCGCCCTTGGTGAACTTCTCGACGTACTCCTCGTTGACGCGTGCCGCGCGCTCGAGCAGGCGCGAGTGCAGGTAGAACACGTCGCCCGGGTAGGCTTCGCGACCCGGCGGGCGCCGCAGCAGCAGCGACACCTGGCGGTACGCCCACGCCTGCTTGGTGAGGTCGTCGTAGATGATGAGTGCGTCCTGCCCGCGGTCGCGGAAGTATTCGCCCATCGTGCACCCCGAGTAGGGCGCGATGTACTGCATCGCCGCCGACTCCGATGCCATCGCCGCGACGACGATCGTGTACGCCATCGCGCCGTGCTCCTCGAGCTTGCGGATGACGTTCTTCACCGTCGAGGCCTTCTGCCCGATCGCGACGTAGACGCAGATCAGGTCCTTGCCCTTCTGGTTGATGATCGTGTCGACGGCGACCGCGGTCTTGCCGGTCTGCCGGTCGCCGATGATGAGCTCGCGCTGGCCGCGGCCGACCGGCACCATCGAGTCGATCGACTTCAGGCCGGTCTGCACCGGCTGCGACACCTTCTTGCGCCAGATCACGCCCGGCGCGACCTTCTCGATCACGTCGGTCATCTTCGCCTCGATCGGGCCCTTGCCGTCGATCGGCTGGCCGAGCGAGTTGACGACGCGCCCGATGAGCTCGGGCCCGACCGGGACTTCGAGGATGCGGCCGGTGCACTTGACGGTGTCGCCCTCGCTGATGTGCTCGTATTCGCCGAGCACGACCGACCCGACCGAGTCGCGCTCGAGGTTGAGCGCGAGGCCGAACGTGTTGCCTGGGAACTCGAGCATCTCGCCCTGCATCGCGTTCGACAACCCGTGGATGCGGCAGATGCCGTCGGTCACCGACACGACGGTGCCCTGCGTGCGCACCTCGGCACCCGTGTCGAGGTTCTGGATGCGCGCCCTGATGATCTCGCTGATTTCGGAGGGATTGAGTTGCATGGTCGTGTTCCTGTGGTTAGGCGCGAAGCTGCGCGCTCATCGCAGCGAGCTTCGCCTGTACCGATCCGTCGATCACCGCGTCGCCGACGGTGACGCGCGCGCCGCCGATCAGGCTCGGGTCGACGGCGACCGTCGCCTCGATCCGGCGCCCAAAGCGCCTGGCGAGCGACTGCGTGAGGTCAGCGAGCTCGGCGTCGGTGAGCGGCAGCGCCGATTCGATCAGCGCCTTGGCGGTGGCCTCGGCGTCGTCCTTCAGCGTTTCGAACTGCGCGGCGATCTCGGGCAGCACCGCAACGCGGCCCGCGTCGACCAGCACGTGCACGAAGTTGCGCCCCTGCGCGTCAAGGCGGTCGCCAGCGATCGACAGCAGCAGCGACTCGCGGGCGCCGACGTCGAGGAGCGGATTGTCGAGCGCCGCGGCGACCTTCGGGTCGGCGACGACCTCGGCGCAGAGGGACAGCATCTGCGACCACTCGGCGAGGCGCCCTTCCTGCCGCGCGAGCCCGAATGCGGCCTCGGCGTACGGGCGCGCGATGGTGGAGAGCTCAGCCATGGGCGGCGCGTTACAGCTCGCTTCGGATCGCTGCGAGCAGATCGGCATGCGCCTTCGCGTCGACCTCGCGCTTCAGGATCTTCGAGGCGCCCTCGACGGCGAGGTCGGCGACCTGGTTCCTGAGCTGTTCGCGCGCACGGGCGACTTCCTGCTGGATCTCGGCCTTGGCGGCGGCGATGATCCGCTCGCCCTCGGCGCGCGCCTCGACCTTCGCCTGGTCCATCGTCTCGGAGCGGAACTTCTCGCCGGTCGCGACGATCTCGCCTGCCTTGGACTTGGCCTCGGCGATCATCTCGGCGATCCGCTTCTCGGCACTGGCAAGGCTCTGCCGGCCCTGCTCGCCGGCGGCGAGCCCGTCGGCGATCTGCTTCTGGCGCGACTCCACCGCACGCATCAACGGCGGCCAGATGAACTTCGCCGTGAACCAGATGAAGAGGCCGAAGCCGATCGCCTGGGTGAGGAGGGTGAGATTGATGTCCATTGCCGCAGTCTCTCGTTCGTCGGTGCGCCGTGCGGCGCGTGCGTCACTTCAGTCCGGCGGGAATCAGCGGATTGCCGAACGCGAACAGCATCGCAATGCCGAGGCCAATGATGAACGACGCGTCGATCAGGCCGAGCAGCAGGAACACCTTCGCCTGGAGCTGGGGCATCAGCTCGGGCTGGCGCGCCGCACCTTCGAGGAAGCGCGAGCACATGATGCCCACGCCGACGCACGCACCGAGCGCGCCGAGCCCGATCATCAGTCCGATGCCGACACCGGTGTAGCCCTGGAGCAGGGCGAGGGCTTGAAGCTTGTCCATTCTCGTTTCCTTTCGTCGAGCGAGTCAGTTGAGCGGATGAGAAACGTTCAGTGGTGCTCGTAGGCCATCGCGATGTAGACGGCTGCGAGCATCATGAAGATGTAGGCCTGCAGAATGACGATCAGCAGCTCGAAGATCGACCAGCCGAGGTGCAGCACGGCGCCGAAGATCACTCCGGCGATGCCGGTCGCGCCGAGAAGGCCGAGCAGCAGGAAGATGAGCTCCCCGGCGTACATGTTGCCGAACAGCCGCAGCGAGTGCGACAGCGTCTTCGACACGTACTCGACACAGTTGAACAGCAGATTGAACGGCCACAGGAACGGGCTGGCGCCGAACGGCGCGCAGAAGAGCTCGCGGACCCAGCCGCCGAGCCCCTTCGCCTTGATCGCGAAGAATATGGAGATGCCGAACACCTCGAACGCCAGCGCGAACGTCGTGTTGACGTCGGCAGTCGGCACGTAGCGGAACTTCTGGAATCCGATTGCGTGAAGCCCGCCGCTGACGATGTCGATCGGCAGAAAGTCCATCGCGTTCATGAACAGCGTCAGCACGAAGGTGGTGAGCGCGATGGGGGCGATCAGCTTGTTCGAACCGGTGTAGATGCTCTTGACCTCGTTGTTCACGAAGTCGACCGACAGCTCGACGAACGCCTGCGTCTTCGACGGCACGCCCGAGGTCGCCTTGCGCGTCACCAGCCACATGAAGCCGAAGGCGAGCACGCCGATCACGGCAGACGCCAGCATCGTGTCGACGTTGAGCGTCCAGAATCCACCCGCGTCGAGCCTATGCGTAAGGAACGTCAGATGGTGGCCGATGTACTCGGTCGGGCTATCGTACGTGACGGACATCTCGGATTCCGAAGCGATCGAAGGTCAAGTGCGCACGAGCAGGGCAACGCCAGACAGCAGGACGGTGACGATGAACGCGGCCAGCAGCGCCGGCAGCACCACGTCGCGGTAAATCGACAGCAGCAGCCACAACTGGGCGACGATTATCACGATCTTGGCGGCCTCGGCGCGAAACAGCCCCACGACCGTCGTGCCCGGATCGCGCTGCGGCGTGAGCCAGGCGACAAACGCGTAGACGACCCCTGCGGTGAGGGTGACCACGCCGCCCAGAACCGCCGACAACGCCGCCTGGCCGCCGGCCATCGCTCCGGCGATCGCCGCGATCACCAGCGTGGCGGCCGCCTGCCAGCCGAGCGCGACGCGAAACGGCCTCAACGAAATCGACCTCGACACCATGTCAGCCGTACCGCGCCGGCGGCGAGCGCCGGGCCCGAACAAACCTTGCGATTCTATACGTTCCGGGCCGGTGCTCGCAATCCGATGTTGCGATGCAGCGTCGGGGCGCCAGGGTCAGCCGCCGGAGAGTGCGGCGACGATCATCACCTCGGAGGCGGAGTCGAGCGGGTCGGCAAGATTGCGCGTGAGGCGGCCGCCGACGAAGAGCTTGATGTGGGGGCGGAGCTTGCGCTGCTCGTCGACAATGCGAAATCGAATGCCTGGGTAGGCGCTATCGAGCGCGGCGAGCACGCCGCCGATCGTCGGCGGCAACTCGGGGGCAAGCACGGGAATCGCAACGGCGACCTCGTTCGCTCCGGTGTACGAGCGAAGCGGCGAGGGGATCCTGACGCGCACCACCGTCGCCGCTTCGCGCGAGGCGCTTGCGGTCATGCGACTTCGAGCGCCTGGATCAGCGGAAGGTGCCGCGCGAGGCAGCGGAACGTGCGTCCTTCGTCGCGGCTTGCCCACACCTCGCCCGAGGTCGTGCCGACGTAAAGGCCGATCGGCTCGCGCCGGTCGGCGGTCATCGCCTGGCGCTTGACCGTCCACCACGCCTGCGCGCGGGGCAGGCCGCGGTCTTGCCGCTTCCAGGTCTGGCCGCCGTCGCGCGAACGATAGAGCGCCGGCCGGCCGGCCGGCGACGTGCGCGGCCAGACGCTCGTCCCGTCCATCGGCAGCACCCAGATCGAATCGGGATCGCGCGGGTGCACGACGATCGGAAAGCCGACGTAGCCGACCGATTTCGGCATCGCGGCGCCGATGTCCTGCCAGGTTTCCGACGGGCGATCGAGGCGGAAGATGCCGCAGTGGTTCTGCTGGTAGAGGCGATCGGGAAGGCTCTCGGCGTAGCAGACGCAGTGCGGATCGTGTCCGTACTCGGGCGTCGGCTCAGGGAGGAAGTCAGCCCTCACTCCTTTGTTGAGCGGCCGCCAGTTGGCCCCGGCGTCGCCGGTCTCGAAGACACCCCCGCTCGACATGCCGATGTACATGTGCGCGGGATCGCGCGGATCGATGAGGATCGAGTGCATCTTCGGGCCGTCGGGCGTGCCGTCCTGGTCGCCGCCGCACCATGCCTTGCGCTGAGGGTTCGCGTTGAAGCCGGCGACGCCGTCCCAGGTCGCGCCTCCGTCGGCCGAGCGGAACAACCCCTGCGGCGACGTCCCCGCGTACCAGACGCCGGGCTCGCTCGCGTGTCCCGGGGTAAGCCAGAACGTGTGGTCGACGACGCGGCCGCTCCCTTCGGCGAACGCGGGAGGGCGCGTCGCTTCCTTCCACGTCCGGCCCGAATCGGTCGACCGGAAGACGGTCGGACCGAGGTGACCGGTGCGCGCGGCGACGAGGAGCGACTTGCGGTCGCGCGGATCGCAGACGGCGTGATGGACGACGTGGCCGAGGAACTGCGGGCCGGCGATCTTCCAGCCGTTGCGTGCGGCGTCGCTGTTGAGCATCCACAGACCCTTGCGGGTTGCGACGAGAACACGAATGCGACGCGCCGGCGCGGACTGCGCGGCCGCCCTGGTCGGTGCCATGGGAACTCCCCGTGAAGATTGCGACCGGCGATTTCCCTCCGCCCGCCGAAGGCGTGAAGCTACGCCGGCCGCGCCGCGCGCGCAACCGGACCGACCGCGCCGCTGCGGGCGTTCCTTACAATGCCCGTGTTCTCCGGCCGCGGCGGCCGGGGTGTCGAAACCGCAGACAAGGAGTATCCGATGACGATCAAGGTAGGTGACCGGCTGCCCGAGGGCACGCTGCAGGAATTTGTCGACGTCGAGAGGGAAGGGTGCTCGATCGGACCGAACCCGGTTCCGATGGCCGCGCTCGCGCGTGGAAAGAAGCTCGTGCTGTTCGGTCTGCCCGGCGCGTTCACGCCCACCTGCTCGGCGAAGCACGTGCCGAGCTACCTTGCCGCGTACGACAGGCTGAAGGCGAAGGGCGTCGACGCGATCGCGTGCATGTCGGTCAACGACGCCTTCGTGATGGGCGCCTGGGCGCGCGATCTCGAGACCGGCGATCGCGTTCGCATGCTCGGCGACGGCAGCGCTGCCTACACGAAAGCGCTCGGGCTCGAGCTCGATCTCGTCGCGCGAGGAATGGGCGTGCGCTGCCAGCGCTTCTCGATGCTCGTCGACGACGGCGTCGTCAAGGCACTCAACATCGAGGCGCCTGGAAAGTTCGAAGTCTCCGATGCGGAGACGATGCTGAAGCAGCTCTGATCAGCCGCGCAGGCGCGCGACGATGCCGTCGAGCTGATCGAGCGACGAATAGCGGACGACGACGCGCCCTGCGCCTTTGCGGCCCGGCTCGATGCGCACGACCGCGCCGAGCCGGTCGGCGAGCTCGTTCTCGAGCCGCGCGGTGTCGGCGTCGTAGCTGGGGCGTGTACGGCGCCGCGCGCCGCGCGGCGCCGTGCTGAGCAACGCATGCACCATGCGCTCGGTATCGCGCACCGACATCTGTCCTTCGACGACGCGCATCGCCGCCCCCGGCTGCTGCGCGGCCGGAAGCCCTAGCAGCGCGCGCGCGTGGCCCATCTCCAGTGCGCCGGCCAGAAGCTGTTCCTGCACCGGTGCTGCAAGCGAAACGAGGCGGAGCAGATTGGTAACCGCGCTGCGCGAGCGGCCGACGGACTTCGCGGCCGCTTCGTGCGTGAGGCCGAACTCGTCGATCAGCCGCGAGAGGCCGCGCGCTTCCTCGATCGGATTGAGGTTCTCGCGCTGGATGTTCTCGATCAGTGCAACGGCGAGTGCCGCCTGGTCGGGAACGCGCCTGACGAGTGCGGGAATGCGCAGCAGACCGGCTTGCTGCGCGGCGCGCCAGCGCCGCTCGCCGGCGACGATCTCGAAACGCCCGCCATCGACCGGCCGTACGAGAATCGGCTGCATCACGCCCTGCTCGCGGATCGAATCGGCGAGCTCGGCGAGCGATGTCGCATCCATCCGGCTGCGCGGCTGGTAGCGTCCCGGGCGGATCCGGTCGACGGCGAGCGTCTGCAGGCTGTCGCCTTCCTGCGCCGTCGCCTCGTCGCTGCCGGCGAGCAGCGCGTCGAGGCCGCGGCCGAGTCCCCGGGGTCGGTTCATGACGTCTCCTGTGCTTCGGATTGCGGCACCGCCGCGATTCGCGCCTCGATCCGGCGCAGCATCTCGCCGGCAAGCGCGAGGTAGGCCTGGGCACCCTTCGACTGCGGCTCGAGCTGCAACGCGGGCACGCCGTGCGACGGCGCTTCGGCGAGCCGCACGTTACGCGGAATCACCGTCCGATAGAGCCGATCGCCGAAGTGGCGCTCGAGCTCGGCCGCGACGTTCAGCGCAAGCGTGTTGCGCGGGTCGTACATCGTGCGCAACAGTCCTTCGATCTCGAGCGTCGGGTTGAGATGCGCGCGTACCTTGCGAATCGTCTGCACGAGATCCGAAAGGCCCTCGAGCGCGTAGTACTCGCACTGCATCGGGATCAGCACCGAGTCGGCGGCGCAAAGCCCGTTCAGCGTCAGCAGCGACAGCGACGGCGGACAGTCGAGGAAGATGAAATCGTATTCGGCGATGACAGCGCCGATCGCATCGCGCATCTGCCGCAGCGCTTCTGCGAGCGCATCCTTGAGACGCATTTCGCGCTCGGGAAGATCGACGAGCTCGACCTCGGCACCGGCGAGATCGCGATTCGATGGAACGAGGTCGTAGCCACCCGACTCCGAACGCACGCGCACGTCGGCGATCGCGAGCTCGCCCAGCAGCACCTGGTAGACGGTGCGCGTGTGTGCGCGCTTGTCGACGCCCGAGCCGGTGGTGGCGTTGCCTTGCGGGTCGAGATCGACGACCAGCACGCGCCGCTTCATCGCGGCGAGGCTCGCGGCGACGTTCACCGTTGTCGTCGTCTTGCCGACGCCGCCCTTCTGGTTCGCGACGGCGATGATTCGCGTCATCGGCGTGCGTGGTGCATGACGACGAGATGGCGCTCCGCGTCGAGACCAGGAACCTCGAGGCGCGGCGTCGTCAGCACGTCGAACTCCGGCGGCAGCGCCTCGATCTCACCGGCCGGATACGCGCCCTTCATCGCGACGATGCGCCCCTCCGGCGCGACATGTCGCGCCGCCACGATCGCGAACGACGCGAGGTCCGAGTACGCGCGCGAGACGACGATGTCGAACGGCGTTTCGGCGCGCCAGTGTTCCGCGCGGGCAGCGACCGCGGTGACGTTGTCGAGACCCAGCTCGGCCACCGCCTGCGTCACGAACGCGATCTTCTTCTGGTTCGAATCGAGCAGCACGACGCGCCAGGAGGGCCGCGCGATCGCGACAGGGATGCCGGGCACGCCTGCGCCGGTGCCGATGTCGAGCACACGCAGCGATTCGGCCTGTGCCAGGTGGGGAAGGAGCGCGAGCGCGTCGTTGACGTGATGCGTTTCCATCTGCGCGCGATCGCGGATCGCCGTGAGGTTGTAGACGCGATTCCACTTGACGAGCAGATCGAGCCAGAGTTCGAGCTTGCGCCGCACCTCGAGCGCCGCGTCAGCGCCATCGCGGTGCTCCACGGCAGGCCCTCGATTGGCGCGCTGCACTTCGCGAGCGGCGCGTGTGCTGTTTGCAATCACGCGCGCTTCAGATGCACGAGCAAGAGCGAGATCGCCGCCGGCGTCACGCCCGAGATGCGCGCCGCCTGGCCGAGTGTCTCGGGGCGGTGCTGATTCAGGCGCTGCTGCACTTCGATCGACAGCCCGCGCACGTTCCGATAGTCGATCGCCTCCGGCAGCCGCGCCTGCTCGTGCTCCCGCTGCCGCGCGACCTCCTCCTGCTGGCGCTCGATGTAGCCGCGATACTTGGTCGCGATCTCGATCTGCTCGCCGACGGCCGCATCGGCGACCGGCGTGCCCGCGCCGCGAAGCTCGTGCAGTGTGGCGTAGCTGACTCCCGGCCGCTGCAGAAGCTCGCCGAGACTGTAATCGCGCTCGAGCGGCTGCCCGAGCACACGCAGCGCCTCGCCCGGGTCGACGTCGTGCGGGCCGAGACGAGTCGTCGCGAGCCGTTCGCGCTCGCGCGCGATCGCGTCACGCTTGCGACAGAACGCGTCCCATCGCGCATCGTCGACAACCCCGAGGCGGCGGCCATGCTCCGTAAGACGCAGGTCGGCGTTGTCTTCGCGAAGCTGGAGCCGGTACTCGGCCCGTGAAGTAAACATCCGATAAGGCTCTGATACGCCGCGTGTAATAAGATCGTCCACCAATACGCCAAGATACGCCTCGTCGCGCCGCGGACACCAGCCCTCCTCCCCCGCGACCCGGCGCGCCGCGTTGATCCCGGCGAGCATGCCCTGCGCGGCCGCTTCCTCGTAGCCGGTCGTCCCGTTGATCTGCCCAGCGAAGAAGAGCCCCTCGATCGCCTTCGTTTCGAGCGTGGCGGAGAGTCCGCGCGGGTCGAAATAGTCGTACTCGATGGAGTAGCCGGGGCGCAGGATCTCGGCACGCTCGCAGCCGGGGATCGTGCGAACCAGCGCAAGCTGCACATCGAAGGGTAGCGACGTGGAGATCCCGTTCGGGTAGATCTCGTGGGTGTCGAGGCCCTCGGGCTCGAGGAAGATCGAGTGCCCCTCGCGATCGGCGAAGCGGACGACCTTGTCCTCGATCGACGGGCAATAGCGCGGGCCGACCCCCTTGATGACACCGGTGAAGAGCGGCGAACGGTCGAGTCCGCCGCGAATCACGTCGTGGGTCTGCGGCGTTGTGTGGGTGATCCAGCAGGGGACCTGCCGCGGATGCAGGGCGCGGCTTCCCATAAACGAGAACACCGGCGTCGGCTCGTCGCCGGGTTGGCGCTCGAGGCGGGAAAAGTCGATCGTGCGGCCGTCGAGCCGCGGCGGCGTGCCGGTCTTCAGCCTCCCGGCCGGGAGGTCGAGCTCGCGCAGGCGCAGCGCAAGCCGCTTCGCCGGTGGATCACCCGCGCGCCCGGCCTCGTAGTGCTCGAGCCCGACGTGGATCAATCCCGATAGGAAGGTGCCGGTGGTCAGGACGACCGCGTCGGCCGCGAACTCGACGCCGATCTGTGTTACCACCCCGGCGACCCGGTCGCCTTCGAGCACCAGATCGTCGACCGGCTGCTGGAAGAGTTGCAGGTTCGGACACGCTTCCAGCCGACGGCGGATCGCCCTACGGTACAGCACTCGATCGGCCTGGGCACGTGTCGCCCGCACCGCCGGCCCCTTGCTCGCGTTGAGAATGCGAAACTGGATTCCGGCCTCGTCGGCGGCGAGCGCCATCGCTCCGCCGAGCGCGTCGATCTCCTTGACGAGATGCCCCTTGCCGATGCCCCCGATCGACGGGTTGCAGGACATCTGGCCGAGCGTGTCGAAGTTGTGCGTCAGCAGCAGCGTGCTTCGACCGGCCCGCGCCGCAGCGAGCGCAGCCTCGGTTCCGGCGTGGCCACCGCCGACGACGATCACATCGAAGTGTCTAGGAAAGTTCATTGCAATCAGATACTTGTAATGGTCGCCCGAACTACGTGGTCGAGGCGGGATTGTAACGCATCCGTCCTTCCCTAGCGATCGGCCGAATGGCCAAGAAAGCCATTGCCGCGCGGCCGCATCGACGCTGCGAGATCGCAATTTGCCCGATCGTCGTAGATCGATGTTTCACGTGGAACATGCGCCCGCGCTTGGCGAACCTCCAGCGGCGGAGCCGCGAACGTGCTTAAGTCGCACATGCTTACTCCAAGGCGGAGGAGCAACTTGCTCGGCTGAATGCCCCAGTCTCGATTCAGGGAGCTCATGCTCCTCGCGACGGCCACTTCAGGACGCCGCCGATGTGCCGATCGATGGTGGGTAGCGGCCACCTTGTTTTCGGTCCCGGGAAGTTTCGTCCCGCCGTGGCGGCGCGCGGTGGTTGCCGCCGATCTCCGCCACCGAACGCAATGGCTGCCGGTCGTAACTGCGGCATGATTTCGCCATAGGCGTGATCAGCGTGAAGCCCGTACCATGGGGTGGGCTCAACATCTGCACCGCATGGCCTCGCCATTGCGGCCCCCCCCCTTGGGCACACCCGGACAGCCATTCGAAGTGATGTTTCACGTGGAACATCGGCCACCAAGCGCATACCACGCTCCGACGCGACGACACGGTCGTCACCAGCAACGCGCGTTGCGTCGTCTTGGCAGGTGCTCAGCGTCGCGCTGACATCCGCCATGTCGCGCGTCGCCGCTGCTGCCAGCTTCGGCCACCACGCCGACAATTCGCCCGCGCTGCACCAGATCACTCGATTCCAGTTGCCCATTCAGAAGGTTGACAATATAGTCGTTATGGTTGCCAATATTTCACGTCAAGGTTGCTGGCAGGCAGGCATTTAGTTGTCAATATAGGAGAGGGCGGTTTCCAATATGTCCAGAGTGCGGGCACGTGGGGAGGAAATACGGCGTTACCTGATCGACAACATCGAAAAACATCCGGCCGATATCACAAAGCGCACCGCTCATCACTTCGACATCACCAGGCAGGCAATCAGCAAGCATCTCCGCCGGCTGATCGAAGAGAAGGTCATCGCTCCGTCCGGCAAGACCAGAGGCCGAATCTACAAACTGTGCGCGACAACCGAATGGAATCGCGGCTACCGGATCACGCCGGCACTATCCGAGAGCGAGGTCTGGCGCCTCGATGTTGCGCCCGTGCTGGGAGAGATGCCGGAGAACGTCAAAGACATTTGGCACCATGGTTTTACAGAGATTTTCAATAACGCGATCGATCACTCCGGTGGGACGCGGATCGCGGTCAACATCGAAAAGACGGCCGCCTACACTCAGATGACGATCGTCGATGACGGCGTAGGTATCTTCAAGAAGATTCAAACGGCGTTAGGGCTTCTCGATGAAA
Source organism: Burkholderiales bacterium (assembly GCA_025981645.1). Lineage (GTDB taxonomy): Bacteria > Pseudomonadota > Gammaproteobacteria > Burkholderiales > Casimicrobiaceae > VBCG01. The sequence continues at coordinate 11,527 of JAICXH010000070.1, forward strand.
GGCATGCTGTTCTCGAACTCGCAAAGGGCAAGTTGACGACGGATCCGGAAAGTCACTCGGGAGAAGGGATTTTCTTTACGTCGCGAATGTTCGATACGTTTCAAATTCTATCCGGAGGCGTCTTCTACTCGCACGATTTCGGCCCGGAGCAGGAATGGATTCTGGAAGCATCGCAGAAAGCCAGCACACTGGTGTTCATGCGATTGCACAACCACACCGCACGGACACCAAGAAGAATATTCGACCAATACATTACGGCGGACGACGATCATCGATTCGACAAAACTGTCGTGCCTGTCGAGCTGGCACAGTACGGCGACGACAAATTGATTTCGCGATCGCAAGCCAAGCGATTGATGAGCCGGGTCGAGCTATTCAGGACCGTGATCCTTGATTTCCACGGGGTTGCAACTGTCGGTCAAGCCTTCGCCGACGAAATCTTTCGAATCTTCGCGCAGCAACACCCCACGATTGAACTGGATTGGATTCACGCCAACTCCGAGGTCAAACGCATGATCGAGCGCGCGAAGTCCGGCGCGCGAGAAGCGATCGCTCAACCGACCTTACCGGGCATAGAGCCCGCTCCGGACGATCCGGCTCGATAGCGCGGTAAGGAGGATGCGGCCTGGCGTTTTGTCACTGGTACTGGCTTGGGCTCCCGGCGGGTTCACCTCACCGGCTGCAGACGACTCGCCTCTCTCACCAGGTTGCGTAAACAGCGAGCGCTTACACTGAAATCTGTCGCAGCAGGCGCTCGCGCTCACCGATAAGCGCCTCGGGCCAACGCTCACCGAGCTTGGCGAAGAGCGCATCGTGGAGCGCGATCTCGGACTCCCACTGCGCGCGATCGATGTGCATCGCCTCCTGGAAACGCTTGGCGTCGAACTCGATTCCGGTCCAGTCGATGTCGTCGTAGCGCGGCATGAGCCCGAGCGCGGTCTCGACGGCCTCGGCGCGACCGGCGCAACGCTCGACGATCCATTTCAGCACACGCATGTTCTGGCCGAAGCCGGGCCAGACGAAGCGCCCGCCGGCGTCCTTGCGGAACCAGTTCACGCTGAAGATCTCCGGCGGGGCGCCGACGGCGTTGCCCATGCGCAGCCAATGCCCGAAGTAATCGCCCATGTGATAACCGCAGAACGGCAGCATCGCAAACGGATCGCGCCGGACCTCCCCCAGCTTGCCGGCGGCGGCAGCCGTCGTCTCGGAGCCCATCGTTGCGGCCTTGTAGACGCCTTCGGCCCAACTGCGCGCCTGCGTGACGAGCGGCACGGTGTCCGATCGGCGTGCGCCGAACACGAAGGCCGCGATCGGCACGCCGGCAGGGTTGTTCCATTCCGGATCGAGCGACGGACACTGCGTCGCCGCAGCGGTGAAGCGCGCGTTCGGGTGAGCTGCCGTGCGACCGCAGCCCGGCGCCCAGTCCTTCCCCTGCCAGTCGATCAGGTGCGCTGGAGGCGTGCGCGTCATCCCTTCCCACCACACGTCGTTGTCGTCGGTGAGCGCGACATTGGTGAAGATGACGTTGGCGCGAAGCGTCTCCATCGCGTTCGGATTGGATTCGTACGACGTCCCCGGCGCGACGCCGAAGTAACCGGCCTCCGGATTGATCGCGTGGAGCGAGCCGTCGGGAGCGGGCTTGATCCACGCGATGTCGTCGCCGATCGTCGTCACCTTCCATCCCTCGAATCCGGCGGGAGGAATCAGCATCGCCAGGTTGGTCTTGCCGCATGCGCTCGGAAACGCGGCAGCGACATAGCGCTTCTCGCCCGCGGGCGAGCTGACGCCGAGGATCAGCATGTGCTCGGCGAGCCAGCCCTGGTCCCGCCCCATCACCGAAGCGATGCGCAGCGCCAGGCACTTCTTGCCGAGCAACGCGTTGCCGCCGTATCCGGAGCCGTAACTCCAGATCTCGCGCGCCTCGGGAAAATGGACGATGTATTTGTGGTCGGGATTGCACGGCCAAGCGACGTCGGTGGCGCCATCGACGAGCGGCGCGCCGACCGAATGCACGCACGGCACGAACGTCCCATCGGCGCCGAGCACGTCGTAGACGGCGGAGCCCATCCGCGTCATCAGTCGCATGTTGACGACGACGTAGGGGCTGTCGGTGATCTCGACACCGATATGCGCGATCGAACTGCCGATCGGCCCCATCGAGAACGGCACGACGTACATCGTGCGCCCGCGCATCGACCCGGCGAAGAGGCCGTCGAGCGTCTTGTGCATTGCCACCGGCGCAACCCAGTTGTTGGTTGGTCCGGCGTTCTCCTCGCGCTCGCTGCAGATGAAGGTTCGCTTCTCGACACGCGCGACGTCCAGCGGGTCGGAGCGCGCAAGGAAGCTGTTGGGTCGCTTCGCCGGATCGAGCCGGTGCAGCGTTCCGGCGGCAACCATCAGGTCGCAGAGGCGCGTGTACTCGGCCTCGCTGCCGTTGGACCATTCGATGCGGTCAGGCTGCGTCAGCGCGGCGATGTCCCGCACCCACGCAACGAGCCTCGCGTGCCGCACGCACGCGGGAGCGCCGACCGAAGCGGCGAGCGCCGAAAACGATTCGATGTCATTCATGGGGAGCAGGACGGACGCGGTGCTGGAGGATGCCGGTGGTCGCGAGCGACATTCCGGAACACGACGGGCCGGGCAGTCGACTCTAGCACGCGCTGGAGGACAGCCCAAGCGCGTCGATCGGCGGTGCGATGGCCGGGTGGCCGGACCAATGACCGGGTGCGGCGCGCTGCGCGGCGCCCGCGCGCGGAGGTCGCTTCCAGGAGGCGTCGTCCGCGCGCAGCCGTCGTTCCATTCGCGCGAGCATCACTTGCCGATGCAGAAGCGGGCGAAGATCTCGCCGAGGAGATCGTCCGCGGTGAATTCGCCGGTGATCGACGCGAGCGCATCCTGCGCGCCGCGCAGCTCCTCGGCGAGAAGCTCGATCGCGGGCCTCGCG
>JAICXH010000119.1 GCA_025981645.1 Burkholderiales bacterium
GATGCCGTCGTGCATAGGAGACCGTCTCGATGTTCGCGGTCCGGGGCGGAAGGTGCGCCGGACCCGCGCGATGACGCGAAAAACCGGGTGGCAGAGTATACCCCTCGCTGCTGCAGCGGATGCGCCGTCCCTCGCGTCGCCCCCATTGGGCCGCCGAACGGCCGCCAAGTTCCTGACGGCGATCAGAAAACGAGCAGCGTACGACCGGTCATCGGAGCCGGTTTGGGCAGCCCCATCATCGCGAGCAGCGTCGGCGCGATGTCCTGCAGCGAGCCGCCCGCGGCGCAGGTTGCCGGCCGCCCGACGTAGACCAGCGGGACGAGGTTGCGGGTGTGCGCGGTGTGCGGGCCGCCGCCTACGGGGTCCTTCATCTGCTCGGCGTTGCCATGGTCGGCGGTGATCAGCACTTCGGCGCCAGCAGCCCGGGCCGCGGCGACCACCCGTCCGAGGCAGGCATCGAGCACCTCGATCGCGCGGCGGGCGGCGTCGAAGTTCCCGGTGTGACCCACCATGTCGCCGTTCGCGAAATTGCAGACGATCGCGTCGTAGCGCCGCGCGGAGATGGCCTCGACCAGCCGGTCGGTGACCTCGGGCGCGCTCATTTCGGGCTGGAGGTCGTAGGTGGCGACCCTGGGTGACGGCACCAGCACGCGGTCTTCGCCCGGGAACGGCGCTTCGCGCCCGCCGTTGAAGAAATAGGTGACGTGGGCGTACTTCTCGGTCTCGGCGATGCGCAGTTGCCGCAGTCCGAGGCGCGCAAGATAGTCGCCGAAGCCGTCTTCGACCACGGTCGGCGCGAATGCGACCGGCAGATGAGCGAACTCGTCTCCGTAACGGGTGAGGCAGACGAAGGTGGCGAGTTGCGGCACGCGGCGGCGCGCAAAGCCGTCGAATGCCGGATCGGTGAGCGCGCGCGTCAGCTCGCGTGCGCGATCGGCGCGGAAATTCATGAACACGACGGCATCTCCGTCGTCCATGCGGACCGGCCCGCCGTCGCGTCCGATGACGGCGGTCGGCGAAACGAATTCGTCGGTCTCGCCGCGCGCATAGGCGGCGGCAAGCGCGTCGCGCGCCGTCGGCGCCTGATGCGGAGCGTCGCCGTCGACGACGAGCGCGTAGGCCGTCGCCACCCGGTCCCAGCGCCGATCGCGGTCCATCGCGTAGTAGCGGCCGCAGATCGAGGCGATGCGCGCCTGCGGATGCGCGGCGCAGACCTCCTCCATCGCGTCGATCGACGCCGCGGCCGCTTTCGGCAGCGTGTCGCGGCCGTCGAGAAACGCGTGCACGGCGATCCGCGGCGCGCCGCCCTTCGCGGCCATCTCGACCATCGCGGCGATCTGCCGCTCGTGGCTGTGCACGCCGCCCGGCGACAGCAGTCCGAGCACGTGCAGCGTCTTTCCTGCGCCCGCAGCGGCGGTGACCGCTGCCGAAAGCGCGGGATTGCGCTCGAACTCGTGTTCGCTGATCGCCAGGTCGATTCGCGTGTAGTACTGATGAACGATCCTGCCGGCGCCGATGTTGAGGTGGCCGACCTCGGAATTGCCGACCTGCCCCTCGGGGAGCCCGACGCGCTGTTCGGAAGCGTCGAGGGTCGTGTGCGGACAGCTGGCGACGAGCTCGTGCCAGCGCGGCGTTGCCGCGCGTGTCGCCGCGTTGTCGGGGGCGTCCTCGCGACATCCGACGCCATCGAGGATCACCAGCACGACGCTGCGCACCGACGGGGGCTGTGCGGCCTTTGCCGGCATAGCGGTGGGCGAGAGCACAGCGGCGGGCGAGGCGACATCGCTCATCGCCGATACGTTATCATCCCGCCCCTTCCGCCCCCGTGCCAACGACTCCGCAAGCCTCGCGTGCAGATACCGGTCGAATTCCTGCAGAAGAACTGGCCGCTCGTCCTCGTGTTCATCGTGTCGGGCGCGATGCTGCTGTGGCCGCTCGTCAGGCGCCAGCTGTCCGGATCGACGGAGATCGGCACCTTCGAGGCGACCCGCCTCATGAACTCCGAGAATCCGCTGGTGCTCGACGTGCGCGAGACGCAGGACTACGAGGGAGGTCACCTTCCCGACGCCATTCACATTCCGCTCTCGCAGCTCGCTGCGCGCGGACCCGACCTCGCGAAGTACGCCGGTCGGACGGTGATCGTCTACTGCGATCGGGGCATGCGCAGCACCGCCGCGGCATCGGCACTGGGCAAGCTCGGCTTCGCGCGCGTGCTGGGGCTGCGCGGCGGCATCCAGGCCTGGCGCGAAGCCGGACTGCCGACGAAGAAGGGATGACCGCTGGCGTAAAATGGAATTTCCCGCGCACCCAACGACCGGAGAGTGAACGCATGGCCGAATCGCAACCCGCTACGCCCGCTCCCGCGATGCCGCCGTCCGGCGACGGCGCGAACGTCCAGATGTCGATCGAGCGCATCTACGTGAAGGATCTGTCGCTCGAGAATCCAGGCGCCCCGCAGTCCTTCCAGATCAACGAGTCGCCGCAGGTCGAGGTCGGGCTTCGCACGCGCGGCGAGCAGGTCGCGCCCGACGTCTACGAGTGCGTGCTGACGCTTACCGTGACGGCGAAGACCGGCGATCGGACGGTGTTCCTCGTCGAGGCGTCGCAGGCCGGGGTATTCGGCATCCGCGGCATCGCGCCGCAGCAGCTGCAACCGATCCTCGCGATCCACTGCCCGACCGTTCTCTTCCCATATGCGCGCGAGACGATCGCCGACGCGGTGATGCGTGCGGGCTTTCCTCCGGTGCACCTCGCGCCGATCAATTTCGAGCTTCTCTACCAGCAGCAGCTCACGCAGGCGAACGCGCAGGCTGCGCCGCAGTCCGGAGTCGCGGTCAACTGACGATGCGCGCCGGGTCTGCCGCGCGGGCCGCAGCGCGCGTGCTCGCGATCGGGTTCGTGCTTGCGGTGGCGAGCGCGCCCGCATCGGCGGCGCAGTACCTGTCGACGTCCGATCCGGCGACGATTCTCTACGACGCTCCGTCGGACCGCGCGCACCCGCTGTTCGTCTACGGACGCGGCGTACCGGTCGAGGTGCTCGTGGCGGTCGAGGGCTGGACCAAGGTGCGTGACGCGTCGGGCACGATCGGCTGGATCGCGACCGCGTCGCTGTCGCAGAAGCGGATGGTCGAAGTGCGCACGCCGACGGCCGATGTGCACGACCGGCCCGACGACGCGGCGCCGGTCGCGTTTCGCGCGGCGCAGAATGTGCTGCTCGCGCTCGACGAGACCGCGGCGTCGCCTGCCTCCGTGGCGTACCCAGGCTGGGTGCGCGTGCGCGATCGCAGCGGGCGCGCCGGCTACGTCAGGCTCGCCCGCATCTTCGGCTTCTGACTGGCGCACATGGGCGCGCGAGTCGTCGTGCTCGGTGGCGGCGCCTGGGGCAGTGCGCTCGCGATCCACCTTGCGACGAAGAGTCATCTGCGGCCCCGGGTCACGCTCTACCTGCGCTCGCCCGAGCAGGCAGCCATCTGCGCGGCGGCGCGCGAGAACGCGCGCTACCTTCCGGGCGCCGCGTTCCCGCCGACGCTCGCGATCACCGCCGATCTCGCCGCCGCGCGGGGTGCCGACCTCCTGATCGCTGCGGTCCCAGCGTCCGAAGTGGTGTCGCTTGCCGCGACGCTGCGCGCTGTCGGAGCGGTCGCCCCGCTCGCGCTCGCGGCGAAGGGATTCGTGACCGCAGCCTCGGCGCGCGGAGGCTACGCGCTCCCGCAGACGGTGCTCGCGGATGAATGGCCGGCGCCGGTCGGCGTGATCTCGGGACCGAGCTTCGCCGTCGAGGTCGCGCAGGGTCTGCCGACGGCGCTCGTCGCCGGAGCGACCGACCGCGCGTGGGGGCGCGGCCTCGCCACGCTGATGCGCAGCGTTGCGATGCGCTGCTACGAGAGCGACGACGTGATCGGGATCGGCGTCGGCGGCGCGGTCAAGAACGTTCTCGCGATCGCCGCGGGCACGAGCGACGGTCTCGGGTTCGGCGACAATGCGCGCGCAGCACTGATCACGCGCGGCCTCGCCGAGTGCGGGCGTCTGTCGGGTGCGCTCGGCGGACGCCGCGAAACGATGATGGGGCTCGCAGGCCTTGGCGACCTCGTGCTCACCTGCACCGGCAACCTGTCGCGTAACCGCCGCGTCGGACTCGCGCTGGCGCGCGGCGAGCCGCTCGGCGACATTCTGGCGGGGCTCGGACACGTCGCAGAAGGCATCGCGGCAACGCGCGCCGTGCGCGCGCTGGCGATCGCGCACGGGCTCGACATGCCGATCTCCGCAGCGGTGCACAGTGTTCTCGACGAGGGAGTGCCGCCGCGCGACGCCGTGCGCAAGTTGCTCGCCCGCGAGCCCGGCGCCGAGGACGTTTGAGCAAGCTCGGCAAAACCGGACGGGTCACGGGTTTCACCGAAACCGGAACGGGCCCCATTCCAGCAGGCATCCGCTGCGTCGGGTAGCGGTGGGGATGCTGCGGCGTGCGAGTTCGACCGCGGAGGCCGAGGGAGTGGGGCACCATGACGCGCTCTACACCGGCCGCGTTTCGCGGCCGAACTCGCGCGTCACGGTGCCCCGCTCCCTGCCTCCGCGGTCGGTGTAGAGCGCGCCGGAGCATCCCCGCCGCTCGACCCGGCGCGGCGGATCCGTGACATCGGGTCCGATCCGGTTTCGGCAAGACCCGTGACCCGTCCGGTTTTGCCGAGCTTGCTCGGACGTCCTCACGCAAAGCCCTGCTGCCGCCAGGCCTCGTACACCGCGACGGCGACCGCGTTCGACAGGTTGAGGCTTCGCACCCGCGGCTGCATCGGGATGCGCAGCCGCTCGCTTGGCGCGAAGCGGTCGAGGATCGCCTGCGGAAGGCCCTCGCTCTCGCAGCCGAACACGAGCACGTCGCCGGGGCGATATCCAACGTCGAATGCCGAATGGGGAGACTGCGCGGTGAACGCGAACCAGCGTCGCGGGCGAGGCGCATCGAGCGCAGCGCGGCAGGCGTCGAAATCGCGATGGACGACAACGCGCGCGTATTCGTGGTAATCGAGGCCCGCGCGACGGAGGTCGCGGTCCTCCATCCGGAAGCCGAGCGGCTCGACGAGGTTTAGTGACGTGCCCGTGTTGGCGGCGAGACGGATCACGTTGCCGGTATTCGGTGGAATCTCGGGATTCACGAGCACGACGTCGAACATGGGTCGTCCGGAAGCGATGTCGATAGGTCGGGCGGGAGGGTGCGCGCGACGGCCCACGCCTCGACGCGCCGCGCGCCGGCGGCGCGCAGAGCCTCGGCCGCCGCGGCGAGTGTAGCGCCGGTCGTCATCACGTCGTCGACGATCGCAACGCTCACCCCGGCGAGGCAGCGTTGGGCGATGAATGCTCCCTTCACGCTGCCGTGGCGCGAACGGAGGCCCTGAGTCGCCTGCGGAGGCGCGTCGCGCACGCGCTCCAGCCCGAGCGCGCTCGGCAGCCCGAGCTCGGTGGCGAGTCTCCTCGCGATCTCCTGTGCCTGATTGAAGCCGCGGCTGCGCTGACGTGCCGGCGCGAGCGGGATCGCGACGAGCATGTCGGGCCACGCCGGTTGCGAAGCGCCGGAGCCGCGCGCCTCGCGGCACGCACGCGCGAGCGCATGCGCGAACGGCTCGGCGAGCGCCAGCCTGCCGCCGTACTTCAACTGCTGCAGCAATCGGTCGATGGGCCAAGCGTAGATCCAGGCGGCGAGCGCGGCGTCGAACGGCGACGGAGCGCGTACGCAGGCCATGCAGATCGCGCCGTCCGGAGACGGCAGCGCACAGCGCGGGCAGGCGGCGCGCTGGCGTGGCAGCCCGCGCTCGCACGCGCCGCAGATGAGCGCGCCGCCGGCGGGGGCCGCGCAGAGTACGCAGCTTTGCGGCAGCGCGCCGCGAGCCGCGCAGTGCAGGCCGCGGACGACCGACGCCGTGATCGCGGCGAGCGGGGGCGCGTCGCGGAATCGGCCGCTGTCAAATTCGGACGCCGATCCATTTGACAGCGTGCCATAGTGAACGCGACCCGAACGGTGCGTCTCCATGTCGGCAATCGTGCCCCGCCGGATCGGCCTTTGCCATCATCCAGACGTATGACCACACACGAAGCCGCCACTGCCGCCGTGAACGCGCCC
>JAICXH010000086.1 GCA_025981645.1 Burkholderiales bacterium
CATCGTTGCGGCGATGATCGAAATCAGGATCGGCGTGACGGGGTGGCACTCGCGCTGGATCTACGTGCTCCTGATCGGCCTCGGCGTCGTCCGCCCGCCGGTCAGGGGCGTGCCCCGCGCGTGAGGTGGTGCAGGCCGCGCAGCATCTTCTGCGGACCCTTCGACACCAGCTTCATCATCTTCTGCGCCTGCTCGTACTGGGCGAGGAGCTGATTGACCTCCTGCACCGACACTCCGGCGCCGGCGGCGATCCTGCGCTTGCGCGACGCCTTCAGAAGCTCCGGCCGCGCGCGCTCCTGCGGCGTCATCGAGTCGATGATGCCCTCGAGCCGCGCCACGCGACGCTCGTCGAGCGTCGCGTTCTGCGCTGCGCGCGCGAGCTCGGCGGGCAGCTTGTCGACGAGCGCCGAGAGTCCGCCCATCTTGCGCATCTGACCGATCTGCGACTTGAAGTCGGCGAGGTCGAAGCCCTTGCCGGTCTTGACCTTCTTCGCGAGCTTCTTCGCCTCCTCGACGTCGACGGTGCGGTGCGCGTCCTCGATCAGCGACAGCACGTCGCCCATGCCGAGAATGCGCGTCGCCATCCGCTCGGGATGGAACACCTCGAGCCCGTCGAGCTTTTCGGACACGCCGCTGAACTTGATCGGCGCGCCGGTGACTTCGCGCACCGAGAGCGCGGCGCCGCCGCGTGCGTCACCGTCGAGCTTGGTGAGAACGATGCCGGAAAGCGGCAGCGCGTCGCGGAACGCGCGTGCGGTGTTGACGGCGTCCTGGCCCTGCATCGAATCGACGACGAAGAGGGTCTCGACCGGTGTCACCGCAGCGTGGAGCTCGGCGATCTCCTTCATCATCGCTTCGTCGACGGCGAGCCTCCCCGCGGTGTCGACGATCAGCACGTCGTGATAGTGCCGCCGCGCCCAGTCAACGGCGGCGCGCGCGATGTCGACCGGCATCTGTCCTGTGGCGGACGGGAAGAAATCGGCGCCGACCTGCTTCGCGAGCGTCTCGAGCTGCAGGATTGCCGCGGGCCGGTAGACATCGGCCGAGACGAGCAGGACCTTCTTCTTCTGCGCGATCAACAGCCGCGCGAGCTTGGCCGCGGTGGTGGTCTTGCCGGCGCCCTGCAGCCCGGCGAGCAGGATCACCGCCGGCGGCTGTACGGCGAAATCGAGCGATGCCGCGCTGCCGCCCATCAGTGCGGTGAGCTCGCGGGCGACCACGCCGACCAGGGCCTGGCCCGGGGTGAGCGAGCCCACGACCTCGGTGCCGAGCGCCTTCTCGCGCAGATCGGCGATGAAGCGGCGCACGACCGGCAGCGCGACGTCGGCTTCGAGCAGCGCGAGGCGCACCTCGCGAAGCGCGTCGGCGATGTTGGCGTCGGTGAGCCGCGCCTCGCCGCGCAGCGTCTTCACGACGCGCGCGAGGCGTCCGGTCAGCGTATCGAACATGCGGGAAAGCCCTGCGGGCACGGCGGGCAGCGCGCCGCTCGGCTAGGGTACACTTGATTGCGGATGGTCATTCTACTGCACGTGGTCGTGGCGGCACTCTATGCGGCCGCCGCGCTCGCGCTGTGGCCGACCGGTGCGCCGCCCGCGCCGCGCCACCGCGGCGCCGGGCGCCTGCTGCTCGCAGCAGCGCTCGTCGTGCACGCGTTCGCGACGTGGAACGCGGTCGTGCGCCGGGACGGCCTCGACCTCTCGTTTGTCAACGCGATGTCGCTCGTCGCCGGACTCGCCGTGCTCGTCGCCTGGGTCACCGGCATCCTGCGCACGCTCCCCGCGGTGATCCCGGTCGTGCTGCCGGTCACCGCGGTCTGCGCGCTGCTTCCGCCGATCGCCTCGTCGACGTTTCGCTTTTCCTATGCCGACGAGCCATGGGCAGCGACGCACATTGCGGTCGCCCTCGTCGGCTACGCGCTGCTCGCTGTCGTTGCGCTGCAGGCGCTCGTGATGATGGGGCTCGAGCGCAGGCTCCACCGCGCGATCCCCGACGTCTCGCGCGCGGCGGCGGCGCCGCTGCTCACCCTCGAGCGCTACCTGTTCCGGCTGATCGGTGCCGGCTTCGTACTGCTTACCGCGACGCTCGCGAGCGGCATCCTGTTCTCGGAACAGCTCTTCGGCAAGCCGTTCACGCTGACGCAGAAGAACCTCTTCTCGGTCGCCGGCTGGCTGGTCTTCGGCGTGCTCCTCTTCGGCCGCTGGCGCTACGGATGGCGCGGACGCACCGCGCTGAAATGGATCCTCGGCGGCAGCGTGCTGCTCGCCCTCGGCTATCTCGGGAGCAAATTCGTCGTCGCCGTGATCGGCAACGAACCCGCATGGATGACATCGCGCTAGCGACGCTGGCGATCGCGCTCGCGATTCTCCTCGTGATGTCGGCGTTCTTCTCGCTGGCCGAGACCGCGATGATGGCGGCCAACCGCTACCGGATGAAGCACCAGGCGCTGCGCGGCGCGCGCGGCGCGCGTCTCGCGCTCGCACTGCTCGCGAAGACCGACCGCCTGCTCGGCGTGATCCTGCTCGGCAACAACCTGATCAACGCCGCGTCGGCAACGCTCGCGACGATCATCACCGTGCGGCTGTTCGGCGAAGGGCGCTGGTCGCTGGCACTCGGCACCGTCGCGGTGACGTTCCTGATCCTCGTCTTCTCCGAGATCACCCCGAAGGTGATCGGCGCCGCGTACGCGGACCGGCTGGCGCCGCTCGTGAGCTTTGCGCTGGTGCCGCTTCTGCGCGTGACGCGCCCGGTCGTCTGGTTCGTCAATTTGTTCGTGCAGGCGATGCTGAAGGTGGTCGGATTCCGGCCCGCGGCACAGTCGTCGACGGCACTGTCGCAGGAAGAGCTGCGCTCGCTGGTGCTCGAGGGAGCGCAATACTTCCGTGGCAAGCAGAAGACGATGCTCGCCAACCTGCTCGACCTCGAGGCGATCACCGTCGACGACGTGATGACTCCGCGCAGCCAGATCCACGCGCTCGACCTCGCCGAGAAGCCCGAGCTCCTGCGCCAGCAGCTCGCCACCTCGTATCACACGCGGATGCCGGTGTACGACGGAACGCTCGACAACATCGCCGGCATCCTCGCGGTGAAATCGCTGATTCACATAATGGGCGAGCGCGAGCTCGACGGCGAGCGCCTGCGCGCACTGCTGCGCCCCGCTTACTTCGTTCCGCTGGGCACACCGCTCCTCACCCAGCTCCAGCAGTTTCAGGTCGATCGCCAGCGGATGGCGCTGGTGGTCGACGAATACGGCGAGCTGCAGGGGCTCGTCACCATCGAGGACCTGATCGAGGAGATCGTCGGCGAATTCACCACGCAAGCGCCAGGCGGTGCGCAGAGCCTGCGCCGCGAGGCTGACGGCAGCGTGGTCGTCGACGGCATGGCGCCACTGCGCACACTGAACCGGCGGCTCGGGACGCGGTTCGCGCTCGACGGCCCGAAAACGCTCAACGGCCTCATCGTCGGCCATCTGGGCGAAATCCCCGACGCCGGACTGAGTTTCGAGATCGAGGGCCAGCGCCTCGAGGTGCTGCAAACGCAGGACCGGGCGGTCAAAGTCGTGAAGCTTCTGCCGCCGGTCGGAGCCGCGGGCGCGGCTTTACAAAGCCCGGTCGCCCATGCATGATCCTGACGGCAACTTTTATGCGAATGGAATATGCGCACGGACCCGTCGGGCCATGGCGCGGTCCCCGCGTCCCAGTGACGATTTTGGCATGCCAATTGCTTGCAATTGTTCCGTTTTGGTCGGCGCAGCACAGAGCGCCGGTTTTGCAACGTTTTCGAGACATGATCCGCGTCGCGCCGGCCGGCGGCCCGTTCCGGTTCCGCGCTGACACCGCGATGCCCCTATCCTGACGCAAATGGCCACGCACGCCGCCAGCCGGAACATCAGCGGACTCGCCCGCGCGCTCGCGCAGCACGGCGTGATGTCCGAGGCGGAGGCCGAAGCGCTGCAGCTTCAGTCGCACTCGGCCGGGGTGTCGTTCGCCGAACAGGTGCTATCGGGCAAGCGCCTCTCAGCGCAGCAGCTCGCGGTGTTCGCGTCGCGCGCGTTCGGCGTGCCGCTGCTCGACCTGTCGGGCTTCGATCTCGATCAGCTCAGCCGCGACTACATCGACGTCAAGATGGCGCAGACGCGGCGCGTCCTGCCGTTGCACAAGCGCGGCAACCGCCTCTACGTCGCGACATCGGACCCGGCGAATCTGCAGGCGCTCGACGAGGTCCGCTTCAAGACCAACCTCGTCGTCGAGCCGGTCGTCGTCGAGGACGACAAGCTCGGCCAGGCGATCGCCAAGGTCGTCGAATCGTCGGGGGCGACGCTGAAGGACCTCGCCGCACTCGAGGACATCGAGATCGGTCTCGAGGAGGGCATTCCGCAGGGCTCGACCGACGAAGACAGCGAGGTCGAGGACGCTCCGGTCGTCCGCTACATCCAGAAGGTGCTGCTCGATGCGATCAGCGCCGGCGCCTCCGACATCCATTTCGAGCCCTACGAGAAGTACTACCGGATCCGCTATCGCCTCGACGGCGTGCTGATGGAGGTCGCGCAGCCTCCGCTCGCGATCAAGGACAAGGTCGCGTCGCGGATCAAGGTCATCAGCCGTCTCGACATCGCCGAGAAGCGCGTGCCGCAGGACGGGCGGATGAAGCTCGTGCTGTCGAAGACGCGCTCGATCGACTTTCGCGTCTCGACGCTGCCGACGCTGTACGGTGAGAAGATCGTGCTGCGCATCCTCGACGCGGCAGGCGTGCGCCTCGGCATCGAATCGCTGGGCTACGATCCCGACCAGCAGGAGCAGATGCTGTTCGCGATCGGAAGACCCTACGGGATGATCCTCGTCACAGGCCCGACCGGCAGCGGCAAGACCGTATCGCTCTACTCGTGTCTGCAGATCCTGAATCAGCCCGGCACCAACATCGCGACGGCCGAGGATCCGGCCGAAATCCAGCTTTCCGGAGTCAACCAGGTCAACGTGAACGAGAAGGCCGGCCTCACGTTCGCCACCGCGCTGCGCGCGTTCCTGCGCCAGGACCCGGACATCATCATGGTCGGCGAGATCCGCGACCTCGAGACCGCCGACATCGCGATCAAGGCCGCGCAGACCGGGCACCTGGTGCTGTCGACCGTGCACACCAACGATGCCGCGACGACGCTGACGCGGCTCCTCAACATGGGTGTCGCCCCGTTCAACGTCGCATCGTCGGTCAACCTGATCACCGCGCAGCGCCTCGCGCGCAAGCTCTGCCCGCAGTGCCGGCGTCCCGAGGACATCCCGCCCGAAGCGCTGCTGCGCGCTGGCTTCGCCGAGGCGGACCTCGACGGGACCTGGCAGCCGCTCGGCCCGGCGGGGTGCGACCACTGCAAGGGCACCGGCTACAAGGGTCGCGTCGGCATCTACGAAGTGATGCCGATCAGCGACGAGATGCGCCAGGTCATCATGCGCAACGGCAATTCGCTCGACATCGCCGAGCAGGCACGCCGCGAAGGCATCCGCACGCTGCGGCAGTCGGGACTTCGCAAGGTCAGGACTGGAGTCACCTCGCTCGAAGAGATCGAGGCCGTCACCAACGAGTAGCCGCAGGACACGCATTCGAGGACCTATCACGATGGCCACCGCAACCGTTCGGCGCAGGGATCTGAAAGCGCGCGAGCTCACCTTCCTGTGGGAGGGCGTCGACCGCAACAAGAAACCGGTCCGCGGCGAGCTCCGCGCGATCTCGGAGACCGTGGCGACGTCGAACCTGCGCCGCCAGGGTATCCGCGTCGACAAGATCAGGCGCCAGTCGTTTCGCGGCGGTCGCGCGATCGGCGACAAGGAGATCACGTTCTTCACGCGCCAGCTCGCAACGATGCTGAAGGCGGGCGTGCCGCTCTTGACGTCGTTCGACATCATCGCGCGCGGCCACAGCAACGCACGCTTCTCGCGGCTGATGATGGACCTCAAGGCGAAGGTCGAGACCGGATCGAGCCTGTCGCAGGCGTTCCGCGAATATCCGAAGTACTTCGATCCGCTGTACTGCAACCTGGTGCAAGCCGGGGAAACGGCAGGCATGCTCGACGCGATCCTCGACCGCCTCGCGACCTACAAGGAGAAGATCCTCGCGATCAAGAGCAAGATCAAGTCGGCGCTCTTCTACCCGATCTCGGTCATCGTCGTCGCGATCGTCGTCGTCTGGGTGATCATGGTGTTCGTGATCCCGGCGTTCAAAAAGGTGTTCAACGCCTTCGGCGCCAACCTGCCGTGGCTTACGCAGGTGGTGATCAACATCTCCGATTTCTTCGTCCAGTGGTGGTGGGCGATCTTCATCGTCGCGGTCGGCGTCGTCGTCGGCATCCGGCTGTCGATCAAACGCTCGGATAGCGTGCGCTTTACCGTGCACCGGCTCATGCTGAAGCTCCCCGTCGTCGGCAGCATTCTCGAGAAGGCGACGATCGCCCGCTGGACGCGAACACTGCAGACGATGTTCGCGGCGGGTGTGCCGCTGGTCGAGTCGCTCGACGCCGTCGGCGGCGCCTCGGGAAACATCGTCTACGCCAACGCCACGAAGAGGATCCAGACCGAGGTCAGCACCGGCACCAGCCTCACCAACGCGATGGCGGCGACCAACCTGTTCCCGACGATGGTGCTGCAGATGACGCAGATCGGCGAGGAATCTGGCTCGCTCGACAACATGCTCGGCAAGGTCGCTGATTTCTACGAGCGCGAGGTCGACGACTCGGTCGCCGCGCTGTCCAGCCTGCTGGAGCCGGTGATCATCGTGTTCCTCGGCGTCGTCGTCGGGGGCCTCGTGGTCGCCATGTACCTGCCGATCTTCAAGCTCGGCGCGGTCATCTGAGCGCACCGCGCGGTCGTCAAGGCGCGTGATCGCATCCCCGCTTGCCGCGACCGCGATCGCGCTGGTCGTCGGGCTCTGTGTCGGCAGCTTCCTCAACGTGGTCATCCACCGGCTGCCGAAGATGCTCGAGCGCGACTGGCGCGCGCAGTGCGCAGAGATGCGCGGGGACGCCGCCCCCGCAGAGGATCCCCCGGTCTACAACCTCGCACTGCCGCGCTCGCGCTGCCCCGGCTGCGGGCACGCGATCACCGCATTGGAGAACGTGCCGGTGGTGTCGTGGATCGCGCTGCGCGGGCGCTGCTCGCAATGCAAACAGGCGATCTCGGCGCGCTATCCGACGGTCGAGATCCTGGGCGGCGCGCTCGCTGCGCTCGCCATCTGGCGGTTCGGTGCGAACTGGCAGGGTGTGGCCGCGTGCGTGCTCCTGTGGACACTCGTCGCGCTGACGTACATCGACTTCGACACGCAGTACCTGCCCGACAACCTGACGCTGCCGCTCCTCTGGGGCGGGCTCGCCGCCAACCTGTTCCACCTCTTCGTTCCGCTCGCCGACGCGGTGATCGGCGCCATCGCCGGCTACCTGATCCTGTGGGCCGTCTACTGGGCCTTCCTGCTGATCCGCAAGAAAGAAGGAATGGGTCACGGCGACTTCAAGCTGCTCGCCGCGCTCGGTGCCTGGATGGGCTGGCAGATCCTGCCGATCGTCATCGTGCTCTCGTGCGTCGCCGGCGCGGCGATCGGCATCGGGCTCAAGGTGTTCCGCGGCCGCGACCACAACGTACCGATCGCCTTCGGGCCGGTCCTCGCCATCGCCGGTGCGGTCGCACTGTTCTTCGGGCAGGTGCTCGCGCAGGCTTATCTGCCGTGACCGCGCCCCTCGCCGTCGGGCTCACCGGCGGCATCGGCAGCGGCAAATCGGTCGTCGCCGCCGCGTTCGCGAAGCGCGGCGTTCCGGTCGTCGACGCCGATGCGCTCGCGCACGAACTCTCGCGGCCCGGCGAAGCAGGTTACCGCGCCATCGTCGACCGCTTCGGACGTGAGTTCGTCGACGCGTCCGGCGAGCTCGACCGGGCGAAGCTTCGCCGGTGCGCGTTCGCCGACGACCGCGTGAGAAGCGAGCTCGAGGCCCTGCTCCATCCACTGATCCGTATGCGCGCCGCGGCTGCGATCGCGCGTTGGACCGCACCGTACGGCGTCGTCGTCGTGCCGCTGCTGCTCGAGCGCGGCGGCCTGCGCGAGCAGGTCGCGCGCATCCTCGTCGTCGACTGCAGCGAGGACGAGCAGGTGAGGCGGGTACGCGCGAGGAGCGGCCTTGCCGACGCCGAGGTACGCGCGATCATGGCCACGCAAGTCACGCGTGCGGCCCGCCTCGAGGCAGCCGATGACGTCATCGAAAACTCCGGCGCACCCGGTCGGATCGAGCCCCAGGTCGACGCGCTCGATCGGCGCTACCGCGAGCTCGCGCGAGCGAGCACGTGACGGCGAGCACATGACGGCGAGCACATGACGGCGAGAGAATGCGTGAACACGGCATGCGATTGGGGCAGAATGGCGACCTGAGTCGTCCCATCCGATCGTGATCCGCTACGAGCATCCGCTGAACGAGCGCATCCGCACGCTGATGCGCCTCGAGGACCTGTTCGCGCGCGCGCGCTTCTTCGCGAGCCGCGACGACCCGCACGAGCACCACGCGGCGCTGCTGGCGCTGTTCGAGATCACGGACGTTGCGGCGCGAGCCGACCTCAAGGCCGACCTTTTGCAGGAGCTCGAGCGTCAG
This sequence comes from Burkholderiales bacterium, assembly GCA_025981645.1. Taxonomy (GTDB): domain Bacteria; phylum Pseudomonadota; class Gammaproteobacteria; order Burkholderiales; family Casimicrobiaceae; genus VBCG01. Next base: position 8,612 of record JAICXH010000086.1, read on the forward strand.
AAGCAGGTGCTGCTGCCGCTCCGCGACAACGCGCAGATCGACCAGCAGCGACTGACGCGTCTGCTTGCCGAGATCGACAGCGTGAGCGCCGGGCTGCTCGCCCAGGCCGGCAAGGCCGGCACGCATCTGCGCGAAAGCGAATGGCTGATGGCCGTCAAACAGCGCGCGGCGATCCCCGGCGGTGTCTCGGAATTCGATCTTCCCGCTTATCATCACTGGCTGAACCGGGCGGCTGCGGCACGCCATCACGATCTCGCCGAGTGGATGGAACCCTTCGAGCCGATCCGCATCGGCGGGGCGATCGTGCTGCATCTCCTCCGCCAGAACGTTCGGACGAGCCGCCACGTCGCCTACCACGGGGTGTTCCAGCTCATGCTGACGACGACCAAGGTCGCCCAGCTCCTGCGTGTCGCGGTGGAGAGCGATCTGCCGAGCGTGCCAGAGATAAGCGCCAACAAGTACGCGATCAACATCCGCTTCATCGGCGTTTCCGGAATGAATCGCGGCGTCGTCGTCGACGACGACGTCGGATTCGAGCTCGCGTTCTGCAACCTCTGAACGCGCGATTGATCGCCCATCTCGACATGGACGCGTTCTACGCGTCGGTCGAGCTGCTTCGCTATCCCGAGCTCGCGGGCCTGCCGGTGGTGATCGGCGGCGGCGGCGCGCACCGGCCGGTCGAGCGAGTGGATCCGGCGACCGGCGCCATTCGGCGCGAGTTCGCGACGCTTGCCGAGTACGCCGGGCGCGGCGTCGCGACAACGGCCACCTACGAGGCGCGCGCGCTCGGTGTCCATTCGGCGATGGGCCTGATGAAGGCCGCCGCGCTCGCTCCGCACGCGATCCTGCTTCCGGTCGATTTCGACGCCTACCGGCGCATGTCGCGAACGTTCAAGGATGCGGTGCGCACCCTCGCGCCACGAATCGAGGATCGTGGCATCGACGAGATCTACATCGATCTCTCCGACGCTCCGGCACGCGAGGGCGTGCGCGCGCTCGGACAGTCGATCAAGGATGCCGTTCGGGCCGCAACCGGCCTGCGCTGCTCGATCGGCATCGCGGCCAACAAGCTTCTCGCGAAGATCGCCTCCGACCTCGACAAGCCCGACGGGCTCACGCTGATCGGCGATGGCGATCTCGAGCGCCGCATCTGGCCGCTGCCGGCGCGGCGGATCAACGGCATCGGCCCGAAGTCGGCCGCGCGCCTCGCCGCGATGGACATCCACACAATCGCCGACCTCGCCCGTGCCGGACGGCAGCGGCTCGTCGAGTGTTTCGGCCGCGCGCACGGCGAATGGATGGACGCGGCGGCGCACGGGCGCGACTCGCGACCCGTTGTCACGACGAGCGAGCCGCGCTCGATCAGCCGCGAGACGACCTTCGAGCGCGACCTCTCGGCCATGCGCGACCGGGCGCGCCTGTCGGCGATCTTCACCGAGCTCTGCGAAGGTGTCGGCGACGACCTGCGCCGCAAGGGCTATGCCGGACGCACGATCGGACTGAAGCTGCGCTATGACAACTTTCGCACGGTGACGCGCGACGTGACCCTCGCCGCACCGACGCAGGACCCGACGGCGATCCGTCGCGCGGCGGGGAGCTGCCTGAAGCGCGTCGCCCTCGAGCGGCGCATTCGCCTCCTCGGCGTGCGCGTCGGCGCGCTGGTGCCCGCCGACCCAGCTTCGATGCTCGCCGCCGAGCCGGCGCCATTGACCGGATCGCTGTTCGACTTCCAATGAGTGAACAACAGGAACGTGCGGCGAGAACGGTTCACTGTCCGCAATGCGGCAAGCCCGTCGCGTGGACCGCTGAATCGACATGGCGCCCGTTCTGCTCCGAGCGCTGCAAGACGCTCGACCTCGGCGGCTGGCTGTCCGAGCGCTACCGGATTCCGCTCGACGAAGCCTCCGGCGAGTCGGCTCCCGATGCGCCGCCGGGCGAGGCCGGTCGCGACGATCGCTGACCCTTCAAGGTTTCGTAGTCGCGCGGGGTTGAAGTGCGGCTCCGCGCGAGTTCGGCCGCGGCACGCGGCCGGTGCAGAGCGCGGACG
>JAICXH010000113.1 GCA_025981645.1 Burkholderiales bacterium
ATCGCGTCGATTCGCGCACTGTCCTTGGCGACGCGCGAGCCGTCGCCGAGGCCCGTCGTTCCGCCGTCGCCGGTACGCGTAACGATCTTCGACAACCGATGACCCATATCGATTGAACCTCCGTCCCCATGCTCGTCGATTTTGCTACGATTGTCCATTGGTCGATTCCGCGCGCGCGATCCGGACGATCGCCGCGCGCATTCGAAGGAGCCGCGCCGTGGCCAGTCAGGAAATCTACGATCAGCATCTGGAGCGCCGCCCCGCCAATCACGCGATGCTGACGCCGCTGTCGTTCATCGCGCGCACCGCCTACACGTGGCCGGACCATCCCTCGGTGATCCACGGCCCACGGCGCTACACGTGGAAGCAGACGTACGCGCGTGCCCGGCGGCTCGCTTCGGCACTCGCACACCGCGGCGTCGGGGTCGGCGACACGGTCGCGGCGATGCTTGCCAACACGCCCGAGATGGTCGAATGCCACTTCGGCGTGCCGATGACCGGCGGCGTCCTTAACACGCTCAATACGCGTCTCGATGCCCCGACGCTCGCCTTCATGCTCGACCACGGCGAGGCGAAGGTGCTGATCACCGACACCGAGTTCGCGCCGCAGATCGCCGCCGCGCTCGAATTGGCGGCGAAGCGTCCGCTGGTGATCGACGTCGTCGACGCGCTGAGCCCGGGCGGCGATCTCCTCGGCGAATGCGACTACGAGACGCTTATCGCCAAGGGCGATGCGGATTTCGCGTGGCAGCCGCCCGACGACGAGTGGAATGCGATCTCGCTCAACTACACGTCGGGGACCACCGGCAATCCGAAGGGTGTCGTCTATCACCATCGCGGCGCGTACCTCAACGCGCTGTCGAACATCGTCGACTGGCAGATGCCGCGCCACTCGGTCTATCTGTGGACGCTGCCGATGTTCCACTGCAACGGTTGGTGTTTCCCGTGGACGATGGCAGCGAACGCGGGAACCAACGTCTGCCTGCGCAAGGTCGAAGCGAAGCCGGTGCTCGATTCGATCCGTGAGCACCGCGTCACCCACTACTGCGGCGCGCCGATCGTGCACGCGATGCTGATCAACGCCCCGGACGAGCAGAGACGCGGCATCGAGCATCGCGTGAGCGCGCTGGTCGCCGCGGCCGCGCCGCCGGCGGCGGTGATCGAGGGGATGGAGCGCATGGGCTTCGACATCACCCACGTCTACGGGCTCACCGAGACCTACGGGCCGGCGGCGGTGTGCGCGAAGCACGTCGACTGGGAACGCCTCGACATCTCCGCGCGAACCGAGCGCAACGGGCGTCAGGGGGTTCGCTACACCTGCGAGGAAGGAATGACGGTGATGGACCCGGAGACGATGCGCGAGGTCCCGGCCGACGGCGAGACGATGGGCGAGATCATGTTTCGCGGCAACATCACGATGAAGGGCTATCTGAAGAACCCGGAAGCTTCGGATGAGGCGTTCGCCGGCGGCTGGTTCCATTCGGGCGACCTCGCCGTGCTGCAGCCGGACGGCTATGTGAAGATTCGCGATCGCTCGAAGGACGTCATCATCTCGGGCGGCGAGAACATCAGCTCAATCGAAGTCGAGGACGTGCTGTACCGGCACCCGGCGATTCTCGCCGCGGCGGTGGTCGCGAAGCCCGACCCGAAGTGGGGCGAGACGCCGTGCGCCTTCGTCGAGCTGAAACCGGGAGCGACGCTGACCGAAGCCGAGGTGATCGAGCATTGCCGCGTCCACCTCGCACGATTCAAGGTGCCGAAGGCGGTCGTGTTCGGCGAGCTTCCGAAGACGTCGACCGGCAAGATCCAGAAGTTCCTCCTGCGCGAACGCGCGCAATCCGTGAAAGCGATCGAATGAATGCCACCGTCGTTTCCGAAGCCGCGAGCTCCGTCGCGGCCGATTACGTCCTTGCCGAGACGCGCAACGGCGTCTGCACGCTCACGCTGAATCGCGGCGAGCGCTTCAATCCCTTGTCGCGGGCGATGCTGGAGGCGCTGGAGGCTGCGCTCGATCGCGTCGCCGCCGAGCACGGCGTGCGAAGCATCGTGCTCGCCGGGGCCGGGCGCGGCTTCTGTGCCGGGCACGATCTCAAGGAGCTCAGGGCCGAGCGTTCGCCCGAAGGGCGCCACGCGATCTTCGACCTCTGCAGCAGGGTGATGCTGAAGCTCACGCGGCTGCCGCAGCCGACGATCGCGCGCGTCCACGGCATTGCCACCGCCGCCGGCTGCCAGCTCGTGTCGATGTGCGACCTCGCCGTCGCCGCCGACGGCGCGCGTTTCGCGCTGCCTGGAGTCAACGTCGGCGTGTTTTGTTCGACACCCGCGGTCGGAGTCGGGCGCAACGTGTCGCGCAAGCGCACGATGGAGATGTTGCTGACCGGCGAGCCGATCGACGCCGCGACGGCGCTTGCCTGGGGTCTCGTCAACCGTGTCGTGCCCGTGGCCGAGCTCGACGCCGCGGTCGCGCACTTCACCGACCTCATCGCGGCGCGCAGTGGCTCGGTGATCGCGCTCGGCAAGGCCGCTTTCTACCAGCAGATCGACACCACCCTGGCCGGTGCGTATGCGCTGACGGGGGACGTCATGACCTGCAATCTCGGCAAACCGGATTCCGACGAGGGTATCGACGCGTTTCTCGGCAAGCGGCCGCCGCGATGGGGCAGCTCGGGCGTGCGCTGACGCGCGCCGTCCTCGACACGCGATCGCGCGCTTTGCCGTCATTGCCAAGAGGGGACGTAAACCGGATAATTCGCGGCAATTGCGGGACAGGGGGCGCCGGAGCGCCGCAGCGTACGATCGTACATGGCGACCGACATCATCCTCGAGACCCGCGGACTGACCAAGGAATTCAAAGGGTTCGTCGCCGTCAACAACGTCGACCTCGCGATCCGTCGCGGTACGATCCATGCGCTGATCGGGCCCAACGGCGCGGGCAAGACGACCTGCTTCAACCTGCTGACGCATTTCCTGGTTCCGAGCCGGGGAACGATCGTCTATAACGGGCGGGAGATCACCGGTGCGCGGCCCGCGGCGATCGCCAAGCTCGGGCTCGTGCGCTCGTTCCAGATCTCGGCGGTATTCCCGCACCTGTCGGTGCTCGAGAACGTGCGCATCGCGCTGCAGGGAAAGCGTGGGGCATCGCTCGACTTCTGGCGCTCGGAGCGCGTGCTGCGCGCGCTCGACGCGCGGGCGCGTGAGCTGATCGACGCGGTCGGCCTCGCGGGCTTCGAGGACAGCGCTGCGGGCGAACTCGCGTACGGGCGCAAGCGCGCGCTCGAGATCGCCACCACGCTCGCACTCGACCCCGAGATGATGCTGCTCGACGAGCCGACGGCCGGGATGACGCACGAGGACGTCGAGCGCATCGCCGCGCTGATCAAGAAGGTTGCCGCCAACCGCACCGTGCTGATGGTCGAACACAACCTTTCGGTCGTGTCCAACCTGTCCGACCACATCACGGTGCTCGCCCGCGGCGAGATCCTCGCCGACGGCGACTACGCGTCGGTATCGAAGAATCCGGATGTGATCGAGGCTTACCTCGGAGGCGGTCATGCGTAGCGCCGCATTCGGAAACCGGATCGGGCATGGCTGAGGGCGTGCGCGTCGCGTCCTCCGGGTCCGCCGTGGCAGCGCCGGCCACTGCGCCGCTGCTCGGCGTGCGCGGGCTGCAGGCGTGGTACGGCGAATCGCACATTCTCCATGGGGTCGATTTCGATGTCGGCGAGGGCGAGGTCGTGACGCTGCTCGGGCGCAACGGCGCCGGCAAGACGACGACGCTGAAATCGATCATGGGCGTCGTTCCGCGCCGTGAGGGCTCGGTCATCTTCGAAGGAGCCGAGACGATTCGGCTCGCATCGAACCGGATCGCCCGTCTCGGGATCGCGTGGTGCCCCGAGGAGCGCGGCATCTTCGCGAGCCTCGACGTCGAGGAGAACCTGATGCTTCCGCCGAGAGTTCGCGAAGGCGGACTCACGGTCGCGCAGATCTACGAGCTCTTCCCGAACCTCCGCGAACGCCGCCGCAGCCAGGGCACCAAGCTCTCCGGCGGCGAGCAGCAGATGCTGGCGATCGGGCGGATCCTGCGCACCGGCGCGCGCCTGCTCCTGCTCGACGAGCCGACCGAGGGACTGGCGCCGGTCATCGTCCAGCAGATCGGCCGAACGATCGTCAAGCTGCGCGAGCAGGGATTCACGATCCTTCTCGTCGAGCAGAACTTCCACTTCGCAGCCACCGTCGCCGATCGCCACTACGTCATGGAGCACGGGCGCGTCGTCGACATGATTCCCAACGCGGAGCTCGATGCCGCCATGCCCAAGCTGCACCGCTACCTGGGCGTGTGACCTGCATCGATCCGTTTTCGCAGCAGTGTTTCAACGAGGAGAGGTGAGATGAACAAGGCAACACGCAGTCTGCTCGCGCTGGCAGTCGCCGGCGCGCTGGCCGTCGGGACCGCGAGCGCGGACATCCCGAACAACACGATCAAGCTCGGGGTGCTGTCCGACTTCTCGGGTCTGTACAAGGATCTGGGGGGCGACGGCTCGGTCGTCGCCGCGAAGCTCGCGGTCCAGGACTCGGGCATCGAGAAGAAGGGCATCAAGGTCGAGATCATCCAGGCCGATCACCAGAACAAGCCCGATGTCGGCTCGGCGATTGCCCGCCGCTGGTACGACTCCGAGGGCGTCGACGCGATCGTCGATGTGCCGACGTCGAGCGTCGCGCTCGCGGTCGCGCAGGTGACCAAGGACAAGAACAAGGTGTTCCTGGCTTCAGGTCCTGGTTCGTCTGACCTGACCGGCAAGTCGTGCTCGCCGAACACCATCCACTGGACCTACGACACGTGGATGCTGGCCAACGGCACGGGTACCGCGATCACCAAGCATGGCGGCAACACGTGGTTCTTCATCACCGCCGACTATGCGTTCGGCCACGCGCTTCAGCACGACACCACCGCGGCGGTCGAAAAGGCCGGCGGCAAGGTGCTGGGATCGGTCAACGTGCCGATCAACACGCAGGACTTCAGCTCGTACCTGTTGCAGGCGCAGTCGTCGAAGGCGAAGGTCATCGGGCTGGCGAACGCCGGCGGCGACACGATCAACTCGATCAAGCAGGCGGGCGAGTTCGGCATCGTCAAGGGCGGCCAGCAGCTTGCCGGCCTGCTCGTGTTCATCACCGACATCCACTCGCTCGGTCTGCAGACTGCGCAGGGATTGACGCTGACGACGACGTTCTACTGGGACATGAACGCCCAGACGCGCGCGTTCGCCAAGCGCTTCGCGCCGCTCGACAAGGGCATCCATCCGACGATGGTGCACGCCGGAGTCTACGCGGCGGTACTGGATTACCTCAAGGCGGTCGAGGCGCTGCACGACGTCAAGGACGGCGTGAAGATCGTCGACGAAATGAAGAAGATGCCGACCGACGATCCGCTGTTCGGCAAGGGCTCGATCCGCGTCGACGGCCGCGTCCTTCATCCGGCGTACCTGATGCAGGTGAAGACGCCGGCGGAGTCGAAGTACCCGTGGGACTACCTGAAGCTCGTGGCGACGATTCCTGCCGACGAGGCGTTCCGTCCGCTCAAGGATGACGGGTGCTCCCTGGTGAAATAGAAGCCTGAGGTCAGCGCATCGGCGCGCCGCCGCGACATCGCGGCGGAGCGCCGGCGACGGGACCGGAGAGCTCGATGCAGGCCCTGTTCGGACAGTTGCTGGTCGGACTCATCAACGGCGCGTTCTACGCGATGCTGTCGCTCGGCCTCGCAGTAATCTTCGGCTTGCTCAACATCATCAACTTCACCCATGGCGCGTTGTACATGCTGGGGGCGTTCTGCGCCTGGTACATCCTGCAGAGCGTCCACATCGGTGATTTCCAGCTCGGCTACTGGTCGTCGCTCATCATCGCGCCGCTCGTCGTCGGTGCCTTCGGCGTCTTGATCGAGCGGACGATGCTGAAGCGGCTGTACAAGCTCGACCATCTCTACGGATTGCTGCTGACCTTTGGTCTCGCTCTGGTCATCCAGGGGGTCTTCCGCAACGAATTCGGGTCCTCGGGGCTGCCGTACGACATCCCCCCGCTGCTCGCCGGGGGCTTCAACCTCGGCTTCATGTTCCTGCCGCTCTATCGCGGCTGGGTCGTCGTGGCGTCGCTGGTAGTCTGCCTCGCGACCTGGTACGTGATCGAGCGCACCAAGCTCGGCAGCTATCTGCGCGCCGGAACCGAAAACCCTGCGCTCGTGCAGGCGTTCGGCATCAACGTGCCGCTGATGGTCACGCTGACCTTCGCGTTCGGCGCCGCGCTCGCCGCGCTCGCCGGCGTCATGGCCGCGCCGATCTACCAGGTGAGCCCGATGATGGGGGCCGACATCATCATCGTCGTGTTCGCCGTCGTGGTGATTGGTGGCATGGGCTCGATCATGGGGGCGATCGTCACCGGCTTCGGACTCGGCATCGTCGAGGGTCTGACCAAGTATTTCTACCCGGAGGCGTCGACGACAGTAATCTTCGTCATCATGGTGATCGTGCTGATGATCAAGCCGGCCGGGCTGTTCGGGAAGGAGCATTGACTATGGGGTCCGCGCCGGGTCCCGCCCACGTCACCGTGGCCGCCGCGCCGCGCCGCAATGCCGTGGTGGCCGGTACGCTCGTGATGGCGGTGCTGCTCGTCGTCGCGCCGCTCGCCGACGTCTACCCGGTAATCCTCGAGAAGGCAATGTGCTTCGCGCTGTTCGCCTGCGCGTTCAATCTGCTACTCGGGTTCGGCGGGTTGCTGTCATTCGGTCACGCGATGTTCCTCGGCACGGCCGGCTACGTGACGGCATACGCGGCGAAGAGCTGGGGTTTCCCGCCGGAGCTGGCGATCGTTGCCGGCACGCTTGCGTCGGCGCTGCTC
>JAICXH010000080.1 GCA_025981645.1 Burkholderiales bacterium
GCGAGCGCGGTGCCCGACCGCTCTTTTGCATAGCTCGACAGCAGCAGCGACTGCGACAGCGGAATCATCGGTCCGGCGACGGCGCCCTGCACGACGCGAAAGAGGATCAGCATCGGCAGCGTCGACGCGAGGCCGCAGAGGAACGATGCCGTCACGAACAGGAGCACCGACGCGAGGAAGAGGCGCACCTGGCCGAAGCGCTGGGTGAGCCAGCCGGTGAGCGGCAGCGAGATCGCGTTGGCGACGGCGAACGACGTGATCACCCACGTGCCCTGGTCGGGCGACACCGCGAGGTCGCCGGCGATCGCCGGAATCGACACGTTGGCGATCGACGTGTCGAGCACGTTCATGAACGTCGCGAGCGACAGCGCGATCGTGCCGAGCACCAGCGTGCCGCCGGAGAGCGGCGGCAGCGCGTCGTGAGAAGTGGTGCCGGGAGCGGCCATGCGGCGGCCCGTCCGCGTATCGTCGCGAGCGCGTGGCCGCTATGCGCGGCGCGTCCGGTGCAAGGCCGCTTCGCGTGCGGCGTGACCGGGCTTCTTCGCGACTCGCGAGCGTTCCTCCGCCGTGCCGCCGTGCTTCGCGACGGCGCCGGCGCCCGCGGCGGACTCGTTCGCGGCGATGATCGCCTTCACCCGCGCGTCGGCCTTCGTTTCCTGGGTGTCGAACACCGTCGTCGTATCCTGCGAGTCGTGCTGGGCGACCATCGACAGCCGCGGCCCGCTGCGGTCGCGCGTGTCGACGTCGACCTCCATCGAGAGCCCGAGCTGCAACGGGTGCCTGGCGAGCTCGTCGGGGGCGATCTCGATTCGCACCGGCACGCGCTGCACGACCTTGATCCAGTTGCCGGTCGCGTTCTGTGCCGGCAGCAACGCGAACGCCGAGCCGGTGCCGGCGCCGAATCCGACCACCTTGCCGTGATAGGCGACCTTGCCACCGTAGAGGTCGGCCTTCAGCGTCACCGGCTGGCCGACGCGCATGTTGGCGAGCTGCGACTCCTTGAAGTTCGCGTCGATCCACGGTTGCTGCAGCGGGACGATCGCCATCAGCGGCGTTCCGGGCGCGACGCGCTGGCCGAGCTGCACCGCGCGCTTGGCGACAAAGCCGGAGACCGGCGCCGGAAGCACCGTGCGCGCGTAGGCGAGGTAGGCAGAGCGCACCTGCGCCGCCGCGCTCTTCACGTCGGGGTGATCCTCGATCGTCGTGTTGTCGGTGTGCGCGCGGTTGGCCGCGAGCTGCTGCTGCGCGGCGAGCAGCGCTGCCTTCGCGCTCGTCACCGCATCGCGGGCGTGCTGCAGTTCCTCGCCCGAGATCGCGCCCGAGCTCACGAGGCGCTCGCGCCGCGCGAGGTCGTCGTTGGCGCGCGCGACGTCCGATTCGCGGATCGCGACGGTCGCCTCGAGCTGGGCATTGGTCGCGAAGAGGCTCCTCACGTCGCGCACCGTCTTCGCGAGGTCGGCCTCGGCGCGATCGAGCGCCACCTTCTCGTCGGCGGGATCGAGCTTCACCAGCGTCTGCCCGGCGTCGACGAACTGCGTCTCGTCGGCGCCGATCGCGATCACCGTCCCGGCGATCTGCGGCGTGATCTGCACCACGTTGCCGGAGACGTAGGCGTCGTCGGTGGTCTCGTTGTAGCGCTGCGTCCACAGCCACCACGCGCCCCAGCCGATGCCGGCGAGTGCGATCACGACGAAGAGCGTCGCGAGCCAGCGCTGACGCGGCGACCGCCGGCGCACGCGCGGGGTTCGCTTCTTCGGGTGCTCGGCTTCGTGGGCGGCACCGTCGTCGGCGAGGGTGGGTTCGGTCTTCATGATGCGTTGTCCTTGCTGAATCCGCCGCCCAATGCGCGGATCAGGTTGATCGATACGGTGAGCTCGCGTGCGCGAAGGTCGACGTCGAGCCCCTGCTGCGCGAGCAGCGGCTGCTCGGCAGAGAGCACCTGCAGGTAATTGCCGATGCCCTCGCGATAGCGGACGAGCGCGAGGTCGTAGGCCTCCTGTGCGGTGGCAACCGCCTGCGCCTGCTCCTTGCGCTCCTTCTCGATGCTCTTCCACGATGCGATGCGGTCGGCGACTTCGCGCAGCGCGTCCGCGACCAGCTGGTCGTACTGCGACACCGCAGCGTCGTAGTCGGCATCCTTCGCGGCGAGGTTGCCGCGCAGGCGTCCCTGGTCGAAGATCGGCAGCGTGATCGCCGGCCCGACGCCGAACGATTCGCTTCCCGCCGAGACGAGGCGCGACGTGCCGAAGCTCTCGAGCCCGGCGAACGCGACGAGGTTGACGTTCGGATAGAACGAAGCCTTGGCGACGTCGATGTCCTTGCCCGCGGCCTCGATGCGCAGCCGCTGTGCGACGAGATCGGGCCTCCGGCCGAGGAGCTCGGCGGGAATCGCCGACGGCAGGGCGAGCGGGCCCAGCGCATGCGCGGTGGGGCGTTCGATCGCGAGCCCGCGGTCGGGGCCCTTGCCGAGGAGCGCGGCGAGCTCATCGCGCGCGAGCGCGATCGATTCGTCGAGCTGGGCGATCTCCTCGCGTACCGCCGGAAGCGCCGCCTCGGCCTGCTTCACTTCGAGACGCGAATCGACGCCCGCGGCGTTGCGGTCGCGCGTGAGCGCCAGTACCTGCTCGCGACGGGCGAGCGTCTGCTGCGCGATGTCGCGGCGCGCGTACGCGCGCTGCAGGCCGACGTAGGTGTCGGCGATGTCGACGGCGAGCACGAGGCGGGCCGCTTCGGCGTCGATCGCCGCCGCGCGCGCCTGGCCCAGCGCGCTTTCGTACGCGCTCTTCCGCTTGCCCCAGAAGTCGATCTCCCACGAGAGGTTCGCCTGCAGCAGGTAGTCGGTGTTCCACGATCCGCCGATCGGCGGCGGGATCAGCGTGTTCTCCGAGTAACGCTGGTGATTGACGTCGACGGCGACGCCGCTCTCCGGCAGCATCCCGGCGCGCGCGACCTGCGCGAGCGCCAGCGCCTTGCGCGAACGCGCCGCCGCGACGTCGAGCGTCGGGCTGCCGGCGAGCGCCTCGTCAATCAGGCGGTCGAGGCCGGGGTCGCCGAAGGCCTTCCACCAGTCGGGGGCGGGCCACGCCTTCGCGTCGATCGCCGCCTCGCCGAACGTCGCGCGGCTCGCGAGCTGGTCGGGGTCGGTGAGCTTCGCCTGCGGGGCGAGGCCGCGCATGTCGGCGCAGCCGGCGACGAGCGCGATCGTCGCGGCGGCGATGGCGAGCGCCGCGAAGCGCGGGAGGGTCGAACTACGCATTGGCGAGCATCCGCTGCAGCAGCACTTCGAGCTTCGCGAGATCGTCCTGCGTGAAGCCGTCGAGGAAGCGGTTCAGCACCCCGACCGCGCGGGCGATCAGCTCGGGGCAGATCGCGTGGCCTTCGTCGGTGAGCTCGATCAGCACGCGGCGGCGGTCGCTCGGCGTGCGCACGCGGCGCACGAGGCCCTTCGCCTCGAGGCGGTCGATCATCCGCGTCATCGCGCCCGGGTCGTAGGAGACGCCTTCGCAGAGCGCCGACGCCGATTCGTTCGTCCCATAGGCGAGCCGGACGAGAACGACGTACTGCGCCGCGCTGACGCCGAAGGGCGCGAGCTCGCGGTCGAGCGCGTTCATCATCTCCGACTTCACCCGCGTCATCAGGCGGGCGACCGACCGGTAGGGATCGAAGTTGGCGGGATCGTAGATCGGGGCCATGGCGGCGGACTTCCTCGATACGCCGCGGACTATACTTGCCTATGCAATTATTGTCAAGGCACAAATTGCCCGGGCAGTAGATCGGGCGCGGCGAGCAGGAAGTCGGCCAGTTCGCTGAAGCCGCCGCCGGCCTCACGCGTCGTCATCCACGTGGGCGGCGTCGGGACGCGGTCGAGGAAGCGCGCGAGGTTGGCCACGCCGACCGCATTAGGAAAGTACGCAAACATCGGCGCGTCGTTCGGCGAATCGCCGGCGAACACCACCGCGTCGCGGATCGCGTCGAGGTCCTCGCCAAAGGCTTCGCTGACGAGCAGCCGCGTCGTACTCAACTTGTCGTAGCTGCCGAACCACGCGTTGACGTGGATCGAGCTCAGTTTCACCGTCATGCTCCGCGCTTCCAGCAGCGCGACGATGCGGTCGACCTCGCTGCGCGGAAGTGCAGGTACGTCCTCGCACCAGTCGATCGCGAGATCGGTCTCGCGGTAGTGCTGGTCCGAGGCGAGCGCCGCACCGGGCACCGCGGCGAGAACCTCGGCGCCGATCCTCGCGAGCCGCGCGCGCAGCGCCTCGCGCCCGGTAGCCGTCGGCATCTCGGCGCAGCGCGTCGCGAGCTTGCGCGAGGCTCTTTCGTAGCGCATGTAGAAGGCGCCGTTCTCGCCGACGACAGCGTTGACCTGCCACATCCGCGCGATGTGGTCGCACCAGCCCGCCGGGCGTCCGGTCACCGGCACGACGATGCGCCCGGCGTCGTGCAGCCGCTCGAGCGCCGCGTAGGCAGCGGCAGTGAGCTTGCCGTCGGTAGTCAGCGTGTCGTCGATGTCGGTCAGCACGTAGCGAATGCTGCGACGCACGGCCTCCGGCATGGCGGCAAGTGGCGCGGGTCGCTTGCCCTCCGGTGCGGGTCGCTTGCCCTCCGGTGCGGACTTCGCGTCGCGCGAGGTCGAGTTCATGCAAGCCTCTGCGCCACGCGCTGGCGCTGCGCAGCAGTCATCGGCAGGCCGCACTTGGTCCGTCGCCACAGCACGTCGTCGGCATCGTGCGCCCATTCCTCGGCGACGAGCCACGCGATCTCGCACTCGGTCAATCCCGCGCCGAAGTCCTCGCCGAGATCGGCCGCGCGCTTGGCGTCGCCGAGCATCGCGGTGGCGCGCGTGCCGTGCCGCCGAGCGATCCCGCGCAGCACCGCGGGATCGAGCTTCGGATAGCGGCGAACGAGCTCGGCGAGCCACGCCGCGCGATCGCCATGCGGCAGGTCGCCTCCGGGGAGCGACGCGCCGCTCGTCCACGCCGGGCCCATTCCCGGAAGGAATCGGGCGAGCTCGCCGAGCGCGTGTTCGGCGAGCTTTCGGTACGTGGTGATCTTGCCGCCATAGATCGACAGAAGCGGCACCGCCGGCCGCGACGCGGCGCGTGGCGTCCCACGATCGCTCCCGACCACGGTCTCGGTCTTCAGCACGTAGTCGCGCGTCACCGCCGAGGGATCGCTCGCGCCGTCGTCATAGAGCGGGCGCACGCCGCTGTAGGTCCAGACGACGTCGGACGAAGCGAGCGGCCGCGCGAGATAGGCGTTGGCGATCGCGAGCAGGTAGTCGGTCTCGGCTGAGTCGATCGGCGGCGCCATGCAGGAATCGACCGGAATGTCGGTCGTGCCGATCAGCGAATAGCGATCCTGGTACGGGATCACGAACACGATGCGCCGATCGGCGTTCTGCAGGATGTACGCATGATCGGCAGAGTGCACGCGCGGCACCACGATGTGGCTCCCCTTGACGTGGCGCACGCCGGCTTCCGCCCGCGCGCCCTCGACGTCGCCGAGCACACTCGCGACCCACGGCCCCGCGGCATTCACGAGACAACGCGCGCGCGCCTCGGTCGTGCCGCCGTCGCGCGGCGCGAGGCTCGCGTGCCAGACACCATCGACGTTCCGTGCACTGGCGAAACACGTGCGTGTGCGGATGTCGGCGCCACGCGCGCGCGCGTCGATTGCATTCGCGACGACGAGCCTCGCATCGTCGACGCGCGCATCGGAGTAGACGAACCCGCTTCGGAACGACGGCTTCAGCCCGGCGCCGTAGCCCCCCGCGTCGAGCGTCACCGCGCCCGACCGCGGCAGCGTCTGACGCCCGCCGAGGTGGTCGTAGAGGAAGAGCCCCGCACGGATCATCCACTTCGGCCGCAGGTGGGCCTCGTGAGGCAGCACGAAACGCAATGGCTCGACGAGATGCGGCGCGATCGCGAGCAGCACTTCGCGCTCGGCGAGCGCTTCGCCGACGAGCCTGAACTCGAAGTGCTCGAGGTAGCGCAACCCGCCGTGGATCAGCTTGGTGCTCGCCGACGACGTGTGCGCAGCGAGGTCGTCCTGCTCGACGACGAGCGCGGACAGACCTCGCCCGACGGCGTCGCGAGCAATCCCGACGCCGTTGATGCCACCGCCGACGATGAGGAGGTCCCAGATCCTGTCGTCCATGTCAGGCGCGCATTATCGCGGCTCCGGGGACGGGGCGGTGAGGGTCGCGGATAATCGGGGCTTCCCTGTCCGAGGGAGCTTCGTCGCCCCTCTTTCCACCCGGCCATGATGATCGTCCCCGAAGTCACTGCACTCGACGCCGAGGCGCGAAGCTGGCGCCATCGCCTGCACGCACACCCCGAAACGGCGTTCGAGGAACGCGAGACGTCCGCGTTCGTCGCCGAGCGACTGCGCGGATTCGGCCTCGTGGTTCACACCGGGCTCGCGAAGACCGGGGTCGTCGGCGTGCTGTCGGCGGGCACGTCGAAGGAGGCGATCGGCCTTCGCGCCGACCTCGACGCGCTGCCCATCCACGAGCGCTCGGGCGTCGCGCACGCCTCGCGCAACGACGGCCGCATGCACGCCTGCGGCCACGACGGCCACACGACGATGCTGCTCGCCGCCGCACAGGCGCTCGCGAAGCGCCGCCGCTTCGACGGCACCGTCTATTTCATCTTCCAGCCCGCCGAGGAGAACGAGGGCGGCGGCCGCGTGATGGTCGAGGAGGGGCTGTTCGAGCGTTTCCCGATGCGCGCCGTCTACGGCATGCACAACTGGCCGCGGCTCGCTGCGGGAAAGTTCGCGATGCGCGACGGCCCGCTGATGGGCGCCTACGACGTGTTCGAGATCGTCGCGACCGGCCAGGGCGCGCACGCGGCGATGGCCTACCAGGGCAAGGACCCGATGCTGTTCGCGTCGCAGGCGATTGCCGCGCTGCAGACGATCGTGTCGCGCAACCTGCACCCGATGGACGCCGCGGCAGTGAGCGTCACGCAGGTGCACGCCGGCGACACCTGGAACGTCATTCCCGAGCAGGTGATCCTGCGCGGCACCGTGCGCAGCTTCAGGCGCGAAGTGCAGGATCTGATCGAGACGCGGATGCGCGGCATCGTCGACGGCGTCGCCGCGACCTTCGACATGCGCGCGACCCTTCGCTACGAACGGCGCTACCCGGCGACCGTCAACAGCCCGGAAGAAACCGCCCATGCGGCTCGCGCCGCCGAGGCCGTCGTCGGCGCTGCCGACGTCGACCGCGCACCGGTGCCCGAGATGACGAGCGAGGATTTCGCCTTCATGCTGCAGGCCAGGCCGGGCTGCTACGTATGGCTCGGCTCCGGGGCGGGCGACAACCCGCCGGGGCTGCACAACCCGCGCTACGATTTCAACGACGAAGTGCTCGCGATCGGCGCGAGCTACTGGGTGACGCTCGCCGAGCAGCAGCTCGGCTAGGCAGGGTCAGGTCCAGACCCCATCCCTTCAGCCCGGCCGCGTCATCGCGGCGGGATCGACCCAGCGGTCGAAATCCTCGGGGCTGACGAGCCCGAGCTTCAGCGCCGCTTCGCGAAGACTCAAGTTGCCGCGGTGCGCAGCGAGCGCGATCTTCGCGGCGTTCTCGTAGCCGATGTGCGGGTTGAGCGCAGTGACGAGCATCAGCGAGTGCTCGACGTTGTGGCGGATGCCGTCGAGGTTGGGCTCGATGCCCTGCGCGCAGCGCACGTCGAACGAGTCGATCGCGTCGGCGAGGAGCCTGCCCGACTCGAGCACGCCCTGCAGCATCACCGGCTTGTAGACGTTGAGCTGGAAATTGCCCTGGCTTCCGGCGAACGCGACGGCAGCGTCGTTGCCGTAGACGCGCACCGCGACCATTGTCAGCGCCTCGCACTGCGTCGGATTGATCTTGCCGGGCATGATCGACGAGCCGGGTTCGTTGTCTGGGATCGTGATCTCGCCGAGGCCCGCGCGCGGACCGCTCGCGTGCCAGCGCACGTCGTTGGCGATCTTCATCAGCGCGCCGGCGAGCGTGCGCATCGCCGCGCTGACGTTGACGATCGCGTCGTGGGCGGAGAGCGTGGCGAACTTGTTCGGCGCCGACACGAACGGTACGCCGGTCCCGCGCGCGATCGCTGCCGCGACCGTCTCGGCGAAGCGCGGATGGGAGTTGAGTCCGGTGCCGACCGCGGTGCCGCCGAGCGCGAGCGGCAGCAGACCTTCGCGGGCGAAGGCGAGCGTGCGGCGCGCGTCGTCGAGCTGACCGACCCAGCCCGAGATCGCCTGACCGAGGGTCAGCGGCGTCGCATCCATCAGGTGCGTGCGGCCGATCATCACGACACCGGCGAAGGCCTTCGCCTTCGCGTCGAGCGTCGCGTGCAGCCGCTCGAGCGCCGGCAGCAGCCGATGGTCGAGGACGTCGACGCTTGCCATGTGCATCACCGCCGGGAACGTGTCGTTCGACGACTGGCCGCGGTTGACGTCGTCGTTCGGGTGAATTGGTTTCTTCGACCCGACGACGCCGCCCGCGAGCTGGATCGCGCGATTGGCGATCACCTCGTTCGCGTTCATGTTCGACTGCGTGCCCGACCCGGTCTGGAACACGACGAGCGGAAACTCGCGATCGAGCTCGCCGTCGATCACTTCCTGCGCGGCGCGCTCGATCAGCGCGACCTTGTCGGCGGGAAGCTCGCCGAGCTCGCCGTTGGCCTGCGCGGCGCACTTCTTCAGCACGCCGAACGCGCGGATCACCTCGCGGCCCCACTTGAAACGGTCGACGCCGATCGGGAAGTTCTCGACCGAACGCTGCGTCTGCGCACCCCACAGGTGATCGGCCGGGACCGCGACTTCGCCGAGGGCATCCTTTTCGATGCGGACGGCGCCCCGGTCGGGGATGGACGGCGCTGCGCGCGTGCTCACGATCCGAATCCTAACTCAGCGCGGTTCAGCGGTGGAGGCCGCCACGGCGGCCTCGCCGCGCGCCTGGCCTCGCGGCCCGCTTGGTGCTGCGCTTCGAGCTGCGCTTCACGACTCGCGTTCGCGGCTTGCCGCGCGATTTCCCGTCGGCCGCGGGCGTGCCCGGCCGTGTCACCAGCCGACGCAGCTCGGCGAGGAGGCTCTTCTGTTTCGCATCGAGCGTCCCGTCGGCTTCGAGCGAGTCGAACACGTTGTTGAGCTTGTGGCGGTCGCCCGCGCTCTTGACGAGCTTCGGCAGCGATCGCGCCGCGAGCAGCGGCTCGAACTCGACGATCAGCGTCTCCTCGTGCAGGAGGCGCCGGAACTGGTCCTCGTCGATGTGGCGCATCACGCCGGTGGGGGCGAGCAGAGCACGCGTGTGCTCCATCTGCGCGAGACGCCGCTTGCCGCCGCCGGCCTTCACGATCAGGATGCCGACACGAATGATCGCGTCGGCGAGTCCGCCCTGGTCGATCTCATCCAGCACCTGGCGCACGGCCGGCAGCGCGCGCGGGTCGAAGCGCGTCTGGCGCCTGATCACCGCGCGCTGGTCGGCCATCTGCAGCGACATCATGTTGCCGTAGACGTAGTAGAACGCCGCCTCGCGCGTCGCATCGCGCAGGTCGCGGTAGAGGTCGAGCGCGGCGCTCACCGAGGTGGAGGCGAGGTGCTCGGCGTGACGCGCGAGGTTGTCGGCGTGCCGCGGGCGGCGGTTCGCGCGCGCGAGCATCGCCGCGGGCGCCAGCATCGCCACGAACGGGTTGCGGTCCGAGAATGCCCAGCGCTGCACGCGCAGCGGATGCAGGTCGCGCAGGAGCTTCGCCGCCCACTCGGGGGCCATCTCGCGCACCGCCGGACGCAGCAGGAGCTCGTAGGCGCGCTCGGTCAACTCGGAGAACGCGGCGACCGCCTCGAAGGGCTTCTCGTCGACGCGGTCGAACTTCTGCAGTTTCTTCAGCGATTCCAGCGTGCGCTCGTGCAGCGTCACGTCGTACTCGACGCCGTTCGCGCCGGCGATCTCGCGAATCTCCATTCCGTAGAGCCCGGGCGGAAGCTGCTGGATGTACTTCAGCACCTCAAAGATCTGCGTGTGCTCCTTGCGAGCGACCTTCCCCGACACGAAGATGCCGAGGTGGCCGATGTCCTCGTGGATAAGGCCGACGATCGTCTGCCCGTTGGCCTTGATCTCGTCGGTCGACGAGTAGAGGTCGGAGATCCAGTTGAACGCCTGCTGCGGCGGCGTGATGTTGTCGCCCATCGACGCGAACACGATGATCGGTTGCTTGATCGACTTCAGGTCGAAATAGCGGCCGGGGCCGAGGCGCGCCTCGCCCTGTGCGAGCTTGTTGCCGATGAAGAGGTTGTTCATGATCCAGCGGATCTCCTCCTCGTTCAGCAGATAGAACCCGCCCCACCAGCGCTCGAACTCGAGGAAGCGGTGCGCTTCGTCGTCGACGGCGTCGTACAGGTGGTAGTACTTGTCCCAGAACGTGTTCGCCGGGTTGAGGTCCTCGAAGTTCTGCACGAGATTGGCGCCGTCGAACTTGCCGGCGCCGAGGTCCGCAGCGAGGAGTGCCGCCCACGCGCCGCCGACGAGGCCACCGGCGTAGCGCAGCGGATTGTCGCCGTCGTTGCCGGCCCAGTACGACATCGGCGCGCCGTTGATGACGAGCGGGCCGGTCATGTCGGGGCGCGCGGCGGCGAGCATCATCACCGCCCAGCCGCCCTGGCAGTTGCCGATCAGCGCGGGCTTGAGGCTCTCCGGATGGCGCTGCGCGACGATGCGAACGAACTCGGCTTCGGCGTCGGTCACGTCGGCGAGCGTCTGCCCCGGCTCGGGCTCCGGGTAGAAGATGACGAAATAGACCGGATGCCCGGCCTTAAGCGCGACACCGACCTCCGAATCCTCCTTGAAGCCACCGATGCCCGGGCCGTGCCCGGCGCGCGGATCGATGATGATGAACGGGCGCAGTGTCGGGTCGACGGCGATGCCGTCGGGCGCGACGATGCGCACCAGCGCGTGATTGACCGGGTGCTCGAAGCTGCGCCCATCGGCGATCAACTCGTAGTCGTAGGCGAGGAGCGGAGGCTTGCCGGCAGCCTCGTGGGCAAGGAAGTTGTTGCCGCGCTGGCGCAGCGTGTCCCAGAACAGGATCGAGCGCTGGATCGAGTCGACGCCGTACTCCCAGGCGTCCTGCAAGAGGTGCTGCGGAGCGAGCGCGCGGTGCGACGGCGCGTGACGCGACCACTCGGCAAGCGCCGTCTCGATATGTTCGGCCCATGCCTTCCACGCTTCGCGCAGGCGCCGGTCGAGGACGGTGCCGACGCTTCGCGAGATGTCGAGCGAGCGATCGAGGGTCTGGTGGAGACTTGACATACGGATGCCCGTGCGGACGCAGCGATGCTGCACCGCAACATGGTACCAGACTGCAGGAGACGGCGACGCGCGGGGGCGCGGCAACGCGCGGAAGCGCAGCGACGACGACGCGACCGCCTACGTGCGGTGGCGCAGCTTCCGGATTGCCTCGAGTTGGGCGAGGGCGGTCGCGAGCTCGGCCTCGGCGAGCGCGAACTCCTCCTTAGTGGTCTTGTTCTGCATCGCTTCCTCGGCCGCGCGCTTGGCTTCGAGCGCAGC